>JAGRKN010000100.1:0-25143 GCA_020442275.1 Rhodoblastus sp. | reverse complement strand
GCCTGCCGGAATCGGGCAAGAGCCCCGCCTTCGCGGCGGCGGTCGGCTTGCTTGTCTACCCGCAGGTCGCGGGGCAGGAGCATTTCGAGCCGAGCCGGGAGCGACTGGCGGCGGCCGTGGGGGCTGACGGCTATTTCGCCCGTGTCGGGCGGTGGCTGAAGGAAAGTTTTTGAGTTGAGCCGTCGGGCGGCGGAACCCGACGGACGAGTGAAACCGGGGCGCGTGAGTGCGGTCCATTGGAAAAGAGGCTGAGGCGATGACGATCAATCTGAAGGAACCCGAGCTGCGCGAGCTCAAGCCAAGGATCATGGTGTGCGGCGTGGGCGGCGGCGGCTGCAACGCGGTCAACAACATGATCACGTCGGGCCTCAGCGGCGTCGACTTCATCGTCGCCAATACGGACGCGCAGGCGCTGATGTCGTCGAAAGCCGACCGCATCATCCAGATGGGGCTGCAGGTGACCGAGGGCCTCGGCGCCGGCGCGCAGCCGGAAGTCGGCCGCGCGGCCGCCGAAGAGGCGATCGAGGAAATCCGCGATCACCTGACCGGCGCGCATATGTGCTTCGTCACCGCCGGCATGGGCGGCGGCACGGGCACGGGCGCCGCGCCCGTCATCGCGCGCACGGCCCGCGACCTCGGCATTCTGACCGTCGGCGTCGTCACCAAGCCGTTCCAGTTCGAGGGCGCGCGTCGCATGCGCACCGCTGAATCCGGCATCGGCGAACTGATGAAGCATGTCGACACGCTGATCGTCATCCCCAACCAGAACCTGTTCCGCATCGCCACGGAGCGCACCACTTTCGCCGACGCCTTCGCCATGGCCGACCAGGTGCTCTATTCCGGCGTCGCCTCGATCACCGACCTCATGGTCAAGCAGGGTCTCGTCAATCTCGACTTCGCCGATGTGCGCTCGATCATGCGCGAGATGGGCAAGGCGATGATGGGCACGGGCGAGGCTTCCGGCGACCAGCGCGCGATCCACGCCGCGGAGGCCGCGATCGCCAATCCGCTGCTCGACGAAGTCTCGATGAAGGGCGCCAAGGGCCTGCTGATCTCGATCACCGGCGGCGCCGACATGACGCTGTACGAGGTCGACGAGGCCGCCAGCCGCATCCGCCAGGAAGTGGACGAGGACGCCAACATCATTCTCGGCGCGACTTTCGACGAGTCGCTGGCCGGCGTGATCCGCGTGTCGGTCGTCGCCACCGGCATCGACAAGCCCGCCATGACGGCCGAGATCGACGATGCGCAGGCCAAGATCGCCGAAGCCGCCGAGCGCCTGCGCCAGCAGGCCATGGCGCGCGCCGCCGCAGCCGCCGCGCCGGCGCCCGCGCCGGCCCCCGTCGCGCAGCGTGAGCCGGAGCCGGTCGTCCAGCAGCAGGCGCCGGCCGACCATGCCGCCGCCTATGCCGCCGCCCAGCAGGCGGCCATCGCCCACGCGCAGGCGCAAGCCCTTGCGCAGGCTCAAGCGCACGCCGCCGCCCAGCAGCAGGCGCCCGAGCCGGTCGAGCAGGTGCATGTCGCTCCGGTCGCCCCGCCGGCGAGCTACTACCCGACTCCGGCCGAGCCGGCGCCCGTCGAGCAGCCTGTTCGTGCGGCCGGCCCCTACGTGCCGCCGGCGCCCGAGCAGCCGGTGCGCCAGCCGCGCATTCCGCAGATCGACGACATGCCGCCCCACGTCCAGCAGCAGTGGCACGAGGCGCGCGCCGCCGGTCAGGGCAATGCAGTCTCGGCCGTCGAGCAGCGTCGCCGCACCCTGTTCGAGCGCCTGACCTCGTTCGCTTCCAGCCGCGAGGACGCCGCCCGCGCCCAGGTCGAGCCGCAGCTCGGCCCGCGCCCGGCGCCGGTGGCCCAACCGCAGGCCCGCCCGGCGCAGCCGGCCGCCAGCCACGCCGAATACGCCAAGCGTCCTGCTCAGGCGGCGCCCCGCCCGGCAGGCGCCGATGCTTACGGACGCGCCGCTCCAGCGCGTCCTTCCGAGGAAGACCAGCTGGAAATTCCAGCCTTCCTCCGCCGTCAGTCTTCCTGCTGACGCAATTGCGGCGCCGGGTTGGCTCCACCCGGCGCCGCTTCTTTGATAACCTTTTGATCTTTTGAATTTATTTTCGTCTCTCGCATTTTAACAATCGTTCACAATCCGTGATTTGGCGCGAGATGCCGACGCGGCTATTTTCCGGCCCGTTCGGCGGCGCAATTTCCGCCTTTTTTCGTCGATGCGCAGCGTTCGAGCGCGATCGACACGCTGCGTCGCAATCCCCCGGCGGATCGGAAACGGATGCCCCGTCTCGAAACTGCACGACGACCGAAATCGAACCCCGGCCGCGCCCTCGGCCGGGCGCCGCAGACCACGCTTTCCTCCAGCGTCGCGCTTGACGGCGTCGGCGTTCATTCCGGCAAGCCGGCGCGGATCGCGCTGCATCCCGCCGATGCGGGCGCCGGCATCGCTTTCCTGCGCAGCGACCTTGCGGCCGAACCGGTCGCGCCCGCCCTGTGGTCGCGCGTCGTCTCGACCGAACTCTGCACCAGCCTCGGCCTCGATGGTCGCGACGCCGTCGCCACCGTGGAGCACGCCATGGCGGCGCTGGCTGGGCTGGGCGTCGACAATGCGCTGATCGAGGTCGACGGGCCGGAAGTTCCCGTGCTCGACGGCTCGTCCGCCCCCTTCGTCGCGGCGATCGACGAGGCTGGCGTCGCGACGCTGACGGCCGAGCGGCGCTACATCGAAATCCTCAAGAGCGTGCGCGTCGAGCGCGGCGACGCCTTTGCCGAACTTGGCCCCGGCGGCGGCGGGAGCCTGACGCTCGACGTCGAGATTTCCTTCGATCATGCGACGATCGGCCGCCAGCGCAAGGCGCTGCGGCTCGACCCCGCGACCTTCCGGCGCGAGATCGCGCGCGCCCGCACTTTCGGCTTCATCGGCGATATCGAGCGACTGTGGCGGGCGGGCTTTGCGCTGGGCGCCTCGCTGGAAAACTCCATCGCCATTTCGGCCGATGGCGTCGTGAACCCCGAGGGCCTGCGCTTCCGCGACGAATTCGTCCGCCACAAGATGCTGGATGCGGTGGGCGATCTCGCGCTCGCCGGCGCGCCGATCCGCGGCGCTTTCCGGTCGCGCTGCGGCGGCCACGCCCTGAACCATGCCGTGCTGCAAGCGCTGTTCGCCGACGCCTCGGCCTGGCGTTTCTCGCCCGCCACGACCGCGTCGCTTGGCGAAATGCGCCCGGACATTGCGGCGCGCACCGCCTTCGGCGTGCAGCCGGCGCTGGCGCCCGACCGTAGCTGACGGGACACAGGGACGCGGCATGCGACAGCCGGCGCCGGTTTTTTGCGGCGCGCTCCACAGATCGCCACAATCGCGCCGCAAGAGTTCCAAGCGTTGGCGTCGCGCGGTTTTTTGCGCTATGACGCCCGTGACTTCGCGTCGCGCGCGCCGGACGTTTCACGATTCGGCGAGGCGGGCGCACGTGAATATCGCGTTCGGCGGACAAGGCTCCGTCGGCGCCGGCGTATTTGGGGGCGGCTGGCGGCCCTCGCGCTATGTCGAGTTTCGCCGCCGTGAGATGACATGATGCAGAGCCTGGTCCGTTCGATCCTGCACAGAGCCGCGGCCGCCCGGCGCGTCGCGCTGATCGCCGCCGCGAGCCTGCCGCTCGCCGGCTGCTCCGCGCTCGACAGCGCCTCGAACCCGCTGAGCAGCTTCTTTGGCGGCGAGAAGTACAAGACCGAAATCCTGCCCGACGTGCCGGCCGACAGCATCTACGACCAGGGCCTCGCGCGCCTCGGCAAGAAGGACTACAGCGGCGCGGCCAAGAAGTTCGGCGATCTGGAAAAGCAGTATCCGAATTCCGGCTGGTCGCAGAAGGGCCTGCTGATGCAGACCTATTCGGAATATACCGAAGGCAAGTACGACGAGGCGGTGGCGACCGCCAACCGTTACATCGGCCTCTATCCGAACTCGAAGGACGCGCCGTACATCTACTATCTGGCCGGCATGTCCTACTACAACCAGATCCCGGACGCCGACCGCGACCAGGAACGTGCGGAAAAGTCCGTCACGATCTTCAACCAGCTCGTCGAGAAATTCCCGAAGTCGGAATATGTCAACGACGCCAAGTTCAAGATCCAGGTCGCCAAGGACCAGCTCGCCGCGCGCGAGATGAAGGTCGGCCGCTTCTATCTCGAGCAGAGCAACTATACCGCGGCGATCAACCGCTTCCGCGAGGTGATCGGCAAGTACCAGTCGACGCGCCACACGGAAGAGGCGCTGTTCCGTCTGGTGGAAGCCTATCTGCGGCTCGGCATCGTGAACGAGGCGCAGACGGCGGCGGCCGTGCTCGGCCACAATTACCCGGACTCGCAGTGGTACAAGGACGCCTACGCGCGCCTGCGCGAGGGCGGCTTCGAGCCGAACGAACAGCGCGATTCCTGGATTTCGAAACTGTTCCGGAAGACCGTCGGCTGATTGTGAAAGGCGCGCCTGACCCATGCTGGTTCAGCTCGCCATTCGCGACATCGTCCTGATCGACAGGATCGATTTCGATCCCGATCGAGGTCTGACGGTGCTGACCGGCGAGACGGGCGCCGGCAAGTCCATCCTTCTCGACGCCTTTACGCTGGCGCTCGGCGGGCGTGGCGACGGCGCGCTGGTGCGCGCGGGCCAGCCGCAGGGGCAGGTGACGGCGGTCTTCGATCTCGCGATGGATCATCCGGCGCGAGACGCCGCGCGGCGCCAGGAGATCGACGTCGACGGCGATCTGATCCTGCGGCGCGTGCAGATGGCCGACGGGCGCACGCGCGCCTTCGTCAACGATCAGGCTGTCAGCGCACAGGCCTTGCGCACGATCGGCCGCGCGATCGTGGAAATCCACGGCCAGCACGACGAACGCGCGTTGACGGACGCCTCCACCCATCGCGCGCTGCTCGACGCGTTTGGCGGCCTGCAGAAACAGGCCGACGGCGTGCGCGCGGCGCACCGGCGCATGCGCGACACGGAGGAGGCGCGCGAGGCGGAGGAGGCGCGGCTGGCGAAAGCCCGCGCCGACGCCGACTATCTGACGCATGCCCATGCCGAGCTTGCGAAACTCTCGCCGGAGGCCGGCGAAGAAGAGAAGCTCGCGACGCATCGCCAGAAGATGATGCAGTCGGAGAAGGTCGCCGCCGATCTGCGCGAGGCCTACGAGGCGGTCGGCGGCGAGCATTCGCCGGTTTCGGCGCTGGCGCTGGCGCTGCGCCGGCTCGAGCGCCGGCAGCCGCAGGCGCCGGAGCTGATCGACCCGACGCTGGCCGCGCTGTCGAGCGCGCTCGATGGCGTGGAAGCCGCGCGTGCGACGCTGGAATCGGCGCTCGAGGAAGCCGCCTATGATCCGCGCGAACTCGAACGCACGGAAGAACGCCTGTTCGCGCTGCGCGCCGCCGCGCGCAAGTATCAGGCCGGCGTCGAGGACTTGCCAAAAATCGCCGCGAAATTTGCCGCCGATCTCGAAGCTCTGGCGCAAGGCGAGAGCAATCTCGCGCGGCTGACGGCCGAGGCGGAAGCGGCGCGCGCGGAATTTGCGGCGAAGGCCTCGGCGCTGTCGAAGGCGCGCAGGGCGACGGCCGCTAAACTCGACAAGGCCGTGATGGGCGAACTCGCGCCGCTCAAACTGGAGCGCGCGGTCTTCACGACGCAGATCGACAGCGATGAGACGAGCGCGAGCGCCGATGGAATCGACCGCGTGGAATTCTGGGTGCAGACCAATCCGGGCGCCCGACCGGGCCCGCTGATGAAAGTGGCCTCGGGCGGCGAACTCTCGCGTTTCATGCTGGCGCTGAAAGTCACGCTCGCCGACAAGGGCTCAGCGCCGACGCTGGTGTTCGACGAGATCGACACGGGCGTCGGCGGCGCGGTGGCGGACGCCATCGGCCAGCGCCTTGCGCGCTTGGCGTCTCGCGTGCAGGTGCTCGCCGTCACCCATGCGCCGCAGGTGGCGGCGCGTGCGGGAAAGCATTTCCGTATCGCCAAGGATGCGCTCGACAAGGGCAAGCGCGTGGCGACTTCCGTGGCGGCGCTCGACGAGGCCGAGCGCCGCGAGGAAATCGCGCGCATGCTGTCGGGCGCGAGCATCACGGCGGAGGCGCGCGCGGCTGCGGCGCGGCTGCTGGAAGGCGCGGGGTAGGGCCAGGCCCGTCATTGCGAGGAGCGGAGCGCGACGAAGCAATCCATCCCAGCGCCTGCCTGTCTTTCGGAGATGGATTGCCGCGTCGCTACGCTCCTCGCAATGACGGCCCCAGCTTCTCCGATTGGCTCAACCGCGCTACATCTTCCCCATGAAATTCAAGCCCATCGACCAGCTCTCGCCAAAAGTCGCGCGCGCGGAGCATACGCTGCTCGGCGCCGAGATCGCCGAACACGACCGGCGCTACTATCAGGATGATGCGCCCACGATCTCGGACGCCGACTACGATGCGCTGCGCCGGCGCTACGAGGCGCTGGAGGCGGCGTTTCCGGAATTGCATGCGCCGGATTCGCTGACAAAGAAAGTCGGCGCCGCGCCGAGCCAAAAGTTCGCCAAGGCGAAACACGCCGTGCCGATGTTGTCGCTCGGCAATGTGTTTTCCGACGAGGAAGCGCACGAGTTCGTTGCGCGCGTGCGACGCTTTCTGGGCCTCAAGGACGATGCGCCGCTCGCCTTCACGGCGGAGCCGAAGATCGACGGGCTCTCCTGCTCGCTGCGCTACGAGCAAGGCGAACTCGTGCTGGCCGCGACGCGCGGCGACGGGTTCGAGGGCGAGGATGTTACCGCCAATGTGCGCACGATCGCCGACGTTCCGCACCGGCTGAAGGGCGATGCGCCCGCCGTACTGGAGGCGCGCGGCGAGGTCTATATGAACCGCGCCGATTTCGCCGCGCTGAACGAACGGCAGGCGGAGGCGGGCAAGATGATCTACGCCAACCCGCGCAATTCGGCGGCGGGCTCGCTGCGCCAGATCGATGCGAGCGTCACCGCGCAGCGGCCGCTGCGCTTCTTCGCCTATGCCTGGGGTGAAGCGTCGGACATGCCGGCGAAGACGCAGAAAGGCATGCTCGACTTCCTGCATCATGCCGGTTTCGTCACCAACAGGCTGACGAAGCTTTGCCACTCAGCTGATGAAATGATCGCGCATTATCGCGCCATTGAGCAGCAGCGTTCCTCGCTCGGCTACGATATCGACGGCGTCGTCTACAAGGTCGACGATCTCTCGTATCAGCAACGCCTCGGCTTCGTTTCTCGCGCGCCGCGTTGGGCGGTGGCCCACAAATTTCCCGCGGAGCGCGCGACGACCGTGCTGCGCGCGATCGACATCCAGGTCGGGCGCACCGGCGCGCTCACGCCGGTCGCGCGACTCGATCCGGTCACGGTCGGCGGGGTCGTCGTGCAGAACGCGACGCTGCACAATGCCGACGAGATCGAACGCAAGGATATTCGCGTCGGCGACACCGTCGTCATCCAGCGCGCGGGCGATGTGATCCCGCAGGTTGTCGAAGTCGTCCTCGAAAAGCGGCCGACTGACGAATTGCCGAAATACAAATTTCCGACGCGGTGCCCGCGTTGCGATTCCGCCGTCGTGCAGGAGACGGACGATGATGGCGCCGCCGATGTCGTGCGGCGCTGTTCCGGCGGCCTGATCTGCCCGGCGCAGGCTGTGGAGCGGCTCAAGCATTTCTGCTCGCGCCTCGCCATGGATATCGAGGGGCTCGGCGACAGGCAGATCGAGCTTTTCCACGAGAAGGGGCTGATCAAGACGCCTGCCGACATCTTCACCTTGCAGAAGCGCAGCGAAGCCGGCGAGTTCGATCTGACGCAATGGGAAGGTTTTGGCGAGACCTCGGTGCGCAATCTCTTCGCGTCGATCGAGCAGCGGCGGCGGATCGCGCTCAACCGGTTCGTCTACGCGCTTGGCATCAGGCGTATCGGCGAAACGAATGCGCGGCGTCTCGCTCGGCATTTCGGAACATTCGAGGCGCTGCGGGCTGTCGCGAGCAAGGCGACCGAAGGTTCCGAGGCGCGTGAAGAAATCAACAATATCGACGGCGTCGGCGATGTCGTTGCGGAAGCTGTCGCCGATTTCTTCCTCGAAGAGCACAACGAGAAGGCGCTCGACGCGCTGTTGCGCGAGGTCGCGCCGCAGCCGATGGAAGCAGTTGCGAACGACAGTCCGGTCGCCGGCAAGACGGTGGTGTTTACCGGTTCGCTCGAACGCCTGACGCGCGACGAAGCCAAGGCGCAGGCCGATCGTTTTGGCGCGAAGGTTTCGGGGTCGGTGTCGAAGAAGACGGACCTCGTCGTCGCGGGGCCGGGCGCGGGGTCGAAGCTGACCAAGGCGCAGGAACTGGGGATCGAGGTGATCTCGGAAGACGAGTGGTTTCGGCGGACGGGGCAGGAGTGAGGAGCCAACTCTCCCTCTCCCCGTTTGCGGGGAGAGGGTCGGGGTGAGGGGCCAAACGACCGGGAGCCGTGTATCGGCGCGGGCCCCTCATCCGGTCTTCGGCCACCTTCTCCCCGTAAACGGGGAGAAGGAAATCACCCCACTTTCTTCGTCGCCGCCCTCAGCCACTTCCGCGCCGTCGGCGACACCTTGCCTTCCAGTTTCTCCCAAACCGCCTTGTGATACGCGTTGAGCCAGGCGATCTCCTCGCGCGCCATCAGCTTGACATCGACCAGCGTCGTGTCGATCGGCGCGAAGGTGATCGTCTCGAAGCCAAGCATCTTGCGTTCGGCGCCGGCGATCTTTCGCTCCTCTACAACGATAAGGTTCTCGATGCGGATGCCGTAGGCGCCTTCGCGGTAATAGCCGGGCTCGTTGGAGATGATCATGCCCGGTTCGAGCGGGACGCCGCCGAGTTTCGAAATGCGCTGCGGGCCTTCGTGCACGGAGAGATAGGCGCCGACGCCGTGGCCCGTGCCGTGGTCGAAATCGGTTCCGACCTCCCACAAGGCGCGGCGCGCATAGGAATCGATCTGCGCGCCGGTCGTGCCTCTTGGGAACACGGCGGTCGCAATCGCGATATGCCCTTTCAGTACGCGCGTATATTTGTCGCGCATATCGCTCTTGGGCGCGCCGACAAGAGTTGTGCGCGTGATGTCGGTGGTGCCGTCGACATATTGCGCGCCGGAATCGACGAGATAGATTCCCTTGCCGATCTTCGCGTCGCTGTTTTCGGTCACGCGATAGTGGGGCAGGGCGGCGTGCGCGCCGAAGGCGGAAATCGTGCCGAAGGATATTTCCTTCAATTTTCCTGTCGCGCGGCGGAAGGTTTCGAGCGCCTGCGCGGCGCTGATCTCGGTGAGCTTGCCGTTCGGCGCTTCGCTCGCAAACCACGCCAAAAATTCGACCATGGCCGCGCCGTCGCGAATGTGGGCGGCGCGCGAACCCTTGAGTTCGGCTGCGTTCTTCTTCGCCTTCATCAGCGCAGTCGGATCGGCGCCGACCTCGGCCACGCCACCGCTGGCGCGATAGAGCGCAACGAGTTTTTCAGGCGCGGTTGCGGCGTCGAACAGCAGTTTCTTCTTGTCACGCGCCAGAAGCTCAAGATCGGTGGCCAGCGCTGAGGGGTCGCGCACGTCGGCGAGATCCTCGAGCGCGGCGCGCACGCTGTTCGAGAGCTTCCCGCCATCGACATAGAGCGCCGCACGGCCTTCTCTCGGCACGAGCGCCCATGAGAGCGGCAGCGGCGTATGCGCGACGTCGCCGCCGCGAATGTTGAAGGCCCAGGCGACGGCGTGCGGATCGCTCAACACGAGGCCATCCGACTTGCCGAGCGCATGCGCGATGCGCGCAAATTTTCTCGCCGCAGTTTCGCCGGCGAGTTTTTCCGCGTGCAGGATGACGGGCGCACGAGGCGCAGACGGGCGATCCGGCCAGATGGCGTCGATGGGGTTGCTTTCGACCGCAATGAGCGTCGCGCCGGCTTCTTCCGCGCCCCGGCGCAACGCCTCGACGGCGGCAGGCGTGTGCAGCCATGGATCGTAACCGATTGACGCATCGCGAGGCGCCTCGCGCGAGATCCAGCGCGACGGCGGGTCCGAAACGAGATCGCAGATGGAAAAGAGCTTCGCGTCGACCTGTTCGCGCGCCTGGATCGTGTAGCGACCGTCGACGAACACAGCCGCCTTGTCGGCCAGCACGACGGCCGCGCCGGCAGAACCGGTGAAGCCGGTCAACCAGGCGAGCCGCTCGGCGCCTGGCGGCACATATTCGTTCTGGTGCTCGTCGGCGCGTGGGACGATGAAGCCGGCGAGACCTTGCGCCTTCAATTCCGCGCGCAGCGCGGCGACGCGTGGGGCGGCGCGGGTGGGGTCGGCGAGCTCGGCGAAGGACTGGAAGCGCGATTCGAAGGCGGGCGTTTTCATGCCGCAAAGGTAAAGGGCGCTTGCCGGGTCCGCCAGCCTTTGGCTGTCGAGGCCGTGCTTCGATGAGGGCGCCGCTCGCGGCTAGTCAGCCATGCGATTTGTGCGGTGCGGCATCAATAGTTCTGACATGATTGCTGACCTATATTGTGCGCAACGGCGACAAGCCGAGTCGGGTGGAACGTCAGGGAGCTTCTACGTCTCGAACGAAGGAGCCAAACCATGGCGACGATGATCATTCCCTCCAAGGCCTATGGCGCACGCGCCAAGCGCGCGCAGCCGCGCGGCCTTCTGACCCGCATTTTCGACGCGATGAAAGCCGCGCGCCAGCAGGAGGCCGACGAGATCGTGGCCCGCTACATGGCGGGACGCTGGACCGATTCGGTGGAGCGCGAGATCAATGACAAGCTCGCGCATTCGGAAATGCGCCGGCTGTTCTGAGCTGGTTCGTCATTCGACATCGTGAAGAGGTCGGGCGGCCGCGCCGCCCGACCGGAGGACGAGCGTCGCCCATCCGTCGAGATCGGAGCGGGCGACGAGCGAGAAGCCTTGCGCCGCATAGGCCGTCAGCACGCCCGCGACATCGCGGGCGAGCAGGCCCGACAGCACCAGTTCGGCGTCATGCGTCGCCACGGCGGCGATCTGCGGCGCGAGCAGGCGCAGGGGTTTCGCCAGAATATTCGCGAAAATGAGATCGTAGGGGCCGCCCTGGCGCAGCGCCGGGTGCATGGTCCCGCGCGCCGTCACGGGCTTCACCCAGGGCGAGGCGCCGTTCAGCCGCGCATTGGCGGCGGCGGCCTCGGTCGAAACGGGGTCGATGTCGCCGGCTGCGACGGGCTTGCGCCACAGGCGCGCGGCGGCGATGGCGAGCACGCCCGTGCCCGTGCCGATGTCGAGAATGCGGTTGGGACGGCGGCGCTTGGAAATCGCGTCCAGCGCCTTCAGGCAGCCGAGTGTCGTGCCGTGATGGCCGGTGCCGAAGGCGAGCGCCGCCTCGATTTCCAGCCCGATATCGTTTTCACGCGGCGCCGTTCGGTCGTGCGAGCCGTGCACGAGAAAGCGGCCGGCGCGCACGGGAGCGAGGCCTTCCAGCGAGGCGGCGACCCAATCCTGCTCGCTGACACGGCCGAACAACAGCCCGTCGGCCGCCGCATCGCCAGCGACCGTGCGCACGAGGTCGCGGATCATCTCCTCGTCGGGCTCCGGGCCGAAATAGACTTCCGCCACCCATTCTTCCGTCTTCCAGCTGTCGGTCGAGGGCGTTTTCTCGAAAGCGGCGGCGGCGGTTTCGGTGGGGTCGAAGGTCTCGACGATCGTGTCGGCGACGAGGCGGGCGGTCGCCTCGTCCGTCTCGAGCCGCATCAACCAGGCGGCGCCATTGGGGGGAAGTCCTTCAAGCATGGCGCGCGCTTAGCATGACGGGCGCGCGGAGTCATGGGCCGCCTGCGGGTCTAGCGCTGGAGCGCGGAGAGCTGGTCGGTGTCGTAGCGCGCGCGCAGATCGCCGATCGCGGCGGGGTCGGGCTTGCGGCCGTCGACGACGAGCCGCGCGAGCTCCTCGAAATAATGTTCGTGGCCCGGCGGCGAAACGGTCATGATCATGCGGGCGGGCCGGTCGCTCACATTGGCGATATCGTGCGGAACGCCGGGGGGAATGAAGACATAGGCTCCAGGGGCCGCGCGTATGGTCCGACCGCCGATGCGCCATTCGCATTCGCCATCCAGAACGTAGAACGTTTCTTCCTGGACGCGATGCACGTGCAGACCGGTCGAAAAACCCGCTGGAACGGTCCATTCGAACATGGACGTGTGGCTCGTATCCTCGCCGGTGACGAGAAACGCCAGAGGCTGGCCCGCCAGCGCCACCTTGTGCGCTTCGCCCGGCAGGTGAATGACTGGTTTCGCATTCATGATCATCTCCCTTGCATCGAGGAAGAGACTGCGGCTCGCGCTCGCAAAAGTCCTGAAAGGGTTCCGAAAAATGTGCGAAATTGCGCGGGGAGGGGATACGAGCCGATGGCGATCGCATACAGGTTCGGGCCATTCGCGCTGGACGTCGCTGCGGGCATTCTCTCTTGCGGCGACCGTCCGACGATGCTCGGCGGCCGCGCCGTCGCGCTTCTGGAGCGACTTGTCGGCGCAGAGGGTGCGCCGATCTCAAAGGACGATCTGATCGAGGCCGCATGGCCCGGGCTCGTCGTCGAAGACAGCAACCTCACCGTGCAGATCGCCGCTCTGCGGCGCGCCCTGCAAGAGGGAGGCGGGGCGAGCGACTGGATCGCCACCCTGCCACGGCGAGGTTATCGCTACGCCGGACCGGCAGTCGCGACGGCCGGGGCCGAAGCGTCACCGGCGCTCGCCCTTCCCTGCAAGGCCTCGATCGCAGTACTGCCGTTTCGCGATCTCAGCGAGGATGGCAGCCAGACCTATTTCGTCGACGGGCTCGTCGACGAAATCATAACGGGGCTGGCGCGGATCAAATGGCTGTTCGTTATCGCCCGCAGCTCCAGCTTCGTCTATCGCTCCAGCGATATGGATTCGCGCCGCGTCGGGCGCGACCTCGGCGTGCGCTACATCCTGCAGGGCAGCGTGCTACGCACCGGCCCGCGCGTTCGCGTCGTCGCCCAGCTCGTCGATGCGGAAACAGGCGGCCATGTCTGGGCTCAGAAGTTCGAACGCGCCGCCGCCGATCTCTTTGCGTTGCAGGACGATATCGCCTTGTCGGCGGTTGGCGCGATCGAGCCCGGTTTGCGGCAGGCCGAGGTAGAGCGGGTCCGGCGCAAGAGGCCCGAGAGCCTCGACGCCTACGACCTGACGCTTCGCGCGCAACCCGACGTGTTTTCGGGTATGCCGGACAGGTCCGCGCGCGGCCTCGGCTTGCTGGAAAAGGTCCTCGAACTCGAGCCCGACTATGCGCTCGCGCATGGTTATGCGGCTATGGCCTATCACAACCGCTTCCTGCGCGCCGGCCTTCGCGAGGATGATCGCGCCAGGTCGATCCATCATGCGCGCCGCGCGCTCGAACATGGGCGCGACGACGCGCTTGCGCTCACCTTCGCTGGCTTTTCGTTCGGCATGGACGCGCATGACAGGCAGGCGGCGTTCGAGGCGTTCGAGGCGGCGCGTCTGGTCAGCCCCTCGACCGCGCTCACCCATATTCTGGGCAGCGTGGTATTCGCCTGGCAGGGCGAGAGCGAAGTCGCGATCGAATGGAGCGAGCGCGGCATGCGGCTCAGTCCATTCGATCCTTGGGCTTTCGCAGCCTTCGACGCGCAGGCGCTCGGGCATTTCAATTGCGAGCGCTATGACGAGGCCTGCCGCGCCGCCTATCGATCGGTGCAGTCCAATCCAGGGCACAGCATCACCTATGTGCAGCTCGCAGCCGCGCTCGCGCGCCTTGGCCGGCTGGACGAAGCGCGCGTCGCGGCCGGGCTGGTTCTCGAACTGCAACCGAACTTCCGCTACGGGCAACAATTCGCCGGCGTGAACTGTGCGCCGGCGCTCGCAGCTTCGCTCGGCGAAGCGTTGCGGTCGGCAGGATTGCCCGAATAGTGGCGGGTTGCGGAAGCTCGTCGCCTAATTGCGCGGCAGGTAGGTGAAGCGCAGATGCCCGCTCCAGAAGCCGGTCACGCCGGTCGTGCGCAGCAGAAGCAGCCCGACGCCAGCTGCCGCGGCTATCCAGAACAGCGCCTGCGCATTCGGCGCGCGGCGCTTCATACCGAAGAGACCGGCGACCATCAATATGTCGAAGAGAATGGTGAGATTGCGCTCCGTCGGCGAGGGCATGACGTGAACTGGAATGAGCAGACGGTAGAAGAAAAGAGCGATCAGCAAGATCGACAGAATGTAGAAAATGGCGGGCGCGGTTTGCCTGGGTTGATCGAGGGCGGCTTCGGCGGGCGGCGCATTTTCCGACATGGCGGTTTCCTCCGATCTTCGACATCCCCTGTTTGCCGGCGGCGTGCGGCGTTTGCGGTGCAATTTCGCACCTGGGGCCCCACTTTGCTTTCGTGCCGATTTCAGCGTTAGCCTGCGATATGAATCTAAAATGCATCGCGCTGGTCCTGTTGATCGCCGCGCCCGGCGTCGCCTTGGCGAACGCGCCCATGCCGCCGGCGCAGGACGCGAAAATCGAGCAAGACGCGGTGCAGGCCTGGGGGCGCGATCACGCAGATTGCGAGGAATGGAGCGATGGCTGCGTGGCCTGCACGAAGGCGGGCTGCTCGACGCCGGGCATCGCCTGCACGCCGAAGGAAACGGTCTGCCGACCGAAGTGAAGCGCGCTCCGCCTGTCGCCAAGGGGATGACCTGGCCCGCTAGTTCCCGAATTCGTGCGCGAGATAGACGCGGGTGAATTCCGGGACGCGGAGCCGGCCGAGATCGTGCATGTCGCGCACGATGCGCATGCCGGCGAGTTCGGGCTCGGCGTCGCGAGCAAGAAACTTATCGACTCGTGCGACGATCGCGTCCGCGCTTTCCATCATTCGTACGGGCCGCATGCAGGCGACACGCCCGCCGAGCCGAACAATGGTCCAGGTGGAATCGACCGTGCAATCGTCGATCCGGAGTCCCGTCTCCTCGTACAATTCGCGCGCGACCGAGCCGGCCAGATCGACCCTGTCGCCGACGATGTCGTTGCGATCTGGCGTGCCGGCGGGAAAGTAGGACATGCCTGCGCTGGCGGTATGCGCGCCCATCTCGCCGAGCAGGAAGGCGCCGTCGGCGGAGCGAAGAGCCGCCATGGCGAAGCCGTTGAAAACGCTGCCGGGGAAATCGAAATCGCGATAGGCGAGAAAAGCGGAGAAGGCCGTCTCGAAATATCGAGAGCGAAGGATGCCGCCGTTCTCCGGCGAATGTTCGATCGCGTGGCCGAGCAGCACGCGGCCGTCGAACATGGCGGGCTTTTTGGCGATGGCGTTTCGCCAATGCGCGGCAATCTCGTCCGCCCGCTCGCGCGCGAAATCCCAGTCGAACGGCGACACGCGCGCGTCGATCTCGGCGACACGAAAGATCTGCGCGGCGTCGCTCACAGAGCAAGGGTTCCTTCGCTGACGCGCACGGCATGGCCGCCGATGGTGGCGGCGATCAGCGCGCCGTCGCGCACGCTCATGCCGAGTGTAATGCGCGAGGGGCGGCCCATTTCGTAGCCTTGTTCGATGACGAGCGCATGCTCGCCGTCTTCGGGCTTTTCGAAGGCGTGCGCGACGCCCGCGAAAGCCGCCGCCGCGCCGCCGGTCGCGGGGTCTTCCAGTCCCGGCATCATCGTGCTGAACATGCGCGCATGCACGGCGCTGTCGGGTTCGCACGTCTCGCGCGTGTAAAGCCAGAGGCCGCGCCCG
Source organism: Rhodoblastus sp. (assembly GCA_020442275.1). Classification (GTDB taxonomy): domain Bacteria; phylum Pseudomonadota; class Alphaproteobacteria; order Rhizobiales; family Beijerinckiaceae; genus JAJXWB01. The sequence goes on along the minus strand of JAGRKN010000100.1, from coordinate 9,438 downwards.
CCGGCGGCCGCGGTCGTCAGCTTCTGCGCATCGGGTCTCGCGCGGGCGATGGCGTCGAGGCCCGACACGGGCACGAAGCAGAAGGGCGTGCCGGCGGACCAGACGACCGGCGTGTGGCCGTCGAAGCCAACGTCTTTTTCTTCCAGCGCGAGTGCGTCTGCGAGCGTGCGCGCATCGGCCGCGCCGATCTTTTCCGGCAGGCGCGGCAGATCGAAATAGGCGAAGGAGGCGTCGCGCTTTTCGAGCCGCACGGTGCAATTGACGTCGCCGACTTCTTCCTCCAGCACGACAGTCAGGTCACGCGCGCCGGCGAGTTCGGGCGCGCGCAGCGAGGCAAGAAGTACGGCGCTGCCGACGGTCGGATGGCCGGCGAAGGGCAATTCCATCGTCGGGGTGAAGATACGGATGCGCGCGGTGTTGACCGGATTTCGCGCAGGCAGGACGAAGACGGTTTCCGAGAGATTGAATTCGCGCGCAATCCTTTGCATTTGCGCGTCGTTCAAGCCTTCAGCGTCGACGACGACGCCAAGTGGATTGCCCTCGAGGGGCGTTTTCGCGAAAACGTCTAGCGTGAAGAATCGGCGCGCCATTGCGCTATCATAGCGCAGGGTTTTGGAGCCGTCGCGGAGGCGCGGATGCGAGTACTCGTCGCGATTGTACTTCTGTGTGCGTCGGGCGTCATGGCGTCTGCCTGCGACGCCGACAAGGCCGGTTTCGCCATCGACAAGCCGTATTACGCAGGGCTTGCCGAGCGCGCTCGCGTCGCTGCCGGCGCGTCGATCGTGCGGCAGATGATCCGCGGCCGCGCCTATACGATGGAATTTCGCGGCGATCGGCTCAACCTGCACACGGACGACAGGGGCAGGGTTCAGAGAGCGTCCTGCGGCTGAGGTCTCAGCCGAAGATCTTGTGCGCGAGGTCGATCATGTCCTCGCCCGCGACATCGACCGCGATTTTCGGCCTGCTTTCGCCCTTGCCCGGGCCCTTCTCGTCGGGACGCGCGACGAAACCGGTCTGCAGGCCGCAGGCCGCGGCGGCGGCGAGGTCGTCGGAATGGGCGGCGACCATCATGCAGTCTTCGGGCGCGAGATCGAAGGCGGCGCAGGCTGAGAGGTAAACGTCCGGCTTGGGCTTGTAGTCGCGTGAAAACTCCGCGCCGAGGATCGCGTCCCAATGAAAATTGTTGCGACGCGCGAGCGCGGCCATCAGCGAGACATTGCCGTTGGAGACGGGCGCGACCAGCGCGTGCTTCCTGAGCATGGCTATGCCTCGTGTGGAATCCGGCCAGGCGTCGAGCCTATGCCATGCGAGAACGAGGGCGCGCTTCGTATCGTCGGAAATGTCGGAGAGGCCGAAAGCAGGCAGAATGCGCTCGAGCATGCGCGCATGCACGACATCGAGCTTGGCGAAGGGCAGGCGGCCGGAGCGGATTTCCTCCATGCCCGGCTGATATTCGGCGCGCCAGGCGTCGGCGAAGGCGGTCCAGATGAGGTCGTGGCCGAGCGGGTGCAGGATCGTTCGCGCCTCGCGCGCGACTCCCTCGCGCCAGTCCACGACCGTGCCGAATACATCGAAGAAAAAGGCCTTCGCGCCCATGCGTTCCTCCGCTTATGTTGGCCGAGACTATGCGCCATGTCGGCGCGGACTATCAATGCGGGGTTCTTGGTGGCGCGGAAGGACGTGGTTTTCGACCTCGGCAATGTTTTGTTGCGCTGGGATCCGCGCCATCTCTACCGCAAGGTGTTTGCGGACGCGGTGCGGATGGAGGAATTCCTGGCGGGCGCCTGTTCGCTCGCCTGGATTCACTCGATCGACGGCGTCCAGGATTTCGCCGAGCCGATCGCGGCGCGCGCGAAAGAGTTTCCGGAATTCGCCGCCGAGCTGGCTCTGTTCGACACGCGCTGGCTTGAGACACTGGATGGAGCGATCGAGGACAATCTTGCAATCATGCGCGATCTGAAGGCGCAGGGACGGCCCGTCTACGGGCTCACCAATTACCCCGCGCAAAAATTCGAACTGTCTCGCGCGATCCATCCTTTTCTGGATGATTTCGACACGATCGTCGTGTCGGGGCGCGAGGGCGTGACGAAGCCCGATCCGCGCATCTACGAGACATTGTTCGCGCGGGCGAGGCGCGCGCCGGAAGAGCTCGTGTTCGTCGACGATGTCGCGCGCAATATTGCGGCGGCGGAGAAGCTGGGGATGGCGGGTGTGCTGTATACGCCCGGTATGGATCTCGCGGCGGCGTTACGAAATTTGGGCGCTCTGTAGCCGTCATTGCGAGAGGCCGAAGGCGACGCTGCGCTCCTCACAATGATGACGAACCCGATTAATCCACGATCCCAGTCGGCAGGCCGTCCGTGCTGACGACATTCTTCTCACGCCAATAGTCCGCGATACCTTGCGGGCCCTTGTTATCGGCCCAATTGTCCAGCGCGGGGCGCTCCTGCCTGTATTCGAACGCGGGCACGCCGTAACCGCAGGACGTCTTAATGAGGTCGACGGCAAGGCGCACGATCTGGCGGGTTCCGACCGGGCGTTGATTGCCGAAATGCTGCGCCAGCGCGCGTGAAAATTCTTTGCTGTCGCGATGCAGGATTTCGCCATGGCCATAGAGGCGCAAGATGTTTGGCGGCCCCTCGAAGGCGCAGAACATGATGGTGAGGCGGCCGTCCGCCTTCAGATGCGCGGCTGTTTCGGCGCCGGAACCGGTAAGATCGAGCCAGCAGATTTCATTGTTGTCGATGACGCGGAATTCGCGCGTCGAACGTGGCGAGATGTTGATGCGCGTGTCTTTCGCGGCGGACGCGGCGAAGAAAATGTGCTGGCGCGCGATGAAGTCGCGCAGGTCGGGTGTGAGGCTCGGATATTCCTTGGCCATGGCGGGTTCCTGTCTGGCGGTTCGTTGCGGGGAGGATAGGGCGAAGCCGCGAGAAATTCATGTCGCCATTGCGAGCGAAGCGAAGCAATCCAGAGTCGGGTCGTGGCTCTGGATTGCTTCGTCGTTTCACTCCTCGCAATGGACGGCAAGGAGGACTGTCCCTTGAAGCCCGACCGGAAACTCGGACCTTTACCCTGACGAGCGGCATCGATCTCGGGCTTGCCCGAGATCGACATATGACGCCCAAATCGCGCAAGCCCGATTTGGGTGGCGCGTCTCGTAGGATGGCCGAGATTCGAGCCACTGGAGCACGCTTCGAGACGGCGCTTTCATTGTCTCCTCAGCATGAGGGAAGTGGGTCGGCCGCGAATTTCGAGCGGGCTCTTACACCACCGCCGCCAGCCGGCACGCCTGGTCGATGGCGCGCTTGGCGTCGAGTTCGGCGGCCTCGTAGGCGCCGCCGACGATCGCGGCCTTCACGCCCTTGGCCTCAAGGTCGTCGTAGAGTTTGCGCAGCGACGTCTGGCCGGCGCAGACGATGATCGTGTCGACGTCGAACAGGCGTGGCTCGCCGTTCACGCGCGTGTGCAGGCCCTCGTCGTCGATCTTCAGATAGTCCACGCCGCCGACCATCTGCACGTTGCGCCGTTGCAAGCTCAAGCGATGCGTCCAGCCCGTGGTGCGGCCGAGGTTGCGGCCGAGCGCGTCGGTCTTGCGCTGCATGAGCGTGACCTCGCGGCCTGAGCTCTCGACATGCGGCTCGACGCCGGTGACGCCGCCGCGCGGATGGTTCTTGAAGTCGATGCCCCATTCACGCGCGAAAACGTCGATGTCGAGCGCGGCCGAGACGCCGGCGTGGCTCACGAGTTCGGCGACGTCGAAGCCGATGCCGCCGGCGCCCATGATCGCAACCTTCTTGCCGATCGGCTTCCTGCCGAGGATCGCGTCCATGTAGCCGACGACTTTCGGATGATCGATGCCGGGAATATTTGGCGTGCGCGGCTCGATGCCGGTCGCCACGATGACTTCGTCGAAGCCGGACAAGGCGTCGGCGTCGACGCGCGTGTTGAGGCGGAGATTCACGCCGCGCAGCGCGATCATGCGGCGGAAATAGCGGATCGTCTCGTCGAATTCCTCCTTGCCCGGAATTTTTCGCGCGAGATTGAACTGGCCGCCGATGTCGTCGTTCGCCTCGAACAGCGTCACCTTGTGGCCGCGTTCGGCCGCCGTGATCGAGAAGGCGAGGCCGGCGGGACCTGCGCCGACGACGGCGATTTTCTTCGGCATGTTCGTCGGCAGATAATTCAGCTCGGTCTCGTGGCAGGCGCGCGGGTTGACGAGGCAGCTGACGAGCTTGCCGTTGAACGTGTGGTCGAGACAGGCCTGGTTGCAGGCGATGCAGGTGTTGATCTCGTCCTCGCGGCCTTCGAAAGCTTTCTTCACGAGTTCGGCGTCGGCGAGCATGGGACGCGCCATCGAAACGATATCGCCGTCGCCGCGTGCGAGAACTTCTTCCGCGACATGCGGCATGTTGATGCGGTTCGACGTGATCATGGGCACGCAGAGTTCCTTGCGCAGGCGGCCGGTGACTTGTGTAAACGCGGCGCGAGGAACCATGGTGGCGATGGTCGGCACCAGGGCCTCGTGCCAGCAAAAGTGCGTGGAGACGACGTTGACGCCTTCGGCGACGATCGCCTTGCCGAGCTGGACGACTTCTTCCCAGGCGAGCCCGCCCTGCAGCATGTCCATCGCGGAAATGCGGAAGACGATGATGAAATCGGGACCGACGGCTTTTCGCACACGGCGTACAACCTCGACCGCGAAGCGCATGCGGTTCTCGAACGGACCGCCCCATTCGTCGGTGCGCAGGTTCGTCTTCTCGACGAGGAAGGTGGAGATGAGATAGCCGGCCGAGCCGATGATCTCTACGCCGTCGTAGCCGGCTTCCTTGGCGAGCGCGGCGCAATTGGCGAAGTCGCGCAGCTGCTTCTCGATGCCTTCCGCCGTCAGCGCATTCGGCATGTAGGCGCCGATGCGCGATTTCACGGCCGAGGGCGCGACGCATTGAGAGGTCTTGGCGAGCGGGCCCGTGTGCAGGATCTGCATGCAGATTTTCACATCCGGGTCGGCGGCATGCACGGCTTCGGTCACGAGGCGATGTTCGGCGACCTCGTGCGGCTCCGACAATTTCGAACCGCGTCCGCCGCCTTCGAAATTTGGCGGAATGCCGCCGGTGATGATCATGCCGACGCCGTTCTTCGCGCGTTCGGCGAAGAAGGCGGCCTGTTTGGCGAAACCGTTTTCGGCCTCTTCCAGACCCGTGTGCATCGAGCCCATCAGCGCGCGGTTCTTCAGCTTCGTCACGCCGATGTCGAGCGGGCTGAACAGCAGGGGATAGCGGGAATGGGCGGCCATGTTTCCTCCGGCGCGTCCTGGGGGCGCGAATTTAATTAAGCGATTAATTTATCAGGGGGCGATCGTTGTCAATGCCGTCGTTGCGTCGCGCCGCGCGCTCCTCGCAATGACGGCCAAGGAAGAGGTCTCACATCCACCGCATCAGCAGCGGCACGATCAGCGATGTCGCAAGCCCGTTCAGCCCCATGGCGATGCCTGCGAATGTGCCGGCGACCTCGTCGACCACGAAGGCCCGCGCGGTGCCGATGCCGTGCGAGGCGAGCCCCACCGCAAACCCTCGCGCGGCAAAATCCTTGATGCGCAGCGCGTTCATCAGCGGCGTGACAACGACGGCGCCGAGAATGCCCGTGGTGATGACGAGAACGGCGGTGAGGGCGGGCACGCCGCCGAGATTTTCCGACACGGCCATGGCGATGCCGGCCGTCACCGATTTCGGCGCGAGCGATACCAGCACCTGGCGCGGCGCGCCGAAGGCGGCGGCGATCGCCACCGCCGAGACACAGGCGACGATAGCGCCCGCGATGAGGGCGGCGGCCATCGGCAGGAGATTGGCCATGACCAGCGCACGGTGGCGCACCAGCGGCACAGCGATTGCGACGGTGGCGGGCCCGAGCAGAAAATGCACGAATTGCGCGCCCTCGAAATATTTTTGATAGGGCGCGTCGGTGACGACGAGGATACCGCCCATCAGCGCGATGGAGATGAGCACGGGATTGACGAGCGGATTTCTATTTGCCGCGCGTGCAAGAAAATCCGCGAACAGCCAGACGACAAGAGTAAGCGTCAGCCAAAGCAGCGGCGAGGCCGAGAGATAGACCCATATGGCGAAGGGATTGCTCACGGCGCGTCCGCCTTGCTGGTCAGTCGCTTGACGAACAGGAAAACGTAGACGGTGACGATCAGCGTGAGCACGGTCGAGCCGACCAGCGCGGCCGCGAGAGCCGCGCCATAGGCGCCGACGACAGGCAATTGCTGGACGACGCCGACGCCGGCCGGCACGAACAGCAGGCCGAGCGAGCCGAGCAGCGCGCCGGCCGTGCGGCCGAGTTCCGTGGATTCGATTTTCGACGGGTCGGCGCCGGTCACGCGTGCGTGGATCAGCACGCCGATGGCGAGCAAAGCGAGGCCGATGACGGGGCCCGGGATGGGAGCCCCGAGCGCGCGGGCGAGAGTTTCGCCTGTCAGTTGGCAGGCGAGGAGGAGGGCGAGGGCGCGGATCATGGGGCTATTGTGGAGGCGCGGCGGCAACAGGCAAGAGCGGCGATGTTGGGGGCGCCTCTCCCTCTCCCCGTCTTACGGGGAGAGGGCTGGGGTGAGAGGCCCAGCGACTGGGTCGGGCGCGTCGGCTCTGGCCCCTCATCCGGCCTTTGGCCACCTTCTCCCCGTAAACGGGGAGAAGGGCACAACGATCAGCATCTGTCCTAGCCCAAAGGCTCGATCCGCACCTGCAGCCCATCCTTCGGCTGCGGGATCGGCCACAGCTTCCAGTCGGGGATGTAGCCCGGCGCGACTGTCACGCGCGCCGTGGAGAGCAGGCGATGCGCGAAGCACTTGGCCTGCATGTAGGCGAAGTTGAGTCCCAGGCACATATGCGCGCCGCCGCCGAAGGGCACGAAAGCGAATTTGTGGCGGTTACGAGAGGCCTCGTTGGAGAAGCGCATGGGATCGAAGACTTCCGGGTCGACCCAGACGTCCGGCATGTTGTGCGTGTAGACGGGATTGACGCTGACGCGTGTGCCGGCGGGCAGCTTGAAGCCCGCGAATTCCGTATCGCGCACGGCGCAGCGCGGCATGGAGGGCACGGGCGGGATCATGCGCAAGGCTTCCTTGAACGCCATTTCGGTCAGTTGCAGTTCGTCCAGCCGTTCGTAGGGCAGGGGCTCGTCCTTCGCGAGGCCGAGGCTGCCGATCTCTTCACGCAATTTCTGCTGCCAGTCCGGGTTGCTCGCGAGGAACCAGACGAATGACGTGAGCGACGAGGTGAGCGTGTCGTGCGCGGCCATCATGAGGAAGCTCATGTGGTCGATGATTTCCTGACGCGTCAGCAGCGAGCCGTCGTCGGTCGTCGCCTTGCAGAGATGACTGAAGAGATCCTGCCCGTCGCCCCTGCGGCGCGCGTCGATCTGGCCGCCGAAGAAGTCGATCATGAAATTTCGGCCCGCGACGCCCTTCGCCATCTGCGTGAAGGGCAGGGGTTTGCGGATGACCGAGACGGCGGCTGCCACCATGTCGATGAAGGCGCGCTTCACGTCCTCGACATTGCCGCCGATATTGTCGCCGAGGAACGACACGGCGGCGAGGTCGAGCGTGAGTTGCTTGACCGCGGGATAGAACAGCATGTCCGGCCCGCTCGCGCGCCAGCCGGCCAGCCCGTCGACGATGCCGCGATCGAGGCTCGCGAGATAGGATTTCATCGGGCCGGTCTTGAAGGCGACCGACAGCGCCTTGCGATGCAGGCGATGCTCGTCGAAATCGAGCAGCATCAGGCCGCGCGGGAACAGGCGGCCGAGAATGAGGCCCCAGCCGTGGGTGGAGGAGAAGGTCTTGGCCTGATCGAACAGGACGAATTCGTTGGCCTCGGGCCCGAGCAGCGTGACGCTGCGGCCGCCGAAGGCGCGGGTGCGGAAGACGGGCCCGTATTTTTCGGCCAGCCTTTCGGTTTCGCCCTTGGGGTCGGCGAGCAATTGCAGGGTGGAGCCCAGCACAGGCCAGCCTTCGGTGCCCGGAATATGCGCGAGCGCCGACAGCGACGGTTCGGGAATATGCCTTATCGGCTGCGGATGCGACGTTTCGAGCGCGATCGACGACATGGAAGTCTCCGGCGAATCCTCGCGGCGGTTTTCCGCCAATCGTTCTTGTCTGAACCAAGCTAGGGCGCGCGGGCGGCGCGGGCAAGCCGGGAACGATGGCGGCGCCGCCATGTCGGCATTGATTGGCGGTCTGGCGGGAGTGTGCGACGGTCGCGTTGTCGATCGAAAGGGATGTTCATGCGCAAATGGCTGAATGCTTTGCTTTGTCTCGCTGCTGCTGCGACGCTCGGCCTTTCCTGCGCGCCCGCGCTGGCGCAGAAGGGCGCCGGCGTTTTCGACAGGCCGATTTCGACGAAGACATTCGCGGGCAAGGAAGACGGCCAGAACGTGATCTGCACCGCCTATGCGGATGTGACCGTGCGGCAGTCGCTGGACGGGCCGAGTTCCGACAAGGCGAAGCTCTTGCACGGCGCGAACGCGCCCTGTGGCGCCAAGCCGCCGGCCTCCGCGATCACGCTGGAGACGGAGGGGCTCGAGCTGTTCGGCCGCAAGGGCGATTTCCTGCTGTTTTCGGAAATGGACGCCAATGGAGCGACAGGCTTTACCGTCATCGACGCGCGCTCGGGCAAGGTCGTGCTGAAGGATGCGACCTACGGCACACAACAGTTCAAATCCGCGAGCGTTGCGGGCGCCGAGGTCACGCTCGCCTACAGGCGCGGAATCAACGCGCCATGTTCGCTGTTGAACAGTGGCGTGCGCTGCTGGAGCAGCCTCGTCATGAACGGGGATATTCCCGAACCGATCGCGCGCCCGGCGCCGGACCCGATGATCTGCGCCGGCGCCTACAAGAAGGCCAAATCGCCGAAGGACAATCCAAGCATCATTTCCTTCGATGTCGAAACGAAGATCGACGCCGCCGGCAAGGTCAAGACGATCCCGGCCGGCAAGCCGTTCTGCGACGCGAGGCCGTAGGTCGCGAGACGCCTCGCAGCCACAAGGACCCGCATGGCCGGCGTCGCCCGACGATGCCCGCGTAGGCCGGACCGACGATCAGCCCTCCATCTTCTCCCAGAGATGGCGGACAAGCATGCCCGCGCGCTTCTCGATCGCTTCGGCGGCTGCGAGCGCGAGATCCTCGCGATAGCGGCCGGCGATGAGCTGCACGCCGATCGGGCGGCCCTTGTGGATCGAGACCGGCACGACGGCGCCGGGCAGGCCGAGCACGTTGATGGCGGAGATGAAGCGGATCTCGTCGTGGAAGAATTTGAAGACGCGATCCTCGCTGATCGTGTCTTCACGCGGGCCGGGCGTCGGCTGCACGGTCGTCGGCGCGAGAATGACGGGATAGGTCTCGAAGAACATCTGCCAGCGGCGGATGTGGCCGTTGCGATC
>JAGRKN010000390.1 GCA_020442275.1 Rhodoblastus sp. | reverse complement strand
GTCCAAACAAGCGGAGCCAGCTCTGATCGACGTCGAACGCGTGTTCAAGGAGAACTTCGGCGTCTACGGCGCGCGCAAAGTGTGGCGGCAGTTGAAGCGCGAGGGGCTCGACGTCGCCCGCTGCACGGTGACGCGGCTGATGCAGGCGATGGGCCTGCAGGGCGTCGTCCGCGGCAAGACAATCCGCACGACAATCGGCTACGAGACGGCGCCGTGGCCGCTCGATCAGGTCAACCGACAGTTCCGGGCAGATCGGCCGAATGCGCTGTGGGTGTCGGACTTCACCTATTTCGCGACCTGGACCGGCTTTGTCTACGTCGCGTTCGTGATCGACGCCTTCGCCCGGCGGATTGTCGGCTGGCGCGTCAGACCTCGAGCCCATAGAGCTCCATCAGATGGCCCTGGATCTCGCGGACCGTCATGCCGCGGGCGTACATCGAGACGATCTTCTCGTCGAACCCCGGAAACCGCCGCTGATAGCGGGCGATCAGCTTCGGATCGAACGTCCCTTCGCGGTCGCGGAGAATCCGGAGATCGAGCTTCGAGGTCTCGGTCAGCACCGTCTTCTTCGAATAGCCGTTGCGGCTGTTGCGCTTGCCCGCCGCCGCCTCGCCGTCGAGATGATCGTCGATCTCGGCGTTCAGGACGCGCTCGGCCAGAGCCTTCTTTAGCTCGTCGAACAGGCCGTCCTTTGAGAAAACCGCCTGCGGGTCACGCCCCGCCAGCAAATCGTCCAGGGTGTTCTTCTTGATCGCCATATACGCCCTCCATGAGCGTCACTATGGCCTCACACACAAGATTCCTGACAGTCCCGCGTCGGCGTCCTCGCGCCGATTTTCGAGCGCATTCAGGCTCATGTGTTTTCCGCCGAGCGCGTCCATTGCGACGACGCCACCGTCCCGGTTCTCGCCAAGAGCAAGACCGATACGGGGCGCATTTGGACTTACGTTCGCGACGACCGACCCTTCGATGGCGGCGCGCCGCCCGCCGCCGTATTCTACTATTCGCGCGACAGAGCCGCCGCGCATCCCGAGCGTCATCTGGCGGGCTATTCCGGCATTCTGCAAGCCGACGCCTACAGCGGATACAACCGGCTCTACGAAGAAGGCCGAAGTCCCGGCCCGATTCTGGAAGCCGCCTGTTGGGCTCATGCGCGTCGCAAGTTCTTCGTGCTCGCCGACATCGAGACGAGCGCCCGACGACGGGCGTCGAACAAGACGCCGTCCCCGATCTCTCCTCTCGCGCTGGAGGCCGTCCGCAAGATCGATGTCCTGTTCGACATCGAGCGCGCGATCAACAGTCTCGACGTCACCGCGCGCAAGGCCGCGCGTCAGGAACGAAGCGTCCCTGTCGTCGCCGAGCTCGAAGCCTGGATGCGCGCCGAACGCGCCGCGATGTCGCGTCATAACGACGTCGCCAAAGCCATGAACTACATGCTCAAGCGCTGGGATGCGTTCACCCGCTTCCTCGACACATTCTCGCGCTTCTCCCCGGTCGTCGATCCACGCTTCAGCTATCGGGCGGAAGACGTGGTCGGTGCGCTGGAGCGTGTGTGCGCGAGCATCGGCTATCCGAAGACGATCCGCGTCGACCTGGGCTCGGAATTCATCAGCCGAGATCTCGATCTGTGGGCCTATGCGAAGGGCGTCACGCTCGACTTCTCGCGGCCCGGCAAGCCGACCGACAACGCCTTCGCCGAAGCGTTCAACAGCCGGGTTCGGGCGGAGTGCATGAACGCGCACTGGTTCATGAGCCTTGCGGACGCGCGCGAAAAGTTGGAGGCTTGGCGCAGATACTACAATGAGGAGCGCCCACACGGCGCAATCGGCAACAAGCCGCCGATCTCGTTGCTGAATCCCGGTGACGCAGCCAGCCCGTTGGTCTGCTCCCTGGAAACTGGATCGATCTGAGTTAGAGTTTTCGGGCGTGTATCCCTTGGCTGGGAGGAGCATGTTC
>JAGRKN010000389.1:1906-3305 GCA_020442275.1 Rhodoblastus sp. | reverse complement strand
TCCCGAAGCATCACGTCCCTGCTTCGCCTTCTGAAGCTGCTTTTCCCGCTCGATCCGCGATTTCTCGATCTCGGCGTTGGCCCGTTCGTCCGGAAGGCGGCTGAGATCGCGGATACGTTGCCGGGATCTGTGCTGATCCTCGACCGCCTGCCTGAATTCGGGATCGACGATCGGCCCTTCGAGATCGGAATCGGCGCCCTGGATTTCGCCAGTGTAGGGATTGACCTCGCCGGCCTTGCCGCGCAACCGCCACTTCTTGCGCTCCATTGCCCTGTAGCTGGCGTCGAGCACGGCCTCCAGTTCCGATTGCCCCTTCTTGCGCGCCTGCTTCGCGACCTTGTCGACGTCGACGCCCATGGCCTTGAGCTGCTGCCGGAACTCGCGCTCGGACAGTTTCTTGCGCACGCCGCTCACGACATCCTTGGCGCGATCGGCGGAGCCGCTGTTCTCGGCGACCACGCGCGCCAGCGCCCCGTAGTGGCGCACGCTCTCGTCGTCTTCGCCGCCGAAGCCGCCGGCGTCGAGCGTCTCGGCGAGGACGCGCGGCATGTCCTGGGCGAAGGGGCCGTCGAGGTTTTGCGCCAGGACGCTCCTGAGCGCCGGCATTGCCTGCGCCGGGTTCGACCGTTTGCGGCGCGTCAGCGCGTTCAGGGCCCTGCCGATATCGGCCCCGCTCGCGCCCGTCAGATCCTTGTAGACGCCGAGATCGGCGAGATGCGGCGCGATATCGCCCCACTTACCGCCTCGCCCGACATAGGCGTCGAGAATGGCGCCGATCTCCTCCTTCGAGACGCCGGCCTTCGCGGAGGCGTCCCGAACGGCGGCGCGAACGCTCTCGCCCTGGCCGCGCATGCCCATCTGTTCGGCGCGCCGGGCCGACGTCGCCTCGAAATCCGCGCTGGCATTGGCCAGCTCGCGCAGCTTTTCGCCGGCCTTCGCGAGAGCCGCCGTCAGCAGCCCGACGCCGGCCGCCGTGCCCGCGATCGCCAAGATCGAGCGCCGCGCCGTGGCCGCGCTGGCGCTCACATTGTGCATGGCCTTGTCGACCTTGCCGGCCTTGTCGCCGACGGCGGAAACGGCGGAGGCCGCCTCGCGCGCGTTCGTCTGCACGGCCTTCATGCCGCTGCTGAGCTTGAGAGGATTGTCGTTCGCGCCGAGCTTTTGCGCGGCCTCCTGCACCGCGCTCAGATCCTTCGCGGTGTCTTTCGCCTGGGCGCCTGCCGCCTTCAGTGTTTCATCGAGCTTCTTGGGGCCAGGCGTCGCCCCCAGCTTCTCGGCGGCGTCCTTGATCTGCCCGAGATCCTTGGCCGCATCCTGCGCGGCGGCGCCGAACTGATCCTTGATCAGTTTCAGGGTCAGCGAGACGTCGAGATTGCTCATGGATACGTCTCGCTCCGGA
>JAGRKN010000389.1:0-1732 GCA_020442275.1 Rhodoblastus sp. | reverse complement strand
GCGCGCTATCGCGACGGCGTATCGCCGCCAGTTTCTTGCGTCGGGGCGAAGAACAGTTTCCTGGCGATGCGGGGCAAAAAGGGGGAGCACCCTTCGAACACCACATCCTCGTCGCGCAGCGCCCTGAGGACCTCTTTCGGCAGGTCGGTCATCGCCGCGTAGAAGTCGTACAGGTCGACCTCGCCGTCGCCACCGAGAATGGCGCCAATTTCGGCCACCGACAGGCGGCGCACCACGATCTCTCGCACCTCGCGCCCCTCATGGCGGAAGGGGAATTCGAGCGTGAAAGTTTTGGTGACGGACGCCGGGTCGAGAAATTCGAGCGCAGCGACCGCGCGCGGTTTCGGCGATGCGGCGAGCGCGGCCGCCTCGCCGTCCGCGCCTTCGGGCGGCAACGGAATGTCGCCGGGATCGAGCCGTGGCGCGCTCGCGAGATCGACGTTGCCCGCTGACCCGCCCATCACAGCACCGTGCCCGAGCCGATCGCGAGATTCGCGGCCATGCCGGCGAAGATCGCGTTGCCGTTGACGATGGTCGCGCCGGGACCGGCGAAGAAGTCGAACTTGTGGATCACGCGGCCATCGTAGCTGTCAGTGTAGAGCACCATGGTCGAGAAATCGTATTCGGTGCCCGTCTTCTTCATGCCCTGGCGCTGGTCGGGCTTCACGCCGTTGAGCAGGCCCTTCATCGAGATGACGCGGCCCTTCTGCTCGCCGGTGCGGAACGAGATCAGATTTTCGTACCAGGTCGCGGTGATGTAATTGCCGGGCTCACGTCCGACGAGGCCATGCACGTCCGGCGAATAGCCCCGCAGCTTCACGCGCGCCGTCAGCGGCTTGAACTCCTCCGGAAACTCTGCGCTCGCGACATGGCCCCCCGGCGCGAAGGCCGCCATCGCGCGCTCGATATTCGGCAGATTGACCGTATCGAGCACGCGCCAGGCGTTCAGCGTGTCGAAGAACCAGTTGCCGCCGTGGATTTGATTGTCCATGTCAGAGCTCCATCACGCCGGCAGCTGGCCAGAGATGTTATAGGCCTGCATCGCAGCCTGGATTTCGGTGGCGAGGACGTTGAAGGCGGCCTCATAGCGCCCGGTGTAGACCTGCAGGTCGAGCAGATCAGGCGTTTCCTCGAAATTCAGGGTGATGACGAGGCCGCCGACGCGCATCGACGCATTGTCGTTGAGCGAGCGATCCCAACGCGCATAGCCGTCGATCACCGCCGGCTCCGGCAGCGCCTTCAACTCCGAGATGAACTCGTTGAGCGACTGGACGATCACCGTCACCAGATGGGCGCCGAGCTTCTTGCCGATGTATTTTTCGAGCGTACGCGGGATCGCCTCGCGCACCGCCTTGCGCGTGCGCACGACCGAAATCATCCGCCACAGCGGATCGGTGCAGGTGTTGAGGAAGCCCCAGAAGGTCTTGCCCTGCGGCCCGTTGGTCGAGCGGCTCGTTCGGTTCGCCTGCTTCTGGACGATCGAATTGACGCCGCGCTGCAGGAGCCAGTTCGCCTCGCAGCCGGGATCGTCGATCACGAAATTGACCGAGCGCGAGGGACCGAGAACGTCGATCAGATCCTGGTTGCCCGGCGAATAATAGGGGCCGCCCATCTGCTGGTCGGTCTTGGCGATCAGCGCGGCGATCGACGCGGCGGGATCGACGACGACGGGGAGGCCGCCTTCCGAAATCTTCACGCCTTGCGCGCAGGCGATGATGTTGAGCGAGTCCTG
>JAGRKN010000099.1:7580-10911 GCA_020442275.1 Rhodoblastus sp. | reverse complement strand
GTCCATTCGGCCGGCGGCGGCGTCGGAATCGCGGCGACACAGATCGCCAGGCACATCGGCGCGACCGTCATCGGCACGGCTTCCGCCTGCAAGCATGCCGCGCTGCGCGAACTCGGCGTCGATCATCTCATCGATTACACGCGTGAGGATTTCGAGACGCGCACGCGCGAAATCACCGGAGGCCGCGGCGTCGAGCTCATCCTCGACGCAGTCGGCGGCGAGAGCGTCAAGAAGGGATTTCGTATTCTGGCGCCCACAGGGCGACTGGGCATGTTCGGGGCGTCCTCCATGGCGACCGGACGCACGCGCAATCCGCTGGCCATGCTGTCCTTCGCTTTCCGTACGCCGTGGCTCCAGTTCAATCCGCTGGCGCTGATGAACGAGAACAAGGGCGTGTTCGGTGTAAACGTCGGCCATATGTGGAGCGAGACCGAACGGATCGCAGGGTGGTTCGCGGAGATTCTCGATCTCTGGCGACAGGGAGTTGTCAGGCCGCAGATCGCCCGGACATTCGCTTTCGCGGAGGCCGGCGCCGCACACGATTATATCCAGAGCCGCGGCAATCTCGGCAAAGTCTTGCTTATTCCCTGAAATCCGCACTTTACCTCGCCCCCAGGCTCACGGCGCGGGTTGCAGGGAAGCGCCCGATAGGCCATCGTCCCAGCAACAAGCAAGAGGGGCGGGCGGAATGGCGAGCGGGGCGGCGACGGCGACAGTTCTTGGGATGAGCCCGATGGTCGCCTCGACCGTCGTCCTGGCGGCGACCTATGCGGTCGTCATTTCCGAAAAGATCAATCGCTCGATCGTCGCGCTGGTCGGCGCCTGCGTAATGGTCGTCGCGGGCCTGCTGACGCAGGACGAGGCGATCAAGGGTATCGACTTCAATACGATCGGCCTCTTGACCGGCATGATGATCCTCGTGTCGATCTCGCGCCGGTCGGGCATGTTCCAGTATGTGGCGATCCGGGCCGCGCAGATCGCGCGGGCGCATCCGGGGCGCGTGCTGCTGCTGCTGCAGATCGCCACCGCCGTGCTGTCGGCGCTGCTCGACAATGTGACGACAGTGCTCCTGATCGTTCCCGTCACGCTCGCGATCGTCCGGGAGCTCGACGTCCCCGTCTATCCGTTCCTGTTCGCCGAGATCATGGCGTCCAACATCGGCGGCACGGCGACGCTGGTCGGCGACCCGCCGAATATTCTGATCGGCTCGCTTGCTGGCATCGACTTCAATGCCTTCCTGATCCACCTGGCGCCGCTCGTCGTCGTTCTGATGGTCGTCCAGACGCTCATGATCCACGTGCTTTGGGGGCGGTCGCTGAAATCGACCCCCGAGCACGAAGCGCGGATCATGGCGATGCGCGCCGTCGACAAGATCGAGGACTGGACGCTGCTCAAGCAGTCGCTGATCATCCTGTGCGGCGTCATCCTCGGTTTCGTCGTCGCGCATCCGCTACATCTCGAGCCCGCGACGATCGCCATGTTCGGCGCGGCCGTGCTAATGCTGCTCGACAATTGGGAGCATCACAACGAAAAGGCGGCGGAGAACATCCACTCGACATTCTCCGACGTGGAATGGATCACGATCTTCTTCTTCGTCGGTCTGTTCATCGTCGTGAAGGGCGTGGAGGCCAATGGGCTTCTGTCGCTCGCCGCGACCAAACTGACAGAGGCGACCGGCGGCTCTCTGCCCAAGACGGGCTTCGCCATCCTGTGGGCGTCCGCGATCCTGTCCGCCATCGTCGACAACATCCCCTTCGTCGCGACGATGATCCCGCTCATCAAGAACATGGCGCCTGCCTTCGGCGGACCGGACGCCATCCAGCCGCTGTGGTGGGCGCTCTCGCTCGGCGCGTGCCTGGGCGGCAATGGCACGCTGATCGGCGCGTCGGCCAACCTGACGGTCGCCGGCATCGCCGAGAGGAGCGGGGTGCCGTTCAGCTTCGTCAAATATACGCTCTACGCCTTCCCGATGATGCTGGTCTCGGTCGCGATCAGCCATGTCTACATCTGGTGGCGCTATTTCTGAGCGGCGTATCAGCGTTTCGCGAAGGCGACGATCGCGGCGCGACCGACAGCGCCGCTCTGTCGCTTGATCTCCCGGCCGCCGATGAACAGGATCATGGTCGGAATGCCGCGAATGCCATAGCGCTGCGCGATTTCCGGCGCGGCTTCCGTGTCGAGCTTCGCCAGGCGCACGGTCGGCTCGAGATCGCTCGCGGCGGCGGCGAATTCCGGCGCCATTGCCCGGCAGGGGCCACACCAGCCGGCCCAGAAGTCGACGAGAACCGGGATGTCGGTCTTGCCGACGAGGCGGTCGAAGGCCTCGACGCTGGCGAGTTCGGTTGGATGGCCGTCGAACAAGGGCGAATGGCACTTGCCGCAGTTCGGCGCTTCGCGCGCCTCCAGCCTCGAAACGGGCGCGCGGTTGAGGCCTCCGCAATGCGGGCAGGCGATGATGGCTGTGTCGGTCATGTCAGGTCCATTCGGCGGCGAACAGGGTTGCGCCTGATATTGGCGCGGCGCCCCACCTCCGCAAGCCGGGCGGGCGCGGCGGCGTGTCGCGGCCCGTGTCCCGCCGCACGGCGTCGGGGCGCGGCGGCCGGCAGGATGGCTGACGTTCAATCGGCTCGGACCGTCGAAACGTGAAGCGCTTCTTTCTTTTTCTATTCGCAGCAATCGCCGGACTGCTCGTCGGGGCGCTTCTCGGCGTCGCCGTCGGACTCGGCTTCACGACAATTTTCAGCACGACGAATTTCGAAGGCTACGCCGGCTATCTCGTGTTCACGACCTTCATGCCGATCGGCGCAATGATCGGTCTCATCGCCGGCCCCTTCCTGGCGGCTCGAAAACTCGGCCGCCGCGACGAACCGGACGCTCCGGCAGCTTGAGCGACCGTTGCACGCCGCGCCTGAAACATCATCGTCAATTGCAGGTAACGCATCATGCCGTTTGCGGGTTGCAAGCTGTTCAGGCGAACGAGCGAAGACACGCGAACCTTCATTTCTTAACGAACATTAATTTCTCCGACGGCATTTGATTGTCCCATTCTCAGCTGTTTTGAGGCAATTCCTTCGACAATATTTATGCGAACGATATCATCGCGTCACTTGTGTTATGTGGGGCAGGTATGTCGACCAAACCCAAAACGGGCGAGCGGCGGGGCCGTCCGTGGGTTGAACGTTACCGCGAATTGCGAAGGCGCGTCGAGCGGCTCGAGGCCATGTATGAGGATCGCGAAAAACTCGCGAACATCATGGCGACGGGCCGCTATTTCAAGCTCGCTTACGCGACCGCGCGCGCCTACGAGCAAATCGAGAAAGAATTCGCCTGG
>JAGRKN010000099.1:0-7463 GCA_020442275.1 Rhodoblastus sp. | reverse complement strand
CGGCGCCAGTTGGGATATTCGGTCGTCGTGCCGGGCATGTTCGGCTGATCGCGCAGGCCCAGCGCATCCTCGAGCGGAAGGATCGCCAGCGCGGCCGGCGTCTGCGCCACGAACCGCGTCGCCGCGTCCAGCGCGCGCCCTGAATCGTCCGAGACCGGTTGCGGCCCATCCGCGACGCGCGCCTCGACGAAAGCCCGCCAGGCCATATCGCGTTCGTGCGCGCGCGCTGTCTCGCACTGCGCGCTTGTCTGGCCCGGCGGCAATTGCTCGAGCTCCGCACGCGCGGCTATATCGCGACCGCGCCACCAGCCGTCGATTGTCGCCGTGTCATGGGTCGCCGTCATAGCGACGGCCGTCGCCGGATACCAGTCGGGCGGATTGAAGCGGTCGAGATTGCGCTCGAATTGCAGGACGCGCAGTCCTGCGACCCCCTCCCGCGCGAGGCGCTCGCGCAGGCCGAAGGGCACGGTGCCGAGATCCTCGCCGATCACGATGGCCGCATGGCGACGCGATTCCAGGCGCAGCAACGCCAGAAGATCGTCGGTGGGATAGCTAAGGTACACGCCCTCCGTCGCCGGCGCGCCGTCGGGCACGAGCCAGAGGCGCACGAGACCCATCACGTGGTCGATTCGCACGCCGCCGGCATTGCGCATCGCGGCGCGCAAGGTGGCGAGGAACGGCGCGTAAGCGGAGGCGCGCAGGGCGCGGGGCGAAAATGTCGTCAGGCCCCAGTTCTGGCCGAGCGGGGCAAGCATGTCTGGCGGAGCGCCGATCGCAAGACCCAGCAGCACGTCGTTCGGTCTCGACCACGCATGCGAGCCGCCGGCGTTCATGCCCACGGCCAGATCGGAAAGCAGGCCGACTTTCATGCCTGCCTCGAGCGCCCTGCCCTGCGCGCGCGCCATCGAGCGATCGACCAGCCATTGCGCGAAGACATGGAACCCCACGTCGCGAGCGTTCTCGCGCGCGAATTGTGCGACCTCGCGCGAATCGGCGTCGCGCAATCCAGGCGACCAGTCGCGCCAGTTCCATTTCGTGAAGTCGCGGTGGAATTCGCGCTCGTGCAGGGCTTCGAACCGCGCATGCGACTCGAGCGCCTCGCCGCCAGCGGCGCGGAAGGCGACAAAGTCTGTGGCTCGCGCCGACAGGACCTTCATGTCTGTCGCGCAGAAGTCGTCGTAGAGCGCGCGCAAGAGTCTTGCGCGCGCGCCCGCCACACCGGGCCAGTCGATGAGACCGGACACATCGGGCGCATCCGCCGCGCTGCGGGCCGCGACCGCGGCGACGCGATCCGCGCCGAAGACGTCGGCCGGATCGGCATAGAGCACATTGTTGAAAAGGCGGCTCGACGGCGAGTAGGGCGTGTAATGGTTGTCGTCGGCAAGAAAAAGGGCGTGAGCCGGGCTCAGCGCCACGAGGTCGGCGCCGCGACGCGCCGCGCTTTCGGCAAGTTCGCCCACCGCGCCGAAATGGCCGAGGCCGCCATCGCCTCGACGGCGCAACCCGTAGATTTGCGCAGCAATTCCCCAGATGCGCCCACCGTCGGCGGCTTCCTCGATCGTGCGCGCGCGCGCCGGCGCTATAGCAAGCGCAATCTCGCGGTCCTCGAGAAACAGACGATGATAGCCGGGGCGCCCGATGCGCGGCAGGCGACCCTGCTCGTCGAGACGCACGTCGGCCGCGCCGCCGAGTTCGTATTCGATGCGCACACGGCTGCCCGATGGCGCGCCGGCGAGAGCGACGCATTCGCCCGCCCGTCCGATGGCGATCGGCGGCGCGGCTGCGGAAATTTCCGTAGCGAGCCGGACGCGCGCTTCCGCTACCTCGGCGGCGGATCTCGCCGGCAGGCCGAGCGCGGCAAGCGCCGCGCGCAGCGTGTCGACAGAAACCTCGCATTCGGCGCCCGTATTGTCCGTCCAGCGCGGCTGGAGGCCGGCTTCGAGCGCAAGCGCGCGCAGCGCTTCGTCCGTCATGCGCCCTCCGTCGCGTGGTCGAGGCGCAGCACGATGGCCGAGAGCGGCGGCAAGACAAGCTCGAGCGATTGCGCGTGGCCATGCGCCGGCGCCTCGCGCGTTTGCGCGCCGCCGAGATTGCCGGTGTTCGTCCCGCCGTAGCAGGCGGCGTCGGTATTCAGGATCTCTTTCCAGAACCCCGCGTGCGGCACGCCGATCCGATAGAAAGAGCGCGGCTCCGGCGTCATGTTGAGCGCGACGACGATCGGCGGCGCGCCCTCGCTCCTTCTCAAATAGGCGAAGACGCTGTTGTCGGAATCGTCGACCACGAGCCACTCGAACCCTTCCGGCCTCGCATCCGCGACGTGCAGCGCGGGCTCGTCGCGATAGGTCGCATTGAGATCGCGCACCAGCGCGACAAGGCCGGCGTGGCCGGGTTCGTCGAACAAATGCCAGTCGAGTTGCCGGTCGTGGCTCCACTCGCGCCACTGGCCGAATTCGGCGCCCATGAACAAAAGCTTCTTGCCGGGATGCGTCCACATCATTGCGAGATAGGCGCGCAGGTTGGCGCGCTTGCGCCATTCGTCGCCCGGCATCTTGTCGAGCAGCGAGTGCTTGCCGTGCACGACTTCGTCGTGCGAGACGGCGAGCACGAATTTCTCGGCATAGGCGTACATCATGCCGAAGGTCATCTCGTCATGATGCCAGCGGCGGTGGACGGGATCGCGCGCCATGTAGCGCAGCGTGTCGTTCATCCAGCCCATGTTCCATTTGTAAGCAAAGCCGAGCCCGCCCTCCTCCACGCGCGCGGTCACGCCCGGCCAGGCCGTCGATTCCTCGGCAATGGTGATGGCGCCGGGGCAGCGGCTCGCGACAATGGAATTGACGGCGCGCAGAAAATCGATGGCTTCGAGATTTTCTCGGCCGCCGTGCTCGTTCGCCTTCCAGGCGCCGTCTGCGCGTGAATAGTCGCGGTAGAGCATGGATGCCACCGCATCGACGCGCAGACCGTCGACGTGGAAATCCTCGAGCCAGCGCAACGCGCTCGCGATCAGGAAATTGCGGACCTCGCGGCGGCCGAGATTGTAGATCACCGTGTCCCAATCGGGATGCAGGCCCTCGCGCGGATCGTCATGCTCGTAGAGCGCCGTACCGTCGAAGCGAACCAACCCGTGCGCGTCGTTCGGGAAATGGCCGGGCACCCAATCGACAATGACGCCGAGCCCCGCCGCATGGCAGGCGTCGACGAAGCGCGCAAAGCCCTGCGGCTCGCCGTGGCGGGCGCTCGGCGCGAAGGGCGAGAGCGGCTGATAGCCCCAGGAGCCACGGAACGGATGTTCGGCGATCGGCAGCAGTTCGATATGTGTGAAGCCGAGCGCCGAGGCATAGGTCGGCAGGCGGCGGGCGGCTTCGTCCCAGTCGAGTTCGGAATCGTGCCTGTGCAGCCATGAGCCGAGGTGGACCTCGTAGATCGAGATCGGCGCATCGGGCGCCTGCTTTCGCGCACGAGATTGCATCCACGCGGCGTCGCGCCAGTCGTGATCGAGCGCGGCGGCGACGATCGAGGCGGTCTCGGGCGGCTTCTCGCAGCGCAACGCCATGGGATCGGCCTTGAGCGGCAGTTCGTGTCCGTTGCGATCGACAATCGCGAATTTGTAGCGCTCGCCCGCGCCGATGCGCGGGACGAACAACTCCCAGACCCCGCCCCGATGGCGCAACCGCATGGGGTGGCGGCGTCGGTCCCAGCCATTGAAATCGCCGACGACGGAGACAGCGCGCGCATTGGGCGCCCAGACGGAGAAGCGAACGCCTGGCGCATCGCCGATCCACATTTCGCGCGCGCCGAGCAGATCGGTGAGCTTGGGATGGCAACCGGACGCGAAAAGGGCGAGGTCCTCGTCGGGCAGAAGCTCCCAGAAGGAATAGGGATCTTCGGCGATGAAGCCGGCGTCCGGCCAGATCGTGCGCAGGAGATAGGGCCTGTCGGCCGGCACGAGAGCGCCGAACAGGCCGCGCTCGTCCAGAAGGTCGAGCGTCGCGATGGCATGGGCCTCTTTCGCGTCCAGAGCCTCGACGCCGAGCGCGCCGGGCGCAAAAACGCGCACGATACGCCCCTGCGGCGTCGGATGGGGGCCGAGTAGCGCGAAGGGGTCGGCGCAACGCGCTCGCGCCAGCGCATCGACAGCAGACGCGTCGAGCGCGGCGGGATGGGCCCGCGCGCCCTCGACAGGCTGCCTGTGGATCGCCGAGGAAGACATGAATGCGCCGCTCTTGCCGACCGCACGAATCAGGCGCGGCTGCGGCTTCAGCTTATCGCAGCGCATCACGCCACGTCAGCCGGCGCGCGCACTTTGGTAGAGCGTGGCGTAGCGTCGCGCGGAATCCGACCAGGCGAAAGTGCGCGCCATGGCGGCGCGGCGCATCTCGTCGAAACGCCGGCCGGAGCCGAAGGTGTCGAGCGCACGGCGCACGGCGCCCTTGAATTGCTGCGCTGTCGGCGTGTGGAACAGAAAGCCGGTGCGCCCGTCCTCGATCGTGTCGGCGAGACCACCGGTGCGATGGGCGATCGGCAGCGAGCCGAAGCGCTGGGCGTACATCTGGCTCAGTCCGCAGGGCTCGAAACGGGAGGGCATGAGCAGGAAGTCGCTGCCCGCGAACATGGCGCGCGCTTCCGAGCCGTCGAAGCCGATCCGCACGCCGACCTGCGTCGGATGCTTGCGCGCCAAGGTGCGCATGCGGTCCTCGAGGTGCGTGTCGCCCTGGCCGGTCACAACGAGCTGGCCGCCATGGGCGACGATTTCCTCCGCGACGTCGATCGACAGGTCGACGCCTTTCTGGTGCACGAGACGCGAGACGATGGCGAAAAGCGGTCCGCGCGACAGGGCGAGGCCGAACAGGCCGCGGATATAGTCCGCATAGCGCCCTTTCCAGCGATCGGGCTCGAAACCCTCGCCGTGATGGGTGTGGCGCGGGTCCCAGGATTCGTCGATTCCGTTGAGGATGCCGCTGAGACGGCCCTGACGCAGGCGTTCCGACAACAGGCCATGCAGGCCGCAGCCGAATTGCGGCGTGGTGATTTCCTGCGCATAGGTCTCGCTGACCGTCGTCAGCTGGTCCGCGTAGTAGACGCCGGCCTTGAGGAAAGAGAGACGGCCGTAGAATTCGACGCCATCGACCTTGTAGGCGGCCTCGGGGATCGCCAGCGCGCCGAGACGCCCGGGATCGAAGGCGCCCTGATAGGCGAGATTGTGGATCGTCAGCAGCGAGGGCGTCTCGAGCCCCCGCCACGCGAGATAGCCGGGCGCGAGCGCGGTCGGCCAGTCGTTGAGATGCAGATTGTCCGGCCGCCAGTTCGGATCGCCGAGGCCCGCCGCCATGTCGGCGGCCGCCAGACTCAGGCGTGCGAATCGGATGTCGTTGTCGATCCAGTCCTTGCCGTCAGGATCGATGTAGAGCCCCCCCGGCCGGTCGTAGAGATCGGCATTGAGAATGACGTAGACGGGAATGCCATCGGCCGTCTTGGTGCGGCCGAGCGCGCAGGCCGGGATTTCGCCCAGGCCCGGCAACAATCCGACGGGTTCGATATGGCCGGCGCGCTCCAGAACCTGCCGGTAGCCCGGCACGAGGATGCGCACTTCCGAGAGCGCGCGCAGCGCGCGCGGCAGGGCGGCCGAGACTTCGCCAAGGCCGCCGGTCTGAACGTAGTCGGAGATTTCGGAGGTGACGAAAAGAACCTTGCGTCGCGCGCCCGGCTGCTCAGCCTGCGCGGCCTCGCCTTCAAGGTCGCAATGACCCTGTGCCTGCCAACTCATGGGTTCGCGCCCGCCGCCCCGCACCAAGCCGAATCACTTCGCCTGTTGGCTCCATTGTTTAACGCCAATTCTCTAGCCAATGGTTAACGCAACGGAAAACATCCGAACCAGTTGCGGCCTACAGCCGGTCGGCGCGCGACGCCCGGTTAATGCAGCCCGGAAAAAGAGTCCGGCGGTTACCAAACGGCAGTCCTTTATCGAATTCTTCAGCAGCCGCCTGTTAACTCTGAGGCGTCGCGCCGAAGGGTTTGTTTGCATGCGTACGAGCAATTTGAAGTCGACGGAAATTCTCCCGCCGGTCGAACGGCGGTCGAGCGCCAGGGACGAGGCCGCCGCAGCCATTCAGGCGCTGCGCAAGGAAATCGAGGCCAAGCTCATCTACAACGTCGGCAAGCCTCCGGCGCTCGCGCTCAACCACGACTGGCTGACCGCGGCGATCCTGGCGGTGCGCGACAAGATCATCGACCGCTGGATGGCCTCGATCCGCGAGGCCAAGCGCTCCGGTCGCAAGCGGGTCTATTATCTCTCGCTCGAATTTCTGATCGGCCGCCTGTTCGAGGATGCGCTCGGCAATCTCGGCCTCAAGGAGCAGATGCGCGAGGCGCTCGCCCTCGTCGGCCTCGATCTCGATTCCATCGCGCAGCTCGAACCTGACGCCGCGCTCGGCAACGGCGGCCTCGGGCGGCTCGCCGCCTGCTTCATGGAGAGCATGGCGACGCTCGGCGTCTCGGGGCTCGGCTACGGCATCCGCTACGATCACGGCCTGTTCAAGCAGCGCGTGGTCGACGGCGCGCAGGTCGAGACGCCGGAGGACTGGCTCTCCTTCCGCAACCCCTGGGAATTCCAGCGCCGCGAGATCGTCCACGAGATTGGCTTCGGCGGCGAAGTGTCGAGCGAAGCCGGCTGGGACGGCGCGGAGCGTCATGCCTGGCAACCCGCCGAAAAAGTGCTGGCTGTCGCCTACGACACGCCGGTCGTCGGCTGGCGCGGCGATACCGTGAACACCCTGCGCCTGTGGAGCGCCAAGGCGATCGATCCGATCCGGCTCGACGCGTTCAACGCCGGCGACCACGTCGGCGCGATCTACGAGCGTTCTCGCGCGGAAAGCATTTCGCGCATTCTCTATCCCTCCGACTCAAATCCGGCCGGTCAGGAACTGCGCCTGCGGCAAGAATATTTCTTCGCTTCAGCCTCGTTGCAGGATCTCATTCGCCGCCACATCCAGCGCTTCGGCGACGTGCGCAACCTGCACGAGAAAGCCGCCATCCAGCTGAACGATACGCATCCGGCGATCGCGGTCGCGGAACTAATGCGGCTGCTGCTCGACGTGCATGGCATCGGCTGGGAAGAAGCGTGGAACATCACGCGCGAGGCGACGTCCTACACCAACCACACGCTGTTGCCGGAAGCGCTGGAGACCTGGCCCGTCGAGCTGATGGGCCGGCTGCTGCCGCGTCATCTGCAGATCATCTACGCGATCAACATGCGCTTCCTGGGCGAAGCCAAGGCCGCCGGCGCTGACGACGCGATGCTGCGCTCCGTTTCTCTGATCGGCGAGGACGGGGGAAAACGCGTGCGCATGGGCAATCTCGCCTTCGTCGGCTCGCACATGATCAACGGCGTGTCGGCGCTGCACACGGACCTGATGAAAGAGACCGTGTTCCACGATCTCGCCAAGGTCCTGCCCGGCCGCATCGTC
>JAGRKN010000098.1 GCA_020442275.1 Rhodoblastus sp. | reverse complement strand
GCGAAGATCATGCAGAAGACCTGTCACGAGGTGCTGCGCGAACTCGGCATCAAGGACGATCCGCTGCTCGACGTGGCCGTGGAGCTTGAGCGCATCGCGCTGCACGACGAATATTTCATCGAGAAGAAGCTCTATCCGAACATCGACTTCTATTCGGGCATCACGCTGAAGGCGATGGGCTTCCCGACGTCCATGTTCACCGTGCTGTTCGCGGTCGCGCGCACCGTCGGCTGGATCGCGCAGTGGAAGGAAATGATCGAAGACCCGCACCAGAAGATCGGCCGTCCGCGTCAGCTCTACACCGGCTCCCCGCGCCGCGACTACGTGCCCGTCAGCAAGCGCTGAGCGAACGCGCTATCAAAATTGGAAGCCGCGTGGGGCGACCCGCGCGGCTTTTTCTTTTGCGCGATCGGGTCAAGAAAGCTCACGTCGGCGACTTGACCCTATCGCCAGCACGTTGAAAGATTGTCGCGGCCAGCGCCGAGGATTTCATGGGACTGAATTTCGAAGGCGAAAATGTGCAGTGGCGCCAGAAGCTGGCGCAAAACCTGCTCGCGATCGGACAAGCGCGCAGCCAGAATGACGTTGCCGAGGCGCTGCGCTTTTTTCATCCGGAGGCGATTTATCGCGGCAATGGCTGGAAAGGCTTCCAGAATGTCGACGTGAGGGGACACGAGGCGCTGCGCAGCATGATGTGGGCGATCGTGATCGAGTATGAATTGCTCGACATCAAGTTCGATATACCTCTGTTCGACAAGGATTGCGTCGCCTTCCGTCGCACTGTCACGCTGCGCAACCGCGGCACCGGCCGCGGGGCGCAAGTCGAAATCTGCGCCTTCGTCCGCTTCCGCGACAATCTTATCGTCGAGGTCGGCGAATGGTTCGACACGCTGGCGATGCAACAGCTCAACGCGTGAGGAGCGCGCCCGCGACTTCCAGTACATTTCGCGCCGCCGCCATGCTCGGCGGTTCGTCGCCGGGCGGCGACAGGGTGCGGTCGATATCGCGGAAAGCATCCACCTGCCTGTCGCGTTGCGCGCCGTGCGTAAAGAGCGGCGCGAGCGCGTTGGCGAGCGCGACTTCGTTGCAGTCGCGCTGGATGAATTCGGGCACGACGTTTTCGCCCAGCACGAGATTGGCGAGCACGATCGAGGGCACGTCGATGAAATGTTTCGCCAGTTCCTCGATGCGGGAGACCTTGTAGGCGACGACCATGGGCACGCCGGCAAGCGCGAGTTCGAGCGTCGCCGTGCCGGAGGCGACGAGGGCCGCGCGCGCGCGACGGAAGGCTGCGAGTTTAGCCCGATCGCCGAGCACGACTTCCGGCTTGTAGGGCCAGGAGCGCAATTCCTCGCGGATCGCGTCTTCGAGATGCGACACCGCGGGCAGGATCACTTCCATGCGGCGGCCATGTTGCGCGACGCGATGCAGCACCTGCCCGAAGACTGGCATGAGCCGCTCGATCTCGGAGCGCCGCGAGCCGGGCATCAGCAGGAATACAGCGGGATCGCTTTCGCGCTCGCGCAATTCTTCCGCATCGGGACGCAGTTCGTCGAGATGTTCGACGAGCGGATGGCCGACGAAGACGCAAGGCGGGCCGCCGAGTTTTTCGTGCGCCGCCGGCTCGAAGGGAAAGAGCGCGAGCACGCGGTCGACATAGGCGCGCATGGCCGGCGCCCTGCCCGGCCGCCAAGCCCAGACCGACGGGCTGACATAGTCGACGATCGGAATGGAGGGCGCCCGCGCGCGCACTTTTCGCGCGACGCGATGGGTGAAGTCCGGGCTGTCGATGATGACGAGCGCATCGGGCTTCGAGTTCACGACGGCCCTTGCCGTTTCGTCGATTCGTTTCAGCAGACGCGGCAGATGCGCGATGACCGAGGTGAAGCCCATGACGGCGATGTCTTCGAGCGGGAAGAGACTGCGCAAACCCTCGCGGATCATCGCCTCGCCGCCGACGCCCTCGATCTGCGCATCCGGCGCGAGGCGGCGCAACGCCTGCATCAGCTTTGCGCCCAAGAGATCGCCGGATTTTTCGCCAGCGACGAGGAAGAGACGCATTGGCTTTTCCGTCATTGCGAGGAGCGAAGCGACGAAGCAATCCAGAGCCGGGTCGTGACTCCTGGATTGCTTCGCTGAGCTCGCAAGGACGAAGCGGACGGCATCTCGTCTAGCGAGCCGCGCGCGGCCGGCACAGCGGCCGGTCGCCGCCTTCGCGAAGGAAGGCGACGAGATTGGCGACATGCGGGTCAGCGCCGAGCGTGCGTTCCGTCTCGTCGATGCGCGAGGCGAGAGGCGCATCGCCCTCGAAGATCAGGCGATAGGCCGCCTGCAGATTGGCGATGGTTTCGCGCGAAAAATTGCGGCGACGCAGGCCGACGAGATTGAGGCCCGCCAGATGCGCGCGATTGCCGAAGGCCAGGCCATAGGGAACGAGATCGCCTTCGAGCCCGGTGACGCCGCCGATGAAGGCGTGCGCGCCGACGCGCGAAAACTGGTGTACGGCGACTCCGCCGCTCAGGATTGCGAAAGGTCCGATCCACACATGGCCGGCGATCATGACATTGTTGGAGAGAATCGCGTCGTTGCAGATCACGCTGTCGTGGCCGACATGCGCCTGCGCCAACAGCACGCAGCGATCGCCGATGATCGTCTCCATGCGCCCGCCAGCCGTGCCGGGATTGGCGGTGACGCCCTCGCGGATGAGACAGTCCTGTCCGATCCCGAGCGTCGTCTCCTCGCCGCGATATTTCAGATCCTGCGGCGGATGGCCGAGCGACGCGAAAGGATAGATTTTCGTGCGCGCGCCGATGGTCGTGCGTCCGGCGAGCGCGACATGCGAGACGAGCTCGACGCCGTCGCCGAGTTCGACATGTTCGCCGACGACGCAGAACGGGCCGATCTTCACGCCGCGCCCAAGCCGAGCGCCCGGCGCGACCACCGACGAGGGATGAATGTCGGCGGCCATGCCGCGCGCCTCAGGCCGTCGGCGGCGCGAGCATCGCGCTGATCTCGGCCTCGCAGACGAGTTGGCCGTCGACCATGGCGCGGCCGGAATACCACCACATGTTGCGACGCTGGTTGAGCTTCTTCATGTGATATTCGAGCCGGTCGCCCGGCAGCACCGGCTTGCGGAACTTCGCCCTGTCGATGGTCATGAAGTAGACGAGGCTCGGCTTCTCGCCCTTGCCGTGCGCCTGGATGCAGATCGCGCCCGCGGTCTGCGCCATGCCCTCGATGATGAGCACGCCGGGGTGCACGGGCCTTTCCGGAAAGTGCCCCTGGAAATGCGGCTCGTTGATCGTGACGTTCTTGATGCCGATGCAGCTGTCGTCGCCATCGATGTCGATGATGCGATCGACGAGCAGGAAGGGATAGCGGTGCGGCAGCGAGGCCAGGATCTTCTGGATATCGAAGGCTTCGAGTTTTCTTGCCGTCTCGCTCGTCACGTTATCTTCTCCTTGTCCGCGCGGCCGCGCCGTTCATGCGCGGCGCGCTTCAGAAACAGCCGCAGATCCTGCGCCGGCGTTCCGCCGACGCTGGCGCCGGCCGGCACATCGCGCATCACACCGGATTTCGCGGCGATGCGCGCGCCCGCGCCGATCGAAAGGTGGCCTGCGATTCCCGTCTGACCGCCGACCATGACGAAATCGCCGAGCTCGGTCGAGCCAGCAACGCCGACCTGCGCGACGATCACGCAATGGCGCCCGACGACGACGTTGTGGCCAATCTGGACGAGATTATCGATCTTGGTCCCCTCGCCCACGATCGTGTCGCGCGTCGCGCCGCGGTCGAGCGTACAATTGGCGCCGATCTCGACATCGTCCTGGATGATGACGCGACCGATCTGCGGCGCCTTGAGATGGCCGCGCGCGCCGAGCGCGAAACCGAATCCGTCCTGGCCGACGCGCACGCCCGGATGAAGGATGACGCGATCGCCAAGCAGTGCGTGGGTGAGGCTGGCGCCCGCGCCGATTGAACAGTCGCGGCCGATGCGCACGCCGGCGCCGATCACGGCATTGGAGCCGACCAGCGTGCCCGAACCAATCTCGGCGCCGGCGCCGACGACCGCGCCCGGTTCGACATTCACGCCCGGCTCGAGACGCGCTTGCGGATGGACATGGGCGAGCGGCGAGACGCCGTTGGCGAAGATGGGCGCGGCGCGCAGGCTGTCCGGCACAAGGCGCGCCGCGAGCAGCGCGAAGGCGCGATAGGGATGATCGACGATCAGGGCGGCGACGCCCTTGGGGGCCCGCTCGAAGGCGCCGGCGCGCAACAGGCAGGCGCCGGCGCGGGTCGTCGCCAGGGCGTCGCCGTAGCGGGGGTTGTCAAAAAATGAGAGATCGCGCGGCCCGGCGCGCTCGAGCGCCGCCAGTCCCTCGATCCGACGCGCGGCATATTGCGAATCGAATTGCGCGTTCACGAGCGCCGCGAGATCGCCGACCGTCGGCGCGGTGTTCAGGGTAAAGAAGAAGGGCTCGCTCATGCCGTCCGCGGGACCATTCCGCCCAAACGGCGGTCTGCTCTTATAGCGCCGCGCACGGGCTTCGCAATGCGGGGCGACAGAACCACCGTGCGGGGAAGGCAAACGAAAACGGCCCCCGAAGGGGCCGTTCGGCTCGTTTGTTCAGCCGGCGATCAGAAGCTGCCGCCGCCGGAGAAGCGGAAGAACTGCGTCTGGTCGTAAGGCGACTTGGAGAGCGCCTTGGCGAAGTCGAAGCGGATCGGACCCATGGGGGAATCCCAGAGGAGCGAGGCGCCGACCGAGGTACGGATCTTCTTGGTGTCGCCGCCGACCTGCAGACAGGTGCCAGGGCCGAACCACGGCGCCGTATAGGCGGGGATGCAGCCCACGCCAGCGATCGCCGGGCTGTAACCGTACAGGATCGCGTCCTGCGCGGTCGTGAAGTTGGTGCGGCCGCTGTAACCCCAGACCGTACCGGCGTCGGCGAAGACAGCGCCCTTGAGGCCGAGTTCGCGCGGCATGCCGAAGATCGGGAACTGCGCTTCGACCGAGGCGCCGATGTACTTCGAGCCGCCGAGCCCGTTGCCCTTGTAGTTGAAGGGGTTCGAGATGTCGCGCGGGCCGATGCCGCCCGGCGCGAAGCCACGCACCAGCGCGGGGCCGGGGTTGAACTGGTCGGTCACGCGCAGCTTGTAGCCGCCGTAGGCGCCCATCGCGCCGCCCTGCAGGCGGGCGAAGGCGACGACGTTGTCGAAAATCTCGTGATAGTAGCGCGCTTCGCCGGTCGTGCGGATGAACCGCGGATCGCCGCCGGCGCCAGCCACGTCGAAGTTGAGCGACGCGTAGACGCCGTCCGTCGGCTTCTTCGGATTGTCGAGCGTGCTGTAGGCCAAGGTGTAGCCGAACATCGACGTGATCGTCGTGCCCTGCTGCGCCTTGATCGCGATCGAGGCTTCGCCGTTGGTGGCGCAGTTCTGGAAGATGCTGGCCGGCCAGAAGCCCGTCGGGCCGGGCGTGATGCCGGGGATCGGATAGCTACAATCGTTGTAGGGGTGCTTCAGATCGTTCGGGATCGAGAGGTAGGTCGAATAGATCGAATAGCGCGGTGCGATCGTGATTTCGTCGGTGATCGGAATCGCCGCGCGCAGCGTGCCGCCTACAGTCGTCGTGTTGTACACGCTGTAGCGCGAGGTCGTGTTCTTCTTCACGTAGAGGTCGAAGCCGACCGCCACGCGCGTGTCCAGGAAGTAAGGCTCGGTGAAATTGAATTCGAGGCCCTTGGTGCGCTGGCCGATCGTGGCGGCGGCGCGGACGTACTGACCGCGGCCCATGAAGTTCGATTCGCTGACCGAGACTTCCGCGATGAAGCCGTCGGACGTCGAGTAACCGCCCGACACCGAGAAGTTGCCGGTGGGCTGGTCCTCGACCTCCACGTTGATCACGACGCGATCGGGCGCGGTGCCCGGCTCGTTGGTGATGCGGACCTTCTTGAAGTAACCGAGGTTATTGAGGCGACGCTCGGCGCGGTCGATCAGGACGCGATTGTAGGCGTCGCCTTCGCCGATCTCGAACTCACGGCGTACGACATAGTCGCGCGTGCGGGTATTGCCACGCACGTTGATGCGCTCGACGTAGACGCGCGGGCCCTCGTCGATCACGAAGTCGATGCTGACCGTCTGGGCGGCCGCGTTGCGGTTGCCGCGCGGGCGGACCTGCGCGAAGGCGTAGCCGCGGCGGGCGAGCGCCTTGGTCAGCGCCTCGACCGACTTTTCGACGGCGTCGCCATTATAGACCTGGCCGGCGGACAGACGGACGAGCGGCATCAGCGTGTCGCCGGGCACGTCGCGAAGGCTCGACTGAACCGCGACATTGGACACGCGATACTGCGGGCCCTCGTTCACCGCGATATTGACGATGTAGCCGCCCTGCGCCGCGTCGAAATGGGCCTCGTTGCGGACAACCTGGAAGTCGGCGTAGCCGTTTTTCAGGTAGTAGCGGCGGATCAGCTCGAGGTCGGACGAAATACGGTCGGGATCGTAGACGTCGGTGTTCTTGAGGAACGACAGGAAGTTCATTTCCGTCGTTTGCATCAGGCCGACCAGCTTGCCGGTCGAATAGGCCTGGTTGCCCGAGAAATTGATGACCTTCACGCCGGTCTTGTCGCCCTCGTCGATCGTGTAGACGACGTCGATTCGGCCGTTCGGCAGATTGACCGTCCGGTAGCTGACCTTGGCGGCGGCGCGGCCGGAGCGCTTGTAGATTTCCCTGATTCGCTCGACGTCCGAGGCGGCGACCGACGGGCTGAACGGCCCGCGCGAACGCAGCTGCATCTCGGGACGGAGCTGGTCGCCCTTGACCTTGCTGTTGCCCTCGAAGGCGACGTTGTTGATGACGTTGTTCTCGGCGACGTTGACGACGATGTTGGAGCCGCGACGGCTCACCCGCACCGAGGAAAACAGGCCGCTCGCGCGCAGCGCCTTCTCGCCCGCGGCGACGCCTGCGGCGTCCGTGCTCGGGAAATAGGAGCGCACCACGTCCGCCTCGACGCGGCTGCTGCCCTGCACCGTGATCGACTGGGCTTGGGCGAGGCCAGAAAGCCCCAGACCGCCGATCAAAGACCCGACCACGGCGATGCGGGTCCCAATTCGCTGCATACGATGCATTACGCCGATCCCTGTTTTCTAAATGGCCGCCTTTTGGCGGCCGACCTTGCTCGCTTTAGGGGCGCGCCGGCCGTTTCAATCTTGAAAGGCCGAGCCTTTCGCAGGCTCGACCGCACGTTGCTTCTACTCGGTTTACGTTAACCTGCAAATGCCGATCAACCCTTTGGCCGGCCTTTTTGGGCCGGCGTTGCCGACGCGACACAAACATGGTCAGCGGAGGGTTAACCGCGCAGGATCCACTTCAGCAGCGGAGGGCCGAGGCGGGCGATATCATTGTAGGTCGCCAGCACCATCAGGCCGCCGACGACGGCGATTCCGATGCGGAAACCGATTTCCTGGGCGCGTTCGTTGAGCGCACGGCCCCGGATCGCCTCGATGGCATAGAACATCAGATGGCCACCGTCGAGCAGCGGAACTGGCGCAAGATTGAGCAGGCCGATCGAGATCGAGAGAATGGCGACCAGATTCAGGAGCGCCGCCACCCCGAGCTTGGCCATTTCACCGGAAACCTGAGCGAGGCCGGCCGGCCCCGAGAGCTGATCCGGGCTCTCCTTGCCGATCGCGAGACCGCCGAGATAGCCGGCCGTCTGACGCACGACGAACCAGGTTTCGTGGGTCGCCAGCTTGAGCGAATCGATGACGCCATAGGTTTCGGTGCGCCAATCCTCGGGCTTGCCGCCCGCCTGCACGCCGAGCAGGCCGACGCGGGTCTTGCCGAGCGGCGAATCGAGTTCCTTGAGGCGCGGCGTGGCGGTCAGCGCGACGCCCTTGCCGCCACGGTCGACGAGGAACTTCAGGGACCTGTCGGGCGAGGTCGTGACGATCCGCTGCAATTCGTTGAAGCTGCCGATCTTCTGGCCGTCGATCTCCAGTACGAGGTCGCCCGGCAGGAAGCCAGCCGCCTCGGCGGCGCTGCCCGCCGCCACGCTATCCACGCGCGGGGTGAGGACCGAACGGCCGTAGGTCAGGAAAACGCCAGCGAAAATGGCGATCGCGAGGATGAAATTGGCGATCGGACCCGCCGCGACCGTCGCCGCGCGCTTCCAGATCGGCTGGGCGGCGAAGGTCACCGCCCGCTCGGGCGCCGGCATGGCTTCGATGGCCGCGTCGTCGGTCATGCTGGCGCCGTTGGCGTCGCCGTGGAACTTGACGTAGCCGCCGAGCGGCAGGAGCGCGACACGCCAGCGGGTGCCGTGGCGGTCGACGAAGGCGAAGAGTTCCGGCCCGAAGCCGATGGAGAAAGCATCGACCTTGATGCCGCAGCGCCGGCCAACCCAGAAATGTCCGAGTTCGTGGAAGAAAACCACGATCGTCAGGACCAGGATGAACGGGACGACATAGATCCCGGTCGAGTACAACGCATCCAACATGTGGCCTCCGGTTCCGCCCTTTTCCATCGTCGCGCCGCAACGCGACGAGGGCGAAATGGTTACTGAACCGTTACCATGCCGGATCGAGCTTTAGCGGCCAAGGAGGCCCGGGAACTTTCTCTCACAATATGGTCAACGGCGAGCGCCTCCTCAATGGAGGCCGGTTCCCGCGCGACATTGTCACGCGCGGCCTTCTCGCAGGCTTCGCCCACAATCCGGGCGATTTCGGGGAAAC
>JAGRKN010000097.1 GCA_020442275.1 Rhodoblastus sp. | reverse complement strand
CGATCTCGTCGCGCTGGCGGCCGAGCTCCAGTTCGATCGCGCGGGCGATCTCCGGATCGACATCGGCCAGCGGCGCGGAAAAGAAGGAATTGGACTTGGGCGCATGCGTTTCGGCGGCATTGCTCATGGGCGACCCTTTCACGCGATTGGGCCGGCAGCGGCCCTGAAACCGGAAAACCCCTTTCCCCGCCCCGCGAGGGACGTCGGAATCGGCTGCCGGCTGAAGCGAAGGCCGGCGTGTAGCATGTAGGGCGGGCCGGGGGAAGGCGGAAGCGGCGGCGCTTGGAACCCGCCGCCCGGCGCGCGGTTACGGTGCATACGACGAGCCGGCCTATCCCGGCAGGACAGTCTGGGGCAGGCTCACCGTATTGCGTTCCCGGAGCAAGGGCTGATGGCGGACACAAGCGCGCCCCTAGCGATCACTCACCCCGAGCGCGTCGTCTATCCCCAGGACGGCGTGACCAAGGGCGAGATCGCGGCCTATTACGAGGCCGTGGGCGCGCGCATCCTGCCCCATCTGAAGGACCGGCCGCTCAGCATCGTGCGCGCGCCTGACACGATCGCGGAAACCTTCTTCCAGCGCCATCCGCCGAAGGGCGTAAGCGCCGGCGTCATCGAAATCCCCCTGCCCGTCGGCGAAACCTACATGGCGCTCGACGGCGCGCTCGGCCTGCGCGTGGCGGCCCAATTCGGCGCCGTCGAACTGCACGGCTGGATGAGCCGGCTCGACAGGATCGACAATCCCGATCGGCTCGTCTTCGATCTCGACCCCGGCGAAACCGTGTCTTTCGCCGAGGTGAAGGACGCCGCGCGCGACATCGCCGGACGCCTCGACGACGTCGGCCTGAAATCATGGCCGCTGATCACGGGCGGCAAGGGTGTCCACGTGGTCGTCCCGCTCGACCGTTCGCTGGCGTTCGACGACACTGAAATCTTCGCCGAACGGTTTGCGCGCGAACTGGCGGAGCGGAGCCCGGCGCGCTTCGTCGCCGACACGAGCAAGGCGAAACGACGGGGCAAAATCTTCGTCGACTGGCTGCGCAACAGGAAGACCGCGACAGCGATCCTGCCGTGGTCGCTGCGCGCCCGAAACGGCGCGCCGGTCGCGACGCCCCTGTCGTGGGATGGGCTCGCCCGCGTGAAATCGGCTTCCGCCTACACGATCAGGACGGCTCCGAAGCGCGATAACCCGTGGGATGATTTTCTCGCAACGAAGCAGACAATCCCGAAAAGCGTCCTAGACGACTTGAAGATTCATCACTGAAAGCGGAACCGAAAAACATAACAAAAAGGGCCGCTTACGCGGCCCTTCGGAATCTCTGCGCGAAGCGCCGAGCTTTACTCGTCGTCGTCGGCCATCGGCTGCAGGCGCCCACCGCCGCCGCCCTGCGCGCGCACGGGTTGGGGCTGGGGCGCGGAGCCGCCATGCCCGTCGCCGCCACCGGGCGCGGCCTGATAGGCCGCGATCGCGCCGAGGCCGTCGCGCTGGTAGATGTCGTCACGGAACTGCACGATCCCCTCGGGCGTCGCCCAGCCCGTGATATAGACCCAATAGACAGGCACCGGCTCGGTCAGCTTGGCGTCGACGCGCTCGCCGGACGCGATCGCCTGATCGATCTTGTCGCGATCCCAGCCGGGCGTCTCCTTGAGCAGCCAGGCCACATAATCGCGCACGTTCTGGATGCGCATGCAGCCCGA
>JAGRKN010000388.1:6377-8282 GCA_020442275.1 Rhodoblastus sp. | reverse complement strand
TCTGGCAATTGCAGGCTTCGGGCCTGCTACTCGGCGTGCTCGCCGGGCCCATGCCGGCCTTCATGACCGAAATTTTCCCTGTCGGCGTACGTTCGACCGGGGCGTCGCTGATGTACAACCTCGCGGTCATGCTGTTCGGCGGGCTGGCGCCCTTCTTCAGCGAGGGGCTGGTCAAGCTCACCGGCGACCGGGCCGCGCCGGTCTA
The DNA here is from genome assembly GCA_020442275.1 of Rhodoblastus sp. Classification (GTDB taxonomy): domain Bacteria; phylum Pseudomonadota; class Alphaproteobacteria; order Rhizobiales; family Beijerinckiaceae; genus JAJXWB01. Next base: position 8,077 of record JAGRKN010000388.1, on the reverse strand, counting down.
CTACATCTTCTTCGCCGCGGCTGTCGGCGTCGCCGGTCTGGCTCTGTATCGGGAGCGGCGACCGCCGCCGGCGGTTCCGCTGGGCGGGTAGGGAGCGCGAGCTGCGCCCCCAACGAACGGCTGGGGCCTAATCGGTTTGTGCGGCGCGGCAAGCGTGCTATCAGCGCGCGACGGATTTGTGAAAGCTCCCGGGACGCCTGCGATGAAGCACATTATCGAAGCCCTCGAACAGCGCCGCCAGGCGGCCCGCCTCGGCGGCGGCCAGAAGCGGATCGACGCCCAGCATGCGCGCGGCAAGCTGACCGCGCGCGACCGCATCGAGCTCCTGCTCGATCACGGCTCTTTCGAGGAATTCGACATGTTCGTGCAGCATCGCTGCGCGGACTTCGGCATGGACAAGGGCGAGAAAATCCCCGGCGACGGCGTCGTGACCGGCTGGGGCACGGTCAACGGCCGCACCGTCTATGTCTTCGCCAAGGATTTCACGGTGTTCGGCGGCTCGCTGTCGGAGACCCACGCGCAAAAAATCACCAAGATCCAGGACATGGCGCTGCGCAATCGCGCGCCGATCATCGGTCTGTTCGACGCGGGCGGCGCGCGCATCCAGGAGGGCGTCGCGGCGCTCGGCGGCTATGGCGAAGTGTTCCAGCGCAACGTGCTGGCCTCCGGCGTCATCCCGCAGATTTCTCTGATCATGGGCCCCTGCGCCGGCGGCGACGTCTATTCGCCCGCCATGACCGACTTCATCTTCATGGTTCGCGACACGTCCTACATGTTCGTGACGGGCCCGGAAGTCGTGAAGACCGTCACCAACGAGACGGTGACGTCGGAAGAACTCGGCGGCGCCTCCGTGCACACGACCAAGAGCTCGATCGCCGACCGCGGCTACGACAACGACGTCGAGGCGCTTTTGCAGATGCGCCGCCTGATCGATTTCCTGCCGTCGTCGAACACGGACGAGGTTCCCGAATGGCCGAGCTTCGACGATGCCGAGCGCTACGACCATTCGCTCGACACGCTGGTGCCGGACAATCCGAACAAGCCCTACGACATCAAGGAGCTGATCCTGAAGGTCGTGGACGAGGGCGATTTCTTCGAGATCCAGGAAGCGCACGCCAAGAATATCGTCGTCGGCTTCGGCCGTGTCGACGGCCGCACGGTCGGCGTTGTCGCCAACCAGCCGATGGTGCTGGCGGGCGTGCTCGACATCGACGCCTCGCGCAAGGCTGCGCGCTTCGTCCGCTTCTGCGACTGCTTCAACATTCCGATCGTCACCTTCGTCGACGTGCCGGGCTTCCTCCCCGGAACGGCGCAGGAATACGGCGGCCTGATCAAGCATGGCGCAAAGCTGCTGTTCGCCTATGCCGAGGCGACCGTGCCGAAGGTGACCGTCATCACGCGCAAGGCTTTTGGCGGCGCCTATGACGTCATGGCCTCCAAGCACCTGCGCGGCGACGTCAACTACGCCTGGCCGTCGGCGCAGATCGCCGTCATGGGCGCGAAGGGCGCGGTCGAAATCATCTTCCGCCAGGACATCGGCGACACCGACAAGATCGCGCAGCGCACGAAGGAATACGAGGACCGGTTCCTCTCGCCCTTCGTGGCGGCCGAGCGCGGCTATATCGACGAGGTCATCCAGCCCTACGGCACGCGCAAGCGCATCGCCCGCGCATTGGCCATGCTGCGCCACAAGCAGCTGG
>JAGRKN010000388.1:0-6371 GCA_020442275.1 Rhodoblastus sp. | reverse complement strand
GAAGCACGACAACATTCCGCTGTAATTCGCTATCCGTTGCGTGATCGTTGACGGCGTCCCATCGGGGGCGCATGTTGCGCGTGTGCAAGCCGGCCATCCGCGCGGGCGGAAGGCCGGGCAGGAGCGAGGTCCATGGGGGGACGCGGTCTTGCGAATGGCGCCGCCGATGGCGTTGTGCGCCTCGATGCGGCTTGGGCCTGCCTGAGACGCTGGCTGCGCGTGGTCTGGGTATGCCGTGCGCCGGCCGCGAGCGTGATCGCCGGTCTTGTCCTGTTCAATTTCGTCGCCCAGGGCCGCGATCTCTTCCTGGACTTTCCCGGCTCTGGCGGCGCGTTCCTGAAGGATATCGGCTTCAACGGAGCGCGCGGCGTCGCGTGGTACGCTTTCCGCTTCGCTGCGCTCGTTCTGTTACTCTGGGCGTTGCCGGTTCACGCGGTTGCGCGGCTGACGCTCAACCGGTCGGCCTGGCTGATTTCGCCCTACGCAGGAACCGGCCCGCTCGCGTCCGCGGAGCACGCGATGTTCGCGCGTCCTGTCGCCTGGATTCCGCGCACGCTCGCCGTTCTCTGCTTCGCCGCGCCGCTGTTCGGCGTCCTGCGCGCGCGCAACGAAATGCTGGACGGCGTCGGCGCGCTCGCGCATGCGACGACCGAGCGGGCGACGGCCATGCTCGAAGCCTATGCCTTCGCTCTCCTGATCGCGGCCGCAGTATGCATCCTCTACATGTTCGGCCGGCGCGCCGTGTACAACCGGCTCATGGTGGCGCGTGGCGGGAGTGAATTTTCGCCGCAGCCGACGACCGCCGGAGACAAGGGCGGCGACCCGTTCGGCGATGCCGTGGACACTTTCGTCCTTTGGGGCGTCTTTGTCCTGCAGATGACCGTTCTCCTCGCGCCGCCGATACTCGACAACGTGCGCCGACTGGCGCTGACCCCGGTTCTGCTCGGCGCCTGGACGCCGCTTCTCGGCTGGCTCGTCCGTAAGTCCTATTCCACGCGGTTGCCACTGACGTCCGGCGTATTGGCGGCGCTGCTGGCGCTGACATATTGGCTCGGCGAAAATCACAACGTGCGGTCGACCACAACCGGCGCGCAGCGGCCGCTCGGCGAGGCGGCGCGCCAGTGGATGGCCGCCAACGGTTGCGCCGGCGCGCCCGACAAATGTCCGTCTCCGATCATCGTCGCGGCGGCGGGCGGCGCGAGCCGCGCGGCCTTCACAACCGTCTCGACGCTGGGCCTGTTGCTCGACGCGACCTGCTATGACGCCGCCCATCGCGCGCCCGCGGTACGGACGGAGGTCGCATGCGCCGAGGCGCCGATGTTCGGACGACGATTGTTCGCGATATCGGGCGTCTCCGGCGGATCGGTCGGCGCTGCGGTATATGCGGCCGCTTATGCCGACGCGCGGCGGGACGGATCGAACTATGTCGATCCGTGCATCGCCCACCGCACGACCGATCTCTGGTTCGGCGGTTCAGAGCCCGGAAACTGGCGAGCCTGCCTCGAGACGATCGCGGCCGAAGATTTTCTTTCGCCAGTTTTCGCAGGACTGGGTTTTCGCGATGTCCTGTCTTTCCTCGGACGTGTGCTCGGCGACGCCTGGGAAGATCGCGGCGCGCGGATCGAGGCCGCGATGGCCGACGCATATGCAGCTTTCGCGCTACCGGACAAGGCGCCGCGCGACAGCGCCGGATTCGCGCAGCCGTTCCTGCGCCTCGGTCCGGACAGGGCCGCATCGACGGACTGGCGTCCGGTTCTGCTTCTCAACGCAACCTCGACGGAAACGGGGCGGCGGGTGGTGCAATCGCAGCTGGCGCCGACGTATGAAACGGCGCGAGTCGATGCGGGTATGCGCAATGCGCCGCCGTGTCTGCGGTTGTTCTCGGACGCCTATGACCTGCACGAGTTATTCGGCGACGGCGCGACGGGCGCGGCGTGCGCGGCGAGCGTCGCGGGCCCCGATCTGAAGCTTGCGGCGGCGGCGCACAATAGCGCGCGCTTTCCGTTCGTCTCTCCGGTCGGCGCCGTGCGCGTCGGCGACAGAACCGTCGGACGGCTGGGGGACGGCGGATATTTCGACAATTACGGCGCCCAGACAGTCTACGATCTCGCAGAAACGCTGCGCTGGGAATTCGGGCTCGTTCCCTTCGTCCTGCTCATCACGAACGACCCCGACGACGCCGACATATCCCGCGCAAGCGGCGGCCCATGGTATTCGCAACCGCCCGCCAGCAAGGGCTCGCCCGAACACGTATGGGCGCCATTTTTCAGCGCGCCGCTGGACACGATTCTGGCGACGCGTTCAGGCCATGGCTCGACGGCGGTCTCGATGGTGCGAAGCCTTGTCGATCCGGCGATCTGGGCGCGAGAGACCGCCGGCGGCGCCGCCGCCGCGCAGGCGTCGCAATCGAAGCGCGCAGCCGACAGATTTGATCCGACGTGTTTCGGCCTTGCCGCCCGCGACGGGCTGAATGCGTCGGAGCCCTGTTTCGCGCATATCGCCATCCGTGGGCAGGCCGGCGGCGACGGCAAGGTCAAAGCCGTATCGATGAGCTGGTGGCTGTCAAAGCCGGTGCAGCAGTTCATCAATGCGACCGTCGCCGGCGATCCCTACAATTACGGAGCGCTATGGCTCGTTTGCGCAGCCATCATGCGAGCAGCCGATCCGTCCGACCCGCAGGGACTGGCGGGCGCCGAATTGTGCAGGGGGCGGATTCCGGTTCCTGCGCCGGCCGCGCAATAACCGTAGCCACGCCGCAAGAGACCGCGCGGACCGCTCGTCCTTCGATCGCGCGCGCCTCACATCTGCACGACGGAGCCCATCTCGAAGCTGACGCCGTCGGGATTTTCGCCGATGCGCAATTTCGTGTCGCTGGCGAAGCGGTAAGGCGGCACGGGCAAATTATAGGGCGCGGGCACGCCGGCATAGACGCGGCCAGCGAGGTCGTATTTCGAGCCATGGCACGGGCAGAAGAAGCCGCCCGGCCAGTTTTCGACCGGCGTCGTCGCATTGGGTTCGGGCAGGAATTGCGGAATGCATCCGAGGTGGGTGCAGATGCCGACATAGACCCCGTATTGCGGTTTGACCGAGCGGCTCCAGTTGGCGGCATAGGACGGCTGCTGCCGAACATCGGAGCCCGGATCGCGCAGGTCCGCGACGAGCTTCTGGTCTTTGAGCGTCTCGAGCTCTTTCGGCGGGCGATTGACGATGAAGATCGGCGCGCCGCGCCACCGCACGCGGATCATCTGGCCAGGCGCGATCGGGCCGAGGTCGACGTCGATCGGAGCGCCGGCGGCGAGTGTATCGGCTGACGGCTCCATCTGGTCGATGAAGGGCCAGGCTGTCGCCCCGACGCCGATGGCGGCTGTGGCTCCAGTGACGAGATACAGGAAATCCCGCCGCGTGGCGGCGGGATGTGGAATGGAGACGTCGGACATGGGCTCGCTCCTTGCGAAGGATGGCGCCCTGTCTCGTGTCGCCTGAACGGCGACGCAGCCTCCGCCTACTCCATGAAAGCGGCGATAGTTTAGCCGTCGCCAAGAAATCAGACGTGTCGCGCGGCCTTCTCCACGGCGCGGAAGACGCGCAGGAAATTTTCGCCCGCCAGCTTCTTCAGATGAGTGTTCGACCAGCCGCGTCGGATGAGTTCGGCGAAAATGTGCGGGAAGCAGGATACGTCTTTCAGCCCCTCGCCCTGCGGTCCGCCGAAGAAGTCCGAGCCGATGCCGATGTGATCGGGCCCGACCTTCGATTTGAGATAATCGAGGTGATCGCAATACTGTTTAAGCGAGCCGCGCGGCCAGGCCCCGACCTCCTTTTCGCGCGCGGCGATGGCGGCGTCCGGGTCGCCGCCGTCGGCATATCCGCCATGGGCGTCCTGCATGCTTTTCAGCCAGTCCTGCGATTTCTGCGCGATGAAGTTCGGCACGAAGGTCGCCATGACGAGCGCATTCTTGTCCGCAATGCGCGCGAGCACGCCGTCGGGCACGTTGCGCTTGTGGTCGCAGAGCGCGCGCGCATTGGAATGCGAGAAGACGATAGGAGCGCGCGAAACATCGAGCGCCTGATGCATGACCTCGTCGCTGACATGGGCGCAATCGACGATCATGCCGAGATCGTTCATGCGCGCGATCACCTGTCTGCCGAAATCGCTCAGGCCGTTGCAACGGGGCGCGTCCGTCGCGCTGTCGACCCAGTCGAGCGTCGCATTGTGGCAGAGCGTCATCAGACGCACGCCGAGGTCGTAATAGGCGTCGAGCGAATCGAGCCGGTTCTCGATCGCCGCGCCATTCTCGATAGTGATGAAGCTCGCGATCTTCTTCTGCCGTTGCGCGCGCTTGACGTCGCTCGCACGCAGCGCCGGCAGGAAGGCGTCCGGATGCAGCTCGTTCATGCGCCTGATGAGCGCGATCTGCTGAAGCGCGAAGCTCGCCGGCTTCGGCTCCCTGGGCGGCACGAAGGCTGCCCAGAATTGCGCGGCGACGCACCCCTCGCGCAGGCGCGGGATATCGGTGTCGCCGGAATTGCGGCGCTCGTCGAGACGGTAGAGGGCGGGATCGCCCTGCGCCTGCTTGTCGATGCGGATGACGAAGGGCAGGTCGTTGTGGGCGTCGACGAGCGGAGAAGCCGCGAGAATGTCGTGCGCCTGGCGCAGGGCGGGGTCGGTCATGGAGGGAAGATAGGGCAGAATCGCGCCGGATGCCGAACGCTTACCTTCAACGTCATTGCCAACCATCCCCGCGCTCGCGACACTCGGCGCTCAGGGAGGACCCAATGCTCGACGTCAACATCATGCCGCTCGCGCGCCTCATGGGCATTCGCCTCATCGAGCAGACGCCCGACAAGGTCGTCGCCGAAATGGAGGTGCGCGAGGACCTTTGCACCACGAATTCCATTCTGCACGGCGGCGCCTACATGGCCTTCGCCGATACGATCGGCGCGGTTGCGACCGTGCTCAATCTGCCGCCGGGCGCGGGCACGACGACGGTCGAGAGCAAGACCAATTTCATTTCCGCCATTCGGGCGGGGGAAATCGCACGCGCCGAATGCACGCCGGTTCATCGCGGCAAGACGACGCAGGTCTGGACGACACGTATCCTGCGGCCGGATGGCAAGCTCGCGGCCATCGTCACGCAGACGCAGATGGTGCTGGCGGCGCGCGCGAAAGCATAGAATTGTCCGAATAGGCGCAACCAAGGCAAAACCATTCGCATAGCCAATGGCTTAACCGTTAAGCGGGTTTCGCCGAGCAGATTCAGATTCCCGCAATCAGGGTCGGGCGAAGGTCCCCCGCGTCAATTTCGGACGTTTGGGAATTTCGTCGTGACAGAACATTTCGGGGTCGACGCCTTCCGCACCGCCGTGGAGCTGGATCGCCGTCGCATGGCGCTGGTTTCGGTCGAACGGGACGGCGAGGTGGACGCCGAGCTCGTGCGTCGCCTGCGATACGATTTGTTCCGCGGCGACGCGCTGACGCAGGACGAGGCGGAGGCCTTGTTCGCGATCGAGCGCAACCTGCGGCCGGAATGCCGGGAATGGCGCGAATTCTTCGTGGATCTGATCGTCGATTTCCTGCTGTGGCAGCAACGGCCGAGCGGCGTGCTGAACGAGGCGCAGGCCGAATGGCTGGTTGGCCAGGCCGATGCCGCGCGCACCCTGACCGCTTTCGCCACGCTGGTGACCGCGCTGGAGGAGGCCCATCGCACGCCGGGCTGGTTCGCCGCCGCCGTGCGCGGCCGGGTCGCCAAGGGCTGGGCGGGGCCGGAAATCGCCCGCGCAGCGTGATTCGTAAGGATGTGTAGACGGGGGCCGCAGCCTCCCGTAAAAGCGCCACACCTGTATTTTGCCGCAGTGCAGCGGCTTGGCATCGGTGGGCGCATGTTCAAGAAGATTCTGATCGCGAACCGCGGCGAAATCGCCTGCCGCGTCATCAAGACCGCCCGGAAAATGGGCATCAAGACCGTCGCGGTCTATTCGGACGCCGACAAGGACGCGCTGCACGTCGAAATGGCCGACGAGGCCGTTCATATCGGTCCGCCCGCCGCCGCCGAATCCTACCTCGTGATCGAAAAAATCATCGACGCCTGTAAGAAGACGGGCGCGGAAGCCGTGCATCCCGGCTATGGCTTCCTGTCCGAGCGCGCCGCCTTCTGCCAGGCGCTGAAGGACAACGGCATCGTCTTCATCGGTCCGAACCCCAAGGCCATCGAGGCGATGGGCGACAAGATCGAATCCAAGAAATTCGCCAATGCCGCGAAGGTCTCGACAGTGCCGGGCTTCCTGGGCGTGATCGACAGCGCCGACGAGGCGGTGAAGATTTCCGATGAGATCGGTTATCCCGTCATCCTCAAGGCGTCCGCCGGCGGCGGCGG
>JAGRKN010000387.1 GCA_020442275.1 Rhodoblastus sp. | reverse complement strand
GCGCAAACTGGCAGAGCGCGCGCCTCCGTACAAGTTCGATTGCCGGATTATCGGCGGATTTTGTCGGACAGCTTGGCAAGGGGCGCGCAATCGGGTCTTCTGTGCGCAATAAAGTCAGGGAGGATGCGCCGTGCCCGCGCCAAAACCGTTTCGCATAGCGATACCGCAGGAGACGCTCGACGATTTGCGCTTGCGCCTGTCGCGCACGCGCTTTCCCGACGAGGCGCCCGAGGCGCCGTGGAGTTTCGGCACGAGCGTCGACTACATGCGCGATCTCGTCGCCTATTGGCGCGACGGATTCGACTGGCGCGCGCAGGAGGCGAAGCTCAACGCCTTTCCGCAATTCAAGGTCGAGATGGATGGGATCGACCTGCACTTCATCCATGTTCAGGGGAAGGGGCCGAATCCGACGCCCCTGCTGCTGTCGCATGGTTGGCCGGGCTCGATCGTGGAGTTCGCCGACATCATCCCCATGCTGACCGATCCTGCGGCCTTCGGCGGCGATCCGGCGGACGCCTTCACGGTGGTCGCGCCGTCGCTGCCTGGCTACACGCTGTCGTTCCGCGAGGGACAGAAACGGGTCGGGCTCGAGGGCATCGCCGACATGTTCGCGCGGCTGATGCGCGATGTTCTCGGCTACCAGAAATTCTGCGCGCAGGGCGGCGACTGGGGTTCAGTCATCACAACCTTGCTCGCGCACATGCATCCCGCCTTGTTGAACGGCTTTCACGTCAACATGCTGATCGCCGGCCGCGATCCCTCGGCCTTTCCGAATCCGACGCCGGAGCAGATCGCCTATTACAAAGTGGCGTCGCACTGGATGCAGGAGGAGAGCGGCTACCAGTGGATCCAGGGCACGAAGCCGCAGACGCTCGCCTTCGGGCTCACGGATTCGCCAGCCGGCCTCGCAGCCTGGATCGTCGAGAAGTTCCGCACCTGGAGCGATTGTGGCGGCGAGGTCGAGAATGCCATCTCGCGCGACGCCATGCTCGCCAACATCACGCTCTATTGGGCGACGGGCGCGATCGGCTCGTCCTTCTGGCCCTATTACGATCGCCGCCACAGCAAATGGCCGATCCCGCGCGACGCCCGCATTCCCGTTCCGTTCGGCTATGCGGAATTTCCAAACGAGATCATGCGGCCGCCTCGCTCGTTCGCCGAGGCGCAATACGACATTCGCCGCTGGAGCGTGATGGAGAAGGGCGGGCATTTCGCCGCGCTCGAACAGCCGACGGCGCTGGCGCACGAGATACGGGAATTTTTCCGGCCGTTGCGAGGGTGACAATGAAATCCTCATTGCGAGGAGCGATGGCGACGAAGCAATCTAGAGCCGGGTTGTGGCTTCGGATTGCTTCGCTTTCAGACGAAATCGGCAACCGCCGATTTCTGTCGGGCTCGCAATGACGGCGAACAGTAAGGATCTACAATGGGACCGCTGAAGGGTGTGCGCGTCGTCGACATGAGCCAGGTGATCTCGGGGCCGCTGGCGGCCGCCTGGCTCGCCGATCAGGGCGCCGACGTCATCAAGGTCGAGGACGCCAAGGGCGATCCCTCGCGGCTGATCGGGCCGCGCAAGCACGACATGAGCGCGCTCTATTTCGCGGTCAATCGCGGCAAGCAGGGGCTCGTGGCGGATCTCAAGAGCAAGGAGGATTGCGCGCGCGTCTGGGCCGAGATCGAGAAGGCCGATGTGCTCGTGCAGAATTTCCGGCCCGGCGTCGCCGAGCGTCTGGGCTTCGGCTACGAAGCGGTCGCCGCGCGCAACCCGCGCCTCGTCTATTGCTCGATTTCGGGCTTCGGCGCGCACGGCCCCCGCGCGAAATCGCGCGCCTATGATTCCGTCGTGCAGGCTCTTGCCGGATTCGCTGCCTGTCAGGCAGGTCCCTCGGGCGAACCGGAGCTCGTGCGCTCCTATGTCTGCGACAAGGTTACAGCGCTGATCGCCTCGCAGGCGATCACGGCCGCGCTGTTTTCGCGCACGAATACTGGCAAGGGCCAGCATGTCGAGGTCGCCATGTTCGATGTCGCGCTCGCCTTCAACTGGCCGGAAGGCATGTGGAACCAGGCCTTTCTCGACAATCCGCCGGAGCCTTCGCCGGAGGTCTCGACCAGCTATCGCCTGTGGCAGACGCGCGACGGCCACGTTTCGCTGTCAGCTTTGCAGCAGGTGGAATTCGAGGCTTTGTGCCGCGCCGTCGATTCGCCGGAACTCTATCACGACCCGCGTTTCGCGACGCCGACGCTGCGCATGACGAACCGCGTCGCCTATCGCGAGATCATGGAGGCGAAGATCGCGTCCTTCACGACCGCCGAACTCGATGCGCGGCTCGCGCACGAGGATGCGCCCGGCGGGCGGGTGAACTTGCGCGAAGACCTGCTCACCGATCCGCAGGCGCTGGAGAACGGCAATTTCGTCGAGATCGACGCCGCCGATCTCGGCCGGGTGCGCACCGCGCGCCACCCCGCGAAATTCGGCTCGACGCCGGTCAATCCGCGCCCGCATGCGGCGCCGCGGTTGACGAAGAAGGGTTAGCGGTGGACTTGACGCCGGTCATGGGATGCGGCGCGGTCGCCGCTAGACTGGCGTCGACGGGGCTGCGATGGGCGAGGAAATCGAGGCACGGGGATTTTCGCGCGAAGACAAGGCGCGCTTCTCCGCGCGTCTCGCCGGTGAAACTCGTCTGCTGCACGAGCTCTTCGCGCGCGAAAAATTTTCCCGCGCCGCGCCCATGCTCGGCTTCGAGATCGAGACGTGGATTGTCGATCACAATCATTTTCCGGCGCCGATCAACCAGCAAATTCTCGAAGCGTTGGACGATCCGCTCGTGGTGCCGGAGCTGTCGCGCTTCAACGTCGAACTGAATTGCGAGCCGCTGGCGCTGTCGGGAGACGTTCTTTCGCGCGCGCTGCGCGATCTGACAAAACTCTGGACGCGCTGCAACGAGACCGCGCACCGGCTCGACGCCAATCTCGTGATGATCGGCACGCTGCCGACGATCCGCGACGCGGACATGAGCCTCGCCAATATCTCGCCGCTCAATCGCTACTACGCGCTCAATCGCGAAGTGCTGCGGCAGCGGCGCGGGCTGCCGCTGCGTGTCGATATCGAGGGCCGCGATCATCTGGTGTCCGAGCATTGCGACGTGATGCTGGAAGCCGCGACGACCTCATTCCAGATCCACCTCAAACCGCCCGCTCAATTTTCGCGCGCCTATTACAACGCTTCGATCGCCGCCTCCGCGCCCGTCCTGGCGGCCGCGGGCAACGCGCCTTTCCTGTTCGGCAAATCGCTGTGGGAGGAAACGCGCATTCCCCTGTTCGAACAGGCCGTCGTGCTGCCCGGTCCGCCACGCGTGTCGATGGGATCGAGCTACGCGGCGCATTCGCTGTTCGAGGTGTTCGAGGAGAACCATCGCGTCTACGAGCCGTTGCTGCCCATGGCTTTCGATGCGCCAGCCGGAGAGTTCCGGCATCTGCGGCTGCACAATGGCGTGATCTGGCGCTGGAACCGGCCGCTCGTCGGTTTCGATGCGGATGGCGCGCCGCACCTGCGGATCGAGCATCGCGCGCTTCCGGCGGGGCCGACATTCGTCGACATGATCGCCAATGCGGCTTTCTACCTCGGCCTTGCTCATGCGCTTGCCGTGGGCTGTCGCAAGGGCGCGGGCGGGCTGGCGTTCGACGACGCCGTGTCGAATTTTTACGCGGCCGCGCGGCTCGGACTCGAAGCGCGGCTTACCTGGCCGGGCTCTGGCGCGATCGCAGCCGACAAGCTGCTGCTCGAACGCCTCATTCCGCTTGCGCGCGAAGGTCTGGCGGATTTCGATGTCGCCGAGGACGGATTTCTCGATGTGATCGAAGCGCGCGTGCGTACACGCCAGACCGGCGCCGCCTGGCAGCGCCGCGCGCTCGACAAGCGCGGCGACCTGTTCGCGATGATGGCCGCCTATTGCGAAGGTCAACGTTCGGGCGCGCCCGTTCACGAATGGGCGGTGTGAACGCCTAGCCCTTGTCGATCAGCGTCTTCAGCTTCTCCAGCGCGCGATCGGGCTTTTCCTGATAGCCGATCACGCTTCTGAAACCGCCGTCCTTGCCCATGAGATAGACGAAGGCGGAATGATCCATCGTATAGTCGCCGCCATCGAGCGGGACCTTGCGATAGTAGACGCGGAATTCCTTCGCTACCTTGGCGATCTCGTCCGGCGTACCGGTCAAGCCGACGACGTGCGGCTCGAAAGAGGCTAGGTAGCCGCGCAGCACTTCGGGCGTGTCGCGCTCCGGATCAACGCTGACGAAATAGATCTTGAAATCCTTCGCCTCGGGTCCGAGCCTGGCCATCAGCGCGGCCATGTCGACCATGGTCGTCGGACAGATTTCCGGGCAATGCGTAAAGCCGAAGAAGATTGCGTAGGGCTTGCCCTTGAGCGCGACCGTGTCGACGATCTGCCCGTTCTGATCCTTCAACCGGAAGGGGCCGCCGATGGCGGTGGCTTGCGGGTCGCCCGCCGTGAAGTAGAGCAGGCCCGCAAGCGCGACGGCGGCCAGAGCCGCCGCCGACCAGAGGATGAGACGCAGTTGCTTCACTGTCTCGGTATCCCTTGTTTCAAAATCCCGGGCTCAATGCCCCTTGTGGCCGGGCATGCTGCTCGCGCCCGCGCTCATCGCCTTGATCGTGTATTCGACCGGCACGGCGCCCGCCTTCTCGAAGGTGAGCGTTCCCTTGACCTTTTCGCCGGCGACGAGCGGCTTCTTCAGCTGCATGAACATGATGTGGTAGCCGCCTGGCTTCAATTCGACGCTCTTGCCGGCGGGAATCTCGAGGCCATGAACCGGGCGCATCTTCATAACGCCATTGTCCATGGCCATCTCATGGATCTCGACTTTGCCGGCGACGTCGGCGGTGGCGGAGACGAGCTTGTCGGCGGCGGCCCCGATATTCTTTAGCGTGACATAACCCGCGCCGACCGGCGCGCCGGTTGGCGCCGCGCGCGACCAGGGGTTTTCGACCGCAATGTCGCCGGCATGAGCCGCGCCGGCGAGGCCGGCGAGCAGGAGCGCCGCGAAAGCGGACTTGAGAACGGTCTTCATGTGTCTGTCCTGAATGATCTGGGCTGCGCGTTGCGCGCGGCCGCGTTGTGCGAAATGTGAAAAGTCGACGTCGGCTCAGGCGGCCGGCGGACCTCGCGACAACGGGGCATGCAGTGTCGCCGGCGCAAATTGCGCGGCGACGAAAGTCGGGCGGGAGACCTGTCGCCCCTGTGGCGCGGGCAGGGCGCATTGGTTCGCCGGCGGCAGGCCGGGGGCGGAGGTCAGCGCGCACGCGTCGCAGACCGGGTTCGCGGCATGCTGATGCCTGGGAGCGTCGCCGTCGTGATCACAAAGCGAGAGCGGCGCGTCGTCCTGTAGCGCCAGCGCGACGAGCGTCTGGTCGGCGCTGGCGAGCGGGATCGGCTTGTGCGCGAAACCGACGACGAGCGCCGCCAACGCGTAGAGCGCAAGCACGAGCGCCGAAAGGCGCGTATGACGCAGTCGGTCGAGCATCGTCCGTTGCAAACCAGACGCGCGCCGGCCTGTCAAACGACAGGACGACGCAGCGGCCTACTTCTGGATCGGTCCGCCCGCCGCCGACCAGGCGGCGACGCCGCCGGCGATATGGCAGGCGTCGATCCCCATGTCGTAGAGCGTCTTGGCGGCGAGCGTCGAGCGACCGCCGGAGGCGCAGAACAGGACGAGCTTGCGGCCAGCCAACGCCTTGTTGTGCATGGGGCATTCGGGGTCGGCGAGGAATTCGAGAAAACCGCGCGGCGCATGAACAGCGCCCGGCAGCGTGCCGCTCTGCGCGACCTCGTGCGCCTCGCGAATGTCGACGAATTGCACGCTGCTGTCGCTGACGAGGCGCAACGCGTGCTGGACGTCGATCGTTTCAATCACGGCGTTGGCCTCGGCCAGCATCTGCTTGAAACCGCGAGGTGTGGGAGCCGAGCTCATGGCATTCTCCTATTCGTATATATGTGATCATTGGCACGGCCGGCTGCCTGTCGCAATGGGCGTGAGGCGCGGCCGGCGGGCTTCGTTGCGCAATGCGCCCGGCGGGCCTATCGTCAAGCTGGCGCAATAGCGTCCGACCCGTCAATGATCGCAAGGGGATAGCGCATGAAGGTGACGATCGACATCGACTGTACGCCCCTCGAGGCGCGGCAGTTCTTCGGCCTGCCGGATGTCCAGCCGATGCAGACGGCAGTGATGGACGCGATGGAAAAGCGTCTGCTGAAGGAGATGGAAACATACACGCCCGAAAAGCTGTTCGAGGCGTGGATGCCCATGATGAGCGCCAACCGCGAATTGTTCGGCTCGTTCCTGTCCGCCTTCACCAAGGGCGCGACGAGCGACAAGACCAAGGCCAAGTAGGCAGATCCAATAAAGTAGGCCGCCCCGATCATGATCGCTTCCATCCATCACATCGCGGTGGCGACGCCCGATGTCGACGCCGCGACGCAGGCCTACACCGCACTGTTCGGTCGCGCGCCGGACGGCGTCTTCGCCGCGGGCGGGACGCGCCAAGTCTGGTTCTCGACCTCGAACATCCGTTTCGCGCTCGTCGCTCCCGGCGGCGCCGGCGCGCTCGGGCAGGCCGTTTCCGCCCGGCTCGAGGCGGCCGGGGAGGGGCTGTGGTCGATCGCTTACTGCGTCGACGATCTCGACAAGACCGCGAATCTGTTCGAACGGCGCGGGCTTGCGCCGGGCGCGGAATATGCCTTGCCGGTCGAGGCGCATGGCGTGGCCGCCGGGATGCGGGCGCGCGATCTTGCCGCGACGGCGACGCACGGGATCGAATCGATCCTGCTCGCCGCGCCGAAACCGGCGCCGGTCCAAGGCGCGGCCGACGCCGCCAGCGGGCTCGACCATGTCGTCATCCGCACGGCCGATCCCGAGCGCGCGGTGGCGCTCTATGGCGCGCGGCTCGGCCTCGACATGCGGCTCGANTCGATCGGTCCAATCCGGCCTGGGGCGCGCGCCTGCTGTTTTTTCGCTGCGGCGATCTCGTGGTCGAGATCGCGCATGAACTGAAGGGCGGCGTATCGGAGAAACCCGACTGGTTCGGCGGCCTGTCGTGGCGCGTTCCCGACATCGCGGCGACGCGCGCGCGGCTGATGGCGGCAGGGCGCAGCCTGTCGGAGGCGCGCAAGGGACGCAGGCCGGGTTCGCACGTCTGCACCTTGCGCGACGGAACGGCGAATGTTCCAACGATCCTGCTCGGCCTCGACGGC
>JAGRKN010000096.1 GCA_020442275.1 Rhodoblastus sp. | reverse complement strand
GTCGCGGTCATCTATTCGCATTCGCATTACGCCAATGGAACGAGCGCCCTCGTCGGCGACGGGCGCGGCGCGCGGATCATCGGCCACCCCCGTGTCAACGCCAATATGGCGAGTGGCGGCTCCGGCAGCCTCTATCCCGAGACGGCGCCGCTGCAGATTTCGCGCACGCTGCAGCAGTTCAACCATTTCTCGCCCGAAAACGGACCGGACGCCCCGCCTGGCGCGAAGCTCGCCTTCGGGCGCTCCGGCTTCCTGCCGGTCGATACGCCCGTGTCCGACGGCGAGCGCATGACGATCGCCGGCGTCGAGATGCAATTCTTCACGCGCTACGGTTCCGACACCGACGATTGCCTGACGGTCCATCTGCCGGCGACCGGAATCGTCCTGAACAATATCTTCTGGCCCTGGCTGCCCAACATCTACACCTTGCGCGCGTCGCTGTTTCGCGATCCCCGTGAATGGCGCGACGGTCTGAAGGTCATACGCGACCTGGGCCCGAAGGCGCTCGTCAACACGCATGCGCGCACCGTCAAGGGCGAGGCGGAATGCGCGGAGGCGCTCGACGCCGTGATCGACGGGCTGAGCGCCATTCTCGACCAGACCTTGCGCGGCATTCTGAGAGGGCTCGGGCCCGACGATCTGCGCAGCTTCGTGCGCCTGCCGCGCCATCTCGCCGATCATCCGTTCCTCGCGGAAATCTACGGCGAGATCAGCCATTTCGGACCCTATCTCTTCAATGCCGCGCTCGGCTGGTTCGACGGCGACGCGGCCACGATCAATCCGCTGCCGCCGATCGAGCAGGCAGGGCGCCTCGTCGACGCGATGGGCGGCGCGGCGAGCGTTTTCGCGCGGGCGCAGGAGGCGTTCGAGAAGAAAGAACTCGCCTGGGCCGCGCAGCTCGTCGGTTATCTCTATCGGCTCGATCCGATGAATGCGAAAGCCCGCAAGCTGAAGGCCGACGTGCTGCAGCAGATGGGCCGCGTCACGCCCGCCCACACCATCCGCAGCTGGTACGTCGCGCAGGCGCGCGCCTTGCGCGGCGAGGCGACCATCCCACGCCTCACCTTCGCGAATACGCGCGTTCTCGCGCTGGCGCCGCCGGCCGAGTCCATGGAGCAATATCGCGTGCGCATCGATCCCGAGGCAGCGGGCGACATGGACATGATCGTCGCCCTGCAGATCACCGATCGTGGTTCGCGCCACGCATGGCATTTGCGGCGCGGCGTCGTGGAATTCAACGCCGATGTCGAGAAATGCCGGCGCGCGCCCGAAGCCGAGATCGAGACCGACTTCGACAACTGGCTCCGCTTCTTTTCGTGCAGGCGCGCGCTCGACGAATTTCTCGACAAGGCGAGCGCGGTCCGCGGCGAAAACGCGCGCGCGTTCTTTGCCGCGTTCGACTTCTACGATCCGACGGACAGTCTCATCGTCCCGCGCTGACAGGCGATCACGACGACGCGCGGCGACCTGGACCGCCGCGCGAAAATCACGCTCAGAACAGCTTCACCAGCTGCTTGCCGAAATTCTTGCCCTTGAGCATGCCCAAGAACGCCGACGGCGCCTTTTCCACGCCCTCGGCGATCGTCTCGCGCCATTTCAGCTTGCCGGTCGAGGCGAGCGTGACGAGTTCGCCGAGCGCGGTCGGCCAGTCCGACAGGAATTCGGAGACGATGAAGCCCTGCATCTTGAGACGGCGGATCAGCATGATGCGCATGTCCGAGAGCGTGGTCTTCTCGGCGCCTTCGTAGGACGCGATCAGGCCGCAGATCGCGATACGGCCGAAATCGTTCATCTGCGCCATGGTGCGCGCGAACGGCTGGCCGCCGACATTCTCGAACAGGCCGTCGACGCCATTCGGCGTCGCGGCGATCAGCTGCTCCTTGAAGTCGGGCGCCCTGTGATCGACGCAGGCGTCGTAACCCAGTTCCTCGACCGCGAACTTGCACTTCTCCGGACCGCCCGCAATGCCGACCGCGCGCGCCCCCTTGGCCTTGACCAACTGGCCGACGACCGTGCCGACAGCGCCGGTCGCGGCCGAGCACACGACCGTCTCGCCGGCCTTCGGCATGATGATGCGATTGACGCCGACCCAGGCGGTCACGCCGGGCATGCCGAGCGGCCCGACGAAAGCCTGCAGCGGAACCTTGCTGTCGTCCACCTTGCGCAGCAGCGCCGGGTTCTGGATCGAATAGAGCTGCCAGCCGCCGTTGTTGGAAACAACCTTGTCGCCCGGCTTGAAGTTCGGATCGTTGGAGGCGACGACTTCGCCGGCCGTGCCGCCGATCATCGGCTCGTCGAGCGCCTGGTTGCCGGCATAGGAGCGCCCCTCGTCCATGCGCCCGCGCATATAGGGATCGAGCGACAGCCACAGGTTCTTGACCAGCACCTGCCCCGGCCCCGGCTCGCCGATCTCGCGCTCGAAGAAACGGAAATTGTCTTCCGTCGCCGCGCCCTGCGGACGCGAGGCCAGAACGAAACCCTTGTTGAGCGGCATGTGTCTCTCCCGAAATTGTGGCGCGGATAATAGGGCCCGCGGCGCAAATGGCTAGCGCGCGTCGACCTCGGCCACAAAATCGCCGACGACGCGGTTGAAGAGATCGGGCTCCTCGAGATTCACATTGTGCGTGGTGCGCGGCACGATCCACAGCCGTGCATCGGGAATGCAGCGCTTCATGAAAAGCGCGGGATCGATGCAGGCCGCATCGTCGTCGCCGGTTACGATCAGCGCTGGCGCCGCGATGGCGCGCAGTCCCTCTTCGAGCTGGTAGATCGTCGGCCGTTTCAACTGGCAGCCGCGCGCTGTGAGCGCCGTGCCGACCGCCGAATGATCCTGCAATTGCGCCAGAAAGCGCGCGAAACCCCTGGGGTCGCGCTCCTTGAAGCGCGTGCGCGCGGGACCGTGCATGTACGCGCTCATGCCCGCCATGCCCTGCGCTTCGAGTTTTTCGACCAGAAC
>JAGRKN010000386.1 GCA_020442275.1 Rhodoblastus sp. | reverse complement strand
TCCCATGCGGTCTTGCGGATCAGCAGGCGCAGCATTTCCGCCTGCGTCGCAAGCTCAACCAGCGGGAACTGGATCGCCTGATTGGTGGCGAGCGCCTTGCCGAACGGCTTGCGCTCGCGCGCATATTTGATGCTCTCCTCGATGCAGAAGACAGCCGCGCCGAGCGAGCTTGCGGCCTGGCGGATGCGATTCTCGTGGACGAAACATTGCGCGAGCGCGAGCCCGTGATCGAGATCGCCGAACAGCGCATCCTCGGGCACCCAGACGTTGGTCAGCGACAGACGCGGATGGTCCGTCGGCATGTTGAACGTCCACATGTATTCCTCGATCACGAGTCCGTCGGACGGCACAGGCACGAGGAAGCACGAAATGCCCTTGGCGTCGCCATCCTTGCCGGACGTGCGCGCGAACAGCGCGCAATGCGTGGCGTGGTGCATGCCGGTGATCCACATCTTCTCGCCGTCGATGCGCCAGCCGGCCTTGCCGCCGCGCGCCTCCGGCACGGCGCGCGTGCCCATATGCGTGGCGTCGGACCCATGCGCGCCTTCGGTCAGGCCGAAGCAGATGCGCGTCTCGCCGGTGAACTGGCCCGGGATCAGCGCCTTCTTCTGATCCTCGCGTCCATAGGTGTCGAGCATGATGACGACGGGAAAATTGCCGACGATCGAATGCTCGTTCTGCAGATCGTTGTGCAGGCCCAGACCCTGGCTCGCGAAATGCTCGCGAATCGTCGCCATGGCCAGATTCGAGCCGTCCTTGCCGCCATAGGCCTTGGGCAGCGCGAAGCGCAGGTGGCCGGCTTTGTCGGCGACATTCTTCGCCTCGCGCAGCAGCGCTTCCCATTCCTTGCGCGGCAGGCCGCCATTGTCGAAATCCGTGCGCGCCCATTCGCGGCGATGATCGAAGAAGCGGATGTTGTCGTCGCGGTTCTCGATCGGCTTGATCTCGCGCGCGACGAAGGCGTCGAGTTCCGCGAGATAATCCGTGATGTCCTTTGGCAGGTTGAAATCCATGGGCGTTTCCTCGTGTCTTGTCGTTAGTAGTTGCCGTCATTGCGAGCGCAGCGAAGCAATCCAGACCCACGCCTCGGCTCTGGATTGCTTCGTCGCTCCGCTCCTCGCAATGACGGCCAGCTTTCATTCATTGAGCGCCCCGTCCCGCTTCATGACGGTACGGCCCATATTGCGGTTGATCCACCGCCAGCTTCGCCAGCGTCGTCGCCCAGAGATGATCGGCAAGCCCCGGCGTCTCCAGCGTCACTTCGCCGTTGGCGATTTTCTGCGACAATTCCGCATTGAGCTCGCTGAGCGCCCCGTCATGTCCCAGCAGTCGCGTCAGCCGCTCCACTTCAGCAGCATCGAGCGCCGGTTCCTGCGCGATCTGTCGCGCGACGAGATCGAGCGCATTGCAGGACACGCGCAATTGAAATGCATGATGCGCCGTCAGCGTCGGCAGGAGTTGGTCGCGCAAATAATGCGCGACGGCGGCGAGAAGGTCGGAAGGCGTGGGCTTGTCTTGCATCGCGCTCTCCTCACGCGCCGCGCGGCGCCAGCAGGCGCATCAGGTCGATTTCGTTTTCCGACGTACGCCGGCCGATCATCGAGAGTTCGACGGGGCGGTCCGATTGCTTCGCGCGAAACCCCATGCCCATGCACATCACCCCCCAGCGCATCGAGCCGACCAGCTCCCAGAATTTCAGAACCTCCGGATCGACGCGCCCGCCGCCGGCCGCCTCGTAGCCGGCCATCAGATCCTCGCGCTGGCCAAAGCCGCCGACTGGCTTGTCGATCACGCTGAAGCGCCATGATGCCGTGCAGATCCACCCGAGATCGCGCATGGGATCGCCGACATGGGCGAGCTCCCAGTCGAGCACGGCGGACACGCCCTGCGGCGTGATCAGCATGTTGCCGTTGCGGAAGTCGCCGTGCACGAGGCGCGGCGTCGCGCTTGGGTCGGGCATGCGCTCCTTCGCCCATCGGAAGGCGAGTTCGAACACCGGCCGTGGCTCGCTCCAGCGCCGGTAATTCTCGAACATCGTCTCGATTTCCTCACTTGGGCTGATGCGCGGAAGTGCGGGCAGCGTCGCCGGATCGATCGCATGGATCGCTGCGAGAATTTCGCCCGCCTGCCGCGCCAGCTTCGGCCGGATGGCGGCGAATTGCTCGTCGCGCACGATCTTGCGCCCGAGCCCTTCGCCGTCGACATGGCTCATCAGAAAGCCGCGGCCGAAATCGTCATCCGGCGCGATGACGTAATGCACATGCGGCGAGGGCACGCCCGCGCGCTCGGCCGCCCGCATCAATGCTGCCTCGGTCTCGAGATCGATTTTCTCCACCACGGGCACGCCAGCGGGCGCGCGCCGCAGAATCATGCGCTCCGGGCCGGCGTCGCGGATCGCGACGAGCGACCAGGTCTCCTGGCTCGCGCCGCCTGACAGGCGCACGACCTTGTCGAGACGTTCGACGTCGGGCGCGAATTTGCGCACGACCGCGAGCAGGCGGTCGGGGAAGGGGGACTTATCGGTATCGTGTTGTTGAATGGCCCCCTCCCATTCCCTCTCCAGTACATGGAGGAGGGCGGCAGGCGTTGCTCTGCCGGTCAGCGACAATCTTCTCCCTCTCCCCGCGTGCGGGGAGAGGGTAGGGGTGAGGGGCCAAGCGACTTGGAGAACCGTTGCGGCGCGGCCCCTCATCCGGCGCGTCGCGCCACCTTCTCCCCGTATCTGGTCGAAGTCGGCAATAGCCGACTTCGTACCTGCGGGGAGAAGGGTGAGCCCGCAAGCAGTCCTACAGTCGCTCCACGATCGTCACGTTGGCCAGGCCGCCGCCTTCGCACATCGTCTGTAGGCCGTAGCGCTTGCCGCGCGTCTCCAGCGCATGCAGCAGCGTGGTCATCAGCTTGGTGCCGGAGCCGCCGAGCGGATGGCCGAGCGCGATCGCGCCGCCGTTGACGTTGAGCCGCGCGGGATCGGCCTTGGTGCCCT
>JAGRKN010000095.1:6675-11111 GCA_020442275.1 Rhodoblastus sp. | reverse complement strand
TCGTTTTCGCGCGAATACTCGCGCGAATACTTGTTACGAGGCCTCGCCCCACCAAAAAGATCAGAACTCCTGCGCTCCTCCCACGCCCGCGTAGCCGGCCGCGAGGCTGCCGCAGGGATCGCGCGGACGCGCGTCGCCGGCGCGCGCATCGCCGCAGCGACGCGCGTTCAAGCGGGCGCGGCCGGGCTCAGCCCGACGGCCGGTCTCGCGGCGCAAAGCGCCGCATGCGTTCGCCGCGTCCACTCGGGACACGGGCTTACGCCTATGTCAGAGGGAACGAAGCGGGGGAAACACGCCGGTTTCCCTTATGTTTGGCTCGCGTAACAGGCGAGTGCCCCTTTCGAAGCGTTGTGGAGCGGGAGTTGAACCCGCGACCGCAGGATTATCAGTCCTGTGCTCTACCCAACTGAGCTATCCCAGGTGAAACATGGACGGATTCGAACCGTCGGCCTCCGGATCTCTCCGGCGCTCTTCCCGCTGAGCTACACATTCGATCCCATTCGAGCGGAACGCACACTCCGCACTGCGGCGCGCGCCAGCCGGTTTTGGAAGCCGGACCCGAGGCTCGAAACGGGATGCGCGATGTATCCGAGCTTTGGCGCAAAGTAAAGCCTATTGCGAATACAATTTTCGAACCGAAATCGTTTCGTTGCAGAAAAGTGACAGGTTCGGGCAGCCATTCGCCGCGCCCGAGCGCGCGACAGCGCGCGCCGACTGTAATATGGTCCGCGGCTCGCAAAACCATGATCGCGCGGCCCGCCGGGGCCGAGGAGAAACAATGGCAGACGTCAATTCCCGCCACGCCCATCTGCTGATCGTCGGCTCGGGGCCGGCCGGCTACACGACCGCCATCTATGCCGCGCGCGCCATGCTGAAGCCGGTGCTGATCTCGGGCTTCGAGCCGGGCGGCCAGTTGATGATCACCACCGATGTCGAGAATTACCCGGGCTTCGCCGAGCCGATCCAGGGCCCCTGGCTGATGGAGCAGATGCGGGCGCAGGCCGAGCATGTCGGCGCGGAGCTGGTATCGGACTACGTCACCAAGGCGGAACTCGGCCAGCGGCCGTTCCGGCTGACCTGCGATTCCGGCGCGGTCTGGACCTGCGACGCGCTGGTG
This sequence comes from Rhodoblastus sp., assembly GCA_020442275.1. Taxonomy (GTDB): domain Bacteria; phylum Pseudomonadota; class Alphaproteobacteria; order Rhizobiales; family Beijerinckiaceae; genus JAJXWB01. The sequence continues at coordinate 9,994 of JAGRKN010000095.1, read as the reverse complement.
ATCGCCACGGGCGCGAAGGCCAAGTGGCTGGGCACGCCGAGCGAGGAGAAGTTCAAGGGCTATGGCGTCTCGGCCTGCGCGACCTGCGACGGCTTCTTCTACCGGGGCAAGGAGGTCATCGTCGTCGGCGGCGGCAATTCGGCGGTCGAGGAGGCGCTCTATCTCGCCAATCTCGCCTCGAGGGTGACGGTCGTGCATCGGCGCGATTCCTTCCGGTCCGAGAAGATTCTGCAGGAGCGGCTGTTCGCGCATCCGAAGATCGAGGTCGTCTGGAATTCCGCGATCGACGAGATTTTGGGCGCGGAAAATCCGCTGTCGGTGAACGGGGTGCGGCTGAAGAACGTGCAGACGGGCGTCACCGAGGAACGGAAGGTCGACGGCGTCTTCATCGCCATCGGCCATGCGCCAGCGTCAGAGCTCTTCGCCGGTCAGGTGGACATGAAGGCCAATGGCTACATAAAGACGGTTCCGGGCACGACGCAGACCAATATTCCCGGCGTGTTCGCGGCCGGCGACGTCGCCGACGACATCTACCGGCAGGCGGTTACGGCCGCAGGCCTCGGCTGTATGGCGGCTCTGGAGGCGGAGAAGTTTTTGGCGGTCCAGGCGTCCCGCGCCGCGGCTGAGTGAGCGCGTCGGAAAGAAAAACCGGAGGGACGAAGAAAAACGTCTGGAATTGTCCGACAAAAGCATGTCAAGATTTGGCCGACACACGAACGCGGCGCATAAGCTGCGCGACCTGAGCGCATAACGCCCGGCAAACGGGCGATGATCAGGAGGCTGAAGGGGAGGATTGCCGTGGATTGGGACAAGCTCCGCGTTTTTCACGCGGCGGCGGAAGCCGGCTCATTTACGCATGCGGGCGAGAGGCTCGGGCTCAGCCAGTCGGCGGTCAGCCGTCAGGTCGGAGCGCTCGAACAGGATCTCGACACGCCGCTGTTTCATCGTCACGCCCGCGGGCTGATCCTGACCGAGCAGGGCGATATCCTGCTGCGCACGGTCAAGGATGTGATGAGCAAGCTGGACGCGGCTCGTCTGCGCCTGTCCGAGCAGCGCGAGAAGCCGCAGGGCGAATTGCGCGTCACCACCACGCTCGGCATCGGCGCAAACTGGCTCGCGCCGCAGCTCGGCGAATTCCTCGAACTCTATCCCGAGATCAAGCTGCGGCTGATCCTCAGCGACGACGAACTCGATCTCGGCATGCGCGAGGCGGACGTCGGCCTGCGCCTGCGCGCGCCCTCGCAGCCCGATCTCATCCGGCGCCGGCTATTCACGGTGCACTACCATCTCTACGCGTCGGCCGATTACATCCGCAGGCATGGCCAACCCAAGACGCTCTCCGATCTCGATCAGCATCGTATCCTCAGCTACGGCGCGACGGGCATGGGCTTCCTCAACAGTCTCAACTCTCTTCTGACGGCGGGGCGCGAGGCGAAGAACCCGCGCGTGCCGGCGCTGTCGGTCAATAACATCACGGCGCTGCGCCACGCGGTGGAAGCGGGCGTAGGCATCGCGGTGCTGCCGGAATATCTGCTGGCGGCCGCCGATTCCGGATTGGTACAGCTTCTGCCCAATGCCGAGATGCCGGAGCTCGAATGTTATCTCGTCTATCCCGAGGAAATGAAGAATGTCGCGCGCGTGCAGGTGTTCCGCGACTTCCTCGTCGCCAATGCGCAGCGCTGGAAATACTAAGGCTTATGTCTGCCATGCACTTGCTGCATGAAGGTCTATAGACCTTCATGTAGACGTCGCATGCCTACCATGCGGGCGCCCCGATTGCCGGCAGTCATCGAGAGGCGCATCCTTCACACGTCGGTTGCGTCGTTCACTGCCTCCCCGGTGATGAGGCTTCCGATCATTCCCTCTTGAAGTCCTCCGGTTTTTACCGGGAGCGGCCGGACGAAAGTCCGGCCTTCTTTTTTTGTTCAGAGGGTCAAGGTCTCAGTCGAACAGGCTCGAGACCGATTCTTCCTTCGCCGTTCGCGCGATCGCCTCGCCGATCAGGCCGGCGATGGTGATGACGCGGATGTTCTTCGACAGGCGCACGGCTTCGGTCGGCGCGATCGTGTCGGTGATCACAAGCTCTTTCAGCTTGGACGCCGAAATGCGCGCCACCGCGCCGCCCGACAGCACGCCGTGCGTGATGTAAGCCGATACATCCTTGGCGCCCTGTTTCAGGAGCGCTTCGGCGGCGTTGCAGAGCGTGCCGCCGGAATCGACGATATCGTCGACGAGAATGCAGCTCTTGCCCTCGACGTCGCCGATGATGTTCATCACTTCGGATTCGCCGGCGCGCTCCCGGCGCTTGTCGACGATGGCGAGCTGGGCGTCGATGCGCTTGGCGAGTGCGCGCGCGCGCACCACGCCGCCGACGTCGGGCGAGACGACCATGACGTTCGACAGGTCCTTGTTGCGATCCTTGATGTCGCGGACCATCACCGGCGCGGCGAACAGGTTGTCGGTCGGGATGTCGAAGAAGCCCTGGATCTGGCCGGCGTGCAGGTCGACCGTCAATACGCGGTCGGCGCCGGCGCGGGTGATGAGATTGGCGACGAGCTTGGCGGAGATCGGCGTGCGCGAGCCGGACCGGCGGTCCTGACGCGCATAGCCGAAATAGGGGATGACCGCCGTGATGCGGCGCGCCGACGAGCGACGCAGGGCGTCGGTCATGATCAGCACTTCCATCAGATGGTCGTTCGCCGGGAAGGACGTGGACTGCACGATGAACGTGTCCTGCCCGCGCACGTTGTCCTGGATCTCGACGAAGATTTCCATGTCGGCGAAGCGGCGCACCGAGCATTGCGTCAGCGGCGTGCCGAGATAGGCGGCGATCGCTTCGGTCAACTGGCGATTGGAGTTTCCCGCCAGAATTTTCATACCAGCCATATCAGCGATCCGAGCCTGTCAGAATGCGCGCCTCATAGCAGTCGGTTCGCGTACGAACAATACGACAGCGGCATGACAGACCACCGAAAACCGTGGAAAGCCGCAAGCGTGTTCTTGCGGCAGCAGCCCGGCTCAGCGGCTGGCGGCGAGGCCGAGGCGTGGGCTGGCGGCGGGCTCCTGCCGGGCGACGGCCGAGGTTCCAGCGACCGGGGCGCTGCGCGGCGCGGTCGCGCCGCCCGTGGCCGAGGCGACGGCCGCGCCCGCGACCGCCTCGGGCGTATTGGTGAGCGCATCCGCCAGATCGCTCGCCGTGCGGGCGGCGAGCGCTGCGAGCGCCGAATCGTCGGCGAGGGCCCAGGGGTCGGCTGTCGCGCCCTTGAGCGGCATTTCGTCGGCCAGGCGGGCGATGCGCTTCTTGGAGCGGTCGAAGAGG
>JAGRKN010000095.1:6192-6578 GCA_020442275.1 Rhodoblastus sp. | reverse complement strand
TCATGTCCTGCGCGGCGGCGGCCTGAGCGAAGGATTGCGCGAACCGGTCGTTCACGTCCTGCGGCGCGCCGGCGACGCTGGCCAGCGCGACGGTCGCGCCGCGCGGGCTGACGCCGGGACGGCGCGCGATCTTGGAGGGGGCGGCGGCGGGGTCGACGCGGACCTGGCTGGCGGTGTCGACGCAGGATGCAAGCGGCAGGCAAAGGGCGGCGGCGATGATCGCGGCAGGCGCTGTCAGCTTGCGTCCAACTTGCACGTATCCCGCTCCCCGCACACTCTCGCCCGGCGCCGTGTGGGCGGCCCGGGGCTTTAAGAAAGCGTTAAACACTTGAGGCGCCCGCGTCCAGACGGGCGGGGGCGGGATGATTAACGGGGCTGGTCCAGAG
>JAGRKN010000095.1:0-6108 GCA_020442275.1 Rhodoblastus sp. | reverse complement strand
GCCCGGGCATGACGGCCGTTTCAATCCACCTCCGCCGCCTTCCGTGCGACGAATGTCATCCGCTTCTGGTTGTGACCGATGTTCCGCGCCGCCCGCTCGCAGGTGAAATCGTGGTCGGCCAGGATCTCGCGCATGTCGGCCTCGTCGTAGGTCGACAGGCCGTATTGCGTGCGCAGCGTGCGGTAATCGGAGAGCGCCGTGCGGGCGAGGCCGATCGTGGCGGCGGTGAGGAAGCCGCCCTGCAGGCCGAATTGCAACAGCGCGCGGGCGTCGTCGATCGGGCTGACATCCTTCGGGATGATGTCGGCGAGCACGAGGCGACCATCGTCCTTCAGCTTGTCGTGGAAGGTCCCGAGCATGCGCGCGAACTCGGCCTCCGCGATATATTGCAGGACCGAGACGATCACGATCATGTCGAGGGAGGCGTCGGGGATCGCGGCGACGGCGGCCTCGTCCAGCACGGCGACATTGGGGCGCGCGACATTGGCCGCGACGAGTTTTGCGCGCACGCTCGGCGCGGTGTCGAACAGGAAAAGTTTGGCGCAGCGTTCGGCGAGATAGGGAGCGCCCAAGGCCTCGCCGCAGCCGTAGTCGAGGATCTGCGAATTGGGGCTCGGGATATGCGCGGCGACGCCTTTTGCCACGAGATCGGCGTGCAGCAGCTTGTGGCGCGCGCTGACGTAAAGCGCGTGATCGCGGTCGAAGAAGTCGCGCCAGGTCATTTTGCGTCCTCGCGCCGGTTAGGCGTGATCCCTTCTCCCCGTTTTACGGGGAGAAGGTGGCCGAAGGCCGGATGAGGGGCCAAGCCGCAACATGCGTCCCAGTCGTTTGTCCCCCTCACCCTAACCCTCTCCCCGCGCTGAAGTCGGCTGTTGCCGAATTCAGCCAACTCGAATGCGCAAAGCGGCGAAAGCCGCTTTGCGTTCGGGGAGAGGGGACTAGTTTTTCGCCTTGTCCATCATCTCGACGAAACGCGCGAACAGATAGTGCGAATCCTGCGGGCCGGGGGAGGCTTCCGGGTGGTGCTGCACCGAGAAGGCCGGGCGGTCGTCCAGCGCGATGCCGCAGTTCGAGCCGTCGAACAGCGAGCGGTGCGTCTCTTTCGCGTTCTTGGGCAGCGTGTCGACGTCGACCGCAAAGCCGTGGTTCATCGAGACGATCTCGACCTTGCCGGTGGTGTAATCCATCACGGGATGGTTCGCGCCGTGATGGCCCTGATGCATTTTCTTGGTCTTGGCGCCGACGGCGAGCGCCATCATCTGGTGGCCGAGACAAATGCCGAAGGTCGGGACCTTCGCATCGAGCAGCTTCTTGATTGTCGGCACGGAATATTCGCCGGTCGCGGCGGGGTCGCCGGGGCCGTTCGACAGGAACACGCCGTCGGGCTTCATCGCCAGAATCTCTTCGGCGCTCGTCGTCGCCGGCACGACGGTCACGGCGCAGCCGGCGTCGGCCAGCAGCCGCAGGATGTTTCGCTTCACGCCGAAGTCGAGCGCGACGACCTTGCGCGTCGGCGCCGTCTGGCGGCCGTAGCCCTGCCCAAGCGTCCAGGTCGTCTCGTCCCAGTCGTAGCGCTGGGCGGCGGTGACGCCCGGCACGAGGTCGAGGCCGTCCATCGAGGGGATGGCGGCGGCGCGCTTCTTGAGCGCTTCCACGTCGAACTTGCCGTCCGGCGCATGGGCGATGACGGCGTTGGGCATGCCCTTGTCGCGGATGCGGGCGGTGAGCGCGCGCGTGTCGATGCCGCAAATGCCGACAATGCCGCGCGCCTTCAGCCACGCGTCGAAATGTTTCGTCGCGCGAAAGTTGGAGGGGTCGGTGATCTCGGCCTGCAGCACGAGGCCGCGCACGCCGGAGGCGGCGGCCATGTTGACCGTCTCGACGTCCTCGTCGTTGACGCCGACATTGCCGATGTGGGGGAAGGTGAAGGTGACGATCTGGCCGGCGTAGGAGGGGTCGGTCAGGATCTCCTGATAGCCGGTCATGGCGGTGTTGAAGCAGACCTCGCCATCGGCCACGCCCGTGGCGCCCAGGCCAAAGCCTTCGATCATGGTTCCGTCGGCCAGCACCAGCAGGGCGGTCGGCGCGCGAAGGGTCCAGGGGGCGGTCTTTTCGGCTTGATCGGCTGTCATCTGCGCTCTACACCCTTGGCCCTCTAGGACCCCCGGCTATCGGCCCGCGCCGAATGGCCCGGGCCGCATGCGCGAAGTCGGATGTATCCGACTTCGAACTCGAGGCGGCGGGCGTGAACGGCGCGCGAGGGGGGTCGAAATCGGCGCGGAAGCTAGGGGAGGGGCGCTTTTGCGTCAACCCCGCGCCGCCTGAGTCAACCATGGAATTCTGACATGAGCCTGCGGGAAAAATTTACAGCCGATCTGAAGGACGCCATGAAGGCGGGCGAGAAGACGAAAGTCGCCGCCATTCGCCTGATCACGGCCGCGCTCAAGGATCGCGACATTCTCGCGCGCGGCGAGGGGAAGACTGTCAGCGAGGACGACATTCTGGCGCTGTTGCAGAAGATGGTGAAGAGCCGCCAGGAATCGCTCGAAATCTACGAGAAGAACAACCGGCCCGAACTCGCCGCGCAGGAGAAGGGCGAGATCGAGGTGATTTCGTCCTATCTGCCCAAGCAGATGGACGAGGCGGCGATGGCGGAGGCGATCAAGACCGCGATCGCCGAGACGGGCGCGGCCTCGATGAAGGACATGGGCAAGGTCGTGGGCGCGCTGAAGGCCAAGTTCACGGGCCAGATGGACTTTGCGAAGGCCAGCGCGGCGGTGAAAGCGGCGCTGTCGGGCTGATTTTCACCACCTCATGCTGAGGAGCAGGCGAAGCCTGCGTCTCGAAGCATGGGGCAGCGGCCATCCTTCGAGACGCGCCCTTCGGGCGCTCCTCAGGATGAAGGTTCGGGGCGGTTCGCACAGGACCGTCGCGCAAGGACAGCCTGATCGAGCCCATGCGCCTGCACCTGCAATTCTCCGCCTTCATGCTGGTCGGCGTCGCGGCGATGGTCGTGCATTACGGGCTGCTGATCGGGCTCGTGCAGCTCGCACATGTCGCGCCCGTGCCGGCGACGCTGGTCGGCTATGTCGGCGGCGGCCTCGTCTCCTACGCGCTCAACCGCGCGCATGTGTTCGAGACCGAGCGCAACCACGCCGACGCGCTGTGGCGCTTCGTCGGCGTGGCGGGCGTCGGCTTCCTGCTGACCTGGGGCTTCATGCACCTCTTCGTCGACCGTTTTGGCGCGCCGTATATTCCCGCGCAGATCGTCACGACCGGTATCGTGATGTTCTGGAGCTTTGTGGGGCACAAGTTCTGGACATTCGGCGAGAAGGCAGGGCGATGAGCGACAATGCCCTATCGCCTGCGGCGGAGCTGCTCGGCCGCGAAATTCTGTCGTGCGATGCCGAGACGGGCGAAGTCTTCGTCCGGTTCATGGCGCGGCCAGATTTCTTCAATCGCAACGGCATCGTGCACGGCGGTTTCATTGCCGCCATGCTGGATTCGGTGACCGGAATCGCGGCGGCGCCCCGCGTGCCCGCAGACAGCTGGGTGGTCACCACGCGGCTCGACACACGCTATCTGAAGACGGCGACCGCCGGCCCGATTTTCGGCCGCGCGCGTGCGGTCGAAAGCGACGAGCGCAATGTCCGCATCGAGGGCGAGTTGACCAACGAAGCAGGCGCCGTGCTGGCGACGGCGAGCGCGGAGATGCGGATATTGAAGCGCAGGGCGTGAATTCGACTGAAAGCGTTCAGGCTCCCGGTCGATCTACGGCCATTTCACCGTCGGCGGCAGGGACGACAAGATCGAGGCGATGTTGCCGCCCGTCTTGAGGCCGAAGATCGTGCCACGGTCGTAGAGCAGGTTGAACTCCACATAGCGCCCGCGACGCACGCATTGTTCCTCGCGGTCGGCCTCGGTCCACGGCTTTACGAAATTTTCGCGCACGATCCGCGGATAGATTGTCAGGAAGCTCGTTCCCACATCCCGAGTGAAGGCGAAATCGCTGTCCCAGCCACTGTTGTCGGGGTCGCCGGAGCTGTTCAGGTGATCGTAGAAGATGCCGCCGATTCCGCGCGGCTCGTTGCGGTGCTTCAGGAAGAAATATTCGTCGCACCAGGTCTTGTAGCGCGCGTAATCGGCGACGCTGGAATGCCGCTCGCAAGCGCCGCGCATCGCCGCGTGGAAAGCGCGCGAATCCGCATCCTCCTGCACACGGCGCCTGTCGAGCACGGGCGTCAGATCCGCGCCGCCGCCGAACCAGGCTTTCGTCGTCACGACGAACCGCGTGTTCATGTGCACGGTCGGGACGTTGGGATTCCAGGGGTGCGCAATCAGCGAAATGCCGCCCGCCCAGAAGCGCGGGTCATCCGACGCGCCGGGAATTTGCGCCGCGAATTCCGGCGCGAAAGTTCCGAAGACGGTGGACGTGTGAACGCCGGCCTTCTCGAACACGCGTCCTTTCAGGATCGCCATGCGTCCGCCGCCGCCGGGGGCGCCGGTGTGATCGGTGCGCTCCCAGGGCGTCAATCGCGCGCGGCCGGGCGTTTTCGCCTCGGGGAAAAACGGGCCGGGGCATTCGTCCTCCAGCGCCTCGAAGGCGGCGAGGATGCGGTCCTGCAGTTCGGCGAACCAGCGCGCGGCTTCCGCCTTGCGGGTTTCGAGGAGGTCTTGGCTCATGCGGCCAGACATCGGCCGACAGTGCGCGCCCGTCAACTCGCCGTCTGCCGCAGCGCCTCGCCCAGAACCATGGACGCCGCCACCGCGACGTTGAGCGAGCGCAGTTCCGGCCGGATCGGCACGACGATTCTCGCATCGGCGGCGGCGTGGACTTCCGCAGGGGCGCCGGCCGATTCGCGGCCGACCATCAGCACGTCGTCGGGCCGGAAGGCGAAATCAGTGTAGGGCGTCGCGCCTTGCGTCGTCAGCAGGACGAGCCGGCGCCCGGCCGCCCGCCGCCAGTCCTCGAAGGCGGAAAACGACACGTGACGGGCGATATCCACATGATCGAGGTAGTCCATGCCGGCGCGGCGGAAATGCCGGTCGGATACCGGAAAACCGGCGGGTTCGACGATGGCCGCGTCGACGCCGAGGCAGGCGCAGGCCCGCAGCATCGTGCCCGCATTCTGCGGAATGTCCGGCTGGAAAAGCGCCAGGACGAGCCGTGTCGCCGTGGTCATGGGAGCCCTGAAGTTTCTACGGCTTTCGCATAAGCCGGCCTCTATGGACAAGGGCGCGCATCGGTGCGACATAACGCCCCGTTGCGCGCAGCGGGGCAGGGTCTATCGCGACTTGGCATTGCCGCGCGCGGCGCTTGACGCTAGAAGCCGGACCACCGGCCGCAAGCGCGGCTCCTTAAGCTTAGGGATTTGCTGACGTGGCGACGACATCGACTGCCGACCCGACCCGCCGGGACATGCTCTACATCGCGACCGGCGCGGCGAGCGCCGTGGCCATCGGCGCGGTCGCGTGGCCCTTTATCGCGCAGATGAACCCGGACGCCTCGACGCTGGCGTTGTCCTCGACCGAACTCGACATTTCCGCGATCCCGGAAGGTCAGATCGTCACGATCAAGTGGCGCGGCAAGCCTGTCTTCGTCCGTCACCGTACGAAGAAGGAAATCAAGGAAGCCGAGGACGTGCCGCTGGCGCAGCTTCCCGATCCGCAGACCGACCAGGCGCGCGTGAAGAAGCCGGAATGGCTGGTCGTCGTCGGCGTTTGCACGCATCTGGGCTGTATCCCGCTCGGCCATCAGGGTCCGTTCGACGGCTGGTTCTGCCCGTGCCATGGCTCGGCCTACGACACGTCGGGCCGCATCCGTCAGGGGCCGGCGCCGCGCAACCTCGAGGTTCCGGAATACGCGTTCCTCACCGACACCAAGATCAAGATCGGCTGAGCCGGCCGTAGCGCCCAGGCAAGCAGACGCCCGAGAAATTCCGAGAGAAGGCGATAAGATGAGCGGACCTTCGACATACGTTCCGAAGAGCGCGATCGGCCGGTGGTTCGAGAGCCGGTTGCCCGTCATGGGCCTGGTGCACAGCTCCTTCGTGGCCTATCCGACCCCGAAGAACCTGAACTATTGGTGGACCTTCGGCGCCATCCTGT
>JAGRKN010000094.1 GCA_020442275.1 Rhodoblastus sp. | reverse complement strand
TTTTCGAGCGACTGGCAGCCGGGAATGCAGGCCTTCAAAACCTCGGGATCGTTCAACGCTTCCCACACGACCTGCTTGGTCGCGGGAAGGTTCACCTCCCCCGTCATCGTCATCGCCATCAGGCGTCCTCCTGCGGGGCCGCCTCGACCGGATCGGCCACCGCCGATTCCGGACCTCGAGCCCTCTTCGTGACGCCATTCAAACGCTGGCGCACACCCTCTGCTATTGTACTTGAGTGCACTATCGGCGCGTGGTCAAGGCAGTCGATCGGGAATACGGTCGAGATCAGCCAGCCACGCGCTCGCGCTCGAATCAGACGGCGCGCGCCAGTCTCCGCGCGGCGAAAGCGAGCCGCCGGACGAGACTTTCGGGCCATTCGGCAGCGCCGAGCGCTTGAACTGGCTGGTCTCGAAGAAACGTTTCAGAAACACGCCGAGCCATTTCTTGATCGTGGGCAGATCGTAGGCGCGCTTCTTGTCCGCTGAAATATTGGGCGGCCAGGCGCCCCTGCCCGCATCATGCCAGGCGCGCCACGACAGGAAGGCGACCTTTCTTGGGCCAAAACCATAGCGCGTGATCCAGTAGAGGTTGAAATCCTGCAGCGCGTAGGGGCCGACGAAATCTTCCGTCAGTTGCGCCGGCACGTCGCCAGCGTGCCCCGGCACCAGTTCGGGTGAAATCTCGGTGCCGAGAATGGATTCCAGCACCGGCGCGGCCTCGGCGCCGAAGCGCCTGTCCGCCGCGCACCAGCGGATGAGGTGCTGGATCAGCGTCTTCGGCACGGAGGCGTTGACGTTGTAATGCGCCATCTGGTCGCCGACGCCGTAAGTGCACCAGCCGAGCGCAAGCTCCGAGAGATCGCCGGTGCCGAGCACGATGGCGCCGTGCTGGTTGGCGAGCCGGAACAGCAACGAGGTGCGCGCGCCGGCCTGCACGTTCTCGTAAGTCGCGTCATAGACCTTTTCGCCGCGTGCGGCCGGATGGTTCAGGTCGATCAGCATCTGCCGGCAGGCCGGCGTCATGTCGATTTCCTGCGCCGAGACGCCGAGCGCCTTCATCAGCGCCCAGGCGTTGCTCTTGGTGGTCGACGAAGTCGCAAAGGCCGGCAGCGTGTAGGCCAGAATGTTTTCACGCGGCAGTTTCAGCTGGTCGAATGCCGTGCAGGCGACGAGCAGCGCCTGCGTGGAATCGAGACCGCCGGACACGCCGATCACGATTTTTCTCGTCTTCGCGCCTTCCAGCCGCTGGCGCAGGCCGTGAGCCTGAATGTTGAAGGCCTCGTAGCAAAGCTCCGCCAGCCGCGCATCGTCGCTCGGCACGTAGGGAAAGCGCTGGATCGCGCGGGAAAAACCAATGTCGCGGTCGAGCGGCGGCGCCAGTTCGAAATCGATCGTGCGGAAGGGCGTTCCGCCTTCCAGATCGGCGCAATCGCCGAACGTGCCCTGCCGCATTCGCTCGGCGTTCATGCGCTCGAGATCGACGTCGGCGGCGACGAGCTGCGGCTCCTCGGCGAAGCGCGGCGCTTCCACCAATTTCTCGCCGTTCTCGTAGATGCTCGCCTGCCCGTCCCAGGCGAGATCGGTCGTCGATTCGCCGGGGCCAGCCGCAGAATAGAGATAGGCCATCAGGCAGCGCGCCGAATGCGCCTTGCACAGCAGGTCGCGAAAATCGGCCTTGCCGACAATGGCGTTGGAGGCGGAGAGATTGGCGACAATGGTCGCGCCCGCCATCGCGGCGCGGGTGGACGGCGGAACCGGCACCCACACGTCCTCGCAGATTTCGACGCCGAGCGTAAAATCCGGAAGGTCGGTCGCATGAAACAGCAGATCGGTTCCGAACGGCGCCGTGCGGCCGGCGACCTCGATTTCCTCGCCGACGACGAAGCCGCCCGAGGCGAAATGCCGGCGCTCGTAGAATTCGCGATAATTCGGCAGATAGGTCTTCGGCACGACGCCGAGCAGCCGGCCCCGATGGATGACGAGCGCGCAATTGTAGAGCCGCCCGCGCCAGCGCAGCGGCGCGCCGGCGACGACGACCGGCATGAGTTCGGCGGTCGCCGCGATCAGCAGACCTGCGGCCTCCTCGACCGCGTCCAGCAGGCGCGACTGATGCAGGAGATCGTCGATGGCGTAGGCGGAGAGGCCAAGCTCGGGCAAAGCCAGCAGCGCCGCCGATTTGTCGTGCGCCGCCTGCGCCATTTCCAGAGCGCGCTCGACGTTGAAAGCGGGATCGGCCACGCGCACGGCCGGCGCGCCGACGCAGACGCGGGCGAAACCGTGCGAATACATGGACAGGAAAGAGCCGGACGGGGCGTTCATGGGGCGCACAATAGCGCGTTTCCGGCTCACGAACAGGGACGCCACAATTATGGTGAAGATGGACGGCCAGCCTTCAGGCTCGCATGGCTCGCAGCGCGCCTGAAGGCTCGCGGTCCAGCGGCGTTCGCGTATAAGGAGCCATGGACCTCGCCACCCTGCTGGTTGCCCGCGGCCTAGATCCGTCCGGCCTGATCGCCCACCGCAACACGCTCGATCCGCGGGACAGGAGCGCGGATGCGCCGTCGCTCGAACATCTGGCGAAGACCGGCCACGATCTGGTCTACGAGCGCATGCAGAACGGGCGCGTTTTCGGGGCGGAGGCGCAGGTGATGTCGTTTCGTGGCGAGGCGGGCGGTCGAGCGCGGCTTTCGGGTTTTCGCCGTCTGGTCGCCCGGCGGCCGGGGATCGCGCCGGGCGACATCGTCTACGACTACGACGTCGCCCATCTGCTGCACGATTTCATATCTCGCGCGAAGCATCCGACTTTCTACGACGCCTTTCCGCTCGCGGGCGTCGACGATCTCGTCGGCCGGCTGGTCGTGCAATGGCCGAAGCCATACATGCGCCGGCGGTTGCGCGCCGACGACGCGGATCTCCACGTCGTCGAGACATAGAGGCTCAGCCGCGGCCGAAGACCGCGCGCATCGCCTTGCCCTCCTGGCCCCTGTCGCCCTTCACGACGCTGTCGAGCGTTGCCTGCGCATCCGGCAGGACGATGCCGGCCTTGGCGAGATCGGCGAGAAGCTGCTCGACAGGCTTGCCGGAGACTGGCGCCAGCGTCGCGAGCGGCGCCTTCATCACCGCTCGCATCGCCAATGTGGGCGGCGAGCCCTGCTTCTGCGCGCCTTGCGGGGTGACGAAGGAGAGTGCGAGCACGACGGCAAAAGAGCCGACCAGCCCCCGCGCGAGATTGCTCGACATGAAATAGCGTTTGAAGGCCAGCCAGTTCGCCATGACATGAAAGATCGCGAAAGCGATCATCGCCCAGCCCAGCCATTCGTGCGCGAGCTTGTTGAGGCGGGTGTCGAGGTGGAAGAACATCAGGCCGCCGGTGACGGCCATCAGTCCGAACACGCCGATGGTGAGCGGCGTCGCCCATTCGCGTGAGATCCTCACGGACTATTCCTTTCTTCAGCGTCGCGCTCGGCGGCGTCGAGCGCCTTGGCGAGCAAGCGATTGAGAGTCTCGAGTTCGCGCGACGCGATCGCGCCTTCGATCAGCTCCGTGTCGGCGCGCAAAATCTCCGCCATCGCCTTTTCGACGAGGCGGCGCCCCTTCGCCGTCAGGGCGACGGGCTTGCTACGCCTGTCGGCGGCGCCGTCCGGACGCAGAACGAGGCCTTTTTCCTCGAGCGTCCGCAAGACTTTGGTGAGACCGCCGGAGGTCAGCAGGATCGCGGCCGACAATTCGCCGGGCGTCAGCCGCGCGGCGGACGGAAAGCCACGGAGCGTCGCGAGAACCTCGAATTCGGAGAAGGTGAGCCCGAGCGTGGCGACGCGGCCTGAACTGGCGCGCAACGTGAGGTCGCTCAGGCGGAAAACAGCGGTCATCAGCTGCGCGACCGGCGTGATGGAGGCCGGCCAGTGGATACGCCGGGTAGCCAGAAAATCGGCGTGGCGCCGACGCCTGTCGTCAGGAGCAGACATGGCGCGCTGATTATCTTTCCAGAAAGACAAAGTCAATTTATCTTTCTGGAAAGACATTTTGTCGCAAGGGCTCAGCCCTCGCGCTTCAGTCCGCCCTGGTCGTGCAGCGTCCCGCAGACGGATACGGCGATGCGATCCCAGGCGTCGCGGGCGCTGTCTGCAAAGGCGAAGACCCGCATGTCGTCGGCTCCGATCACGCCCTCGCGCAGCAGCCGGTCGAAATTGATGACGTCGCGCCAGTAACGCTCGTCGAACAGGATGATCGGAATATCGCGCCCCTTGCGCGTCTGGCGCAGCGTCATCACCTCGAACAATTCGTCGAGCGTGCCGAAGCCGCCGGGAAAAGCGACGAGCGCGTTGGCGCGCATGGCCAGATGCATCTTGCGCATCGCGAAATAGTGGAAGCGGAAGGTCAGATCCGGCGTGGTCCAGGGATTTGGCTCCTGCTCCTGCGGCAGGGTGATGTTGAAGCCGATGGTCGGCGCGCCCGCGTCGTTCGCGCCACGATTGGCGGCCTCCATCAGCCCCGGGCCGCCGCCGGTGGCGATCACGTTTTCGCATCCGCCGTCGGTCCCGGCGACGAGGGCGCCGCCCTCCTGCGATACGATCCGGCCGAACTCGCGCGCTTGCGCATACCAGGCCGCCTGGTGCGGCGGACCGTCCTCGCGCATGCGCGCCGAGCCGAAGCAGACGATCGTCGAATTCACTTTCCAGGCGCGCAAGGCTTCTTCCGCCTTTTCGTATTCGATCTGGAAGCGCAGGCCGCGCTGGGAATCCCCCAGCAGGAAATCCTTGTCGAGCGCAGGAATGCGATAGGCCGGCGAGGCTTTTTGCGCGGCATTGGAGGGGCGGGTTCGGTCGGATGGCGTCATGCTCATGCCCTGCTCTCGCGGCCGCGCGCGCTTCGGTCTAGTCTGGGCCGGCACAACGACCGGAACCCATGTCTATCCAACTCTATTTCGCCTTTGTCGCCGCCGCGAGCGCGCTGATCGTCGCGCCCGGCCCCATGGTCGCGCTGGTCGTCGCCAATAGCCTGGCGCATGGCGTACGTTACGGACTGGTGACGATCGCCGGCGCCAGCGCGGGCACGGCCATCCTGCTGGCGATCGTCGTCTATGGCGCGAGCGCGCTCCTGAACATCGTCGCGGACTGGTTCGCGGTCCTGCGCTGGTTCGGCGTGGCCTATCTGATCTGGCTCGGCCTGCGGGCCTGGCGCGCGCCGCCGGCCGATCTCGGGGCGACCGCCGCCGACAGCGCCTCGGCGCGCGCGATTTTCCTGCGCGGCTTTCTCGTTTCGCTCTCCAATCCGAAGACGTTACTGTTCTTCGGGGCCTTCCTCCCGCAATTCGTGACGCCGGGCCCGGACGCACGCGCGCAGCTCGCTCTGCTCGCCGTCACATTTCTCGTTCTCGCGGGCGCGCTCGACAGCCTGTGGGCGATTTTCGCCTCCCGTTTCGCGCGCGCGTTGCGCGGCAATGGCCGGCTGCGCAACCGGCTGACCGGCGGGGCGCTGCTGACCGCGGGTCTCGGCCTGGCGCTGGCTCGTCGCCCATGACGCTGCGGCAGGCCACCCATAGGTTCACCGCGGCCACCAATGGCCAGGGATTGCACGACATAACCGACGCGATCGCCGACTGGCTCGCCCGCCAGAGGCCCGAGACGGGCCTGCTGACGATCTTCTGTCGCCACACGTCCGCCTCCCTCGTCATCCAGGAGAACGCGGACCCCAGCGTGCAGCGCGATCTCGCGCGCGCTTTCGCCCGGCTCGCGCCTGAAAACGCCGGCTACGAGCACGACATGGAGGGCGCCGACGACATGC
>JAGRKN010000093.1:1132-22117 GCA_020442275.1 Rhodoblastus sp. | reverse complement strand
TGTAGGCGCCGGGGCTGCGCGCGCCGGGTTCGGCGAGCAGGACGACCGGATCGCCGGAGGCGAGGCGATAGAGCAGGAAGGCCGCATTCCCGCCATGCGCGGGCAGCACGCGGGCGCCGATGAGCCGCGCGGCGACAATGACCGGCGGCTGCGCGAGCCCGGTCCGCTCCTTCAGCCATTTCGTGAGGCTGGCAAGGTCGCGTGCGTCGACTTCCACCGGTCGGACCGGATCGCGGGCATAGGTGCGCCAGGCCTCGACCGCGCGCCGGGCGAATTCGTCCGAAACCGTCGTCACCTCGACGAAGATCGGATCGGAGGGAATCGGCTGTGTGGTCATCCGGTGCGCGAACAGCGCCAGCGCGCTGGCCGCGAAGGCGCCGGCGACGAAAGCGGCGACCAGCGCCATGGTGCGCCTGCGTCGGCGTCGCGCCCGGTAATCCTCGATCGCCGGCGTCGAGGGCATGGTCAGGGGGGCGTCGGAATCGCTTGCCCGGAAGGCCAGCGTCACCCGCTCGCGCGCCGGCGCGGGAAAAGCGCGCTGAATCGCGTCGTTCTGCATCCGCCAGCCGTCGACCCGCAGACCGTCGCGCGGGTTCTCCGCGAGCCAGACGGCGACCGCCAGCGCGCGCTCGTCGCCGAGCTGGCCGTCGACGAAAGCATGGAGTTCGGCCTCGCTGACGCGGCTCGCGCCGCTCATTTCACGACCCGCAGATGCCCGCCGCGTGGCGCGACGCCGGGCTTGGCGCCGTCGAGCCGGGCGCGCGCCCGCATCAGGCGGGAGACGACGCTGGAGACCGGAAGGTCGAGAATGCGGGCGGCCGCCTCGTAGCCGTAGCCGGCCAGGGCGATAATCAGCAGACCCTCCCGCTCGTCCAGGGGCATGGCTGAAATCTGGTTGGCGACCGAGGCCTCGCGGCGCTCGTTTTCCCCCGCCGCGTCAGTCGATTCGGCGGCGCGGCCGCGCTCGCGCACGCGGCGCCGGTTGAGGCGAACGATCTCGGCGAAGGCGCGTTCCAGCGGGTCCTCGCCCAGACGGTCGGCGGCCTCGATTCGCACGATCGCGGTCTGCGCCAGGGCGTCCGCGGTGCGCGTCGAGACGGGCCCGACAAGCGCGCGGGCGAAGCGCCGCAGCTCGGAAGCGCCCTCGTGCAGCGCTTCGCTGTGCAGCGATGATTTGAGTTCCTCGGACATACTCGAAAGACGCCAGAAGCCGCGTGCGGCAACCAAGCGTTAAGGATAGGACGGGCGCTTTGCCGGCGCCAGTGGTTTTCACACGCCTGTGGACGGCGGCGGGGCCGTAGGGGCGGCCGGCCCGCCGCAGCCCTTGCGCTTGCGCACGGCGCCCATTAAACGGCGGGCATGATGGGCGTTGTCGCGCCCAAGTGCTTTCTCCGGTCGGACAAGATGACGTCGCAAACGACACCCCAAGTCCCCACGATCTCGGGCGTGCTGGCAGGCAAGCGTGGCCTCGTCATGGGCCTGGCCAACCAGCGCTCCATCGCCTGGGGCATCGCCAAGGCGGCCCGCGAGGCGGGCGCCGAACTCGCCTTCACCTATCAGGGCGACGCCCTGGAAAAGCGCGTGCGGCCGCTGGCGCAGGAACTCGGCGGCCATGTCGTCGGCCAGTGCGACGTCACCGACGAGGCGAGCCTCGACGCGGTCTTCGCCGAGGTCGAAAAGCTCTGGGGCAAGCTCGACTTCGTCGTCCATTGCATCGCTTTTTCCGACAAGGACGAGCTGACCGGCCGCTACATCGAGACGACGGCCAAGAACTTCAACACCTCGCTGTTCATCTCCTGCTACTCGTTCACGGCGGTCGCCCAGCGCGCCGAGAAGCTGATGACGGACGGCGGCTCCATGCTGACGCTGACCTATTACGGCGCGGAAAAGTGGATGCCGCACTACAATGTCATGGGCGTCGCCAAGGCGGCGCTCGAGGCGAGCGTGCGCTATCTGGCGGCCGACCTCGGCGAGAAGGCGATCCGCGTCAACGCGATTTCCGCTGGCCCGATCAAGACGCTGGCCGCCTCCGGCATCGGCGACTTCCGCTACATCCTGAAGTGGAACGAATACAACGCCCCGATGCGCCGCACGGTGACGATCGAGGAGGTCGGCGAAAGCGCCGTCTACCTGCTCTCGCCGATGTCGCGTGGCGTGACCGGCGAGATCCTGCACGTGGACGCGGGCTACCACGTCGTTGGCATGAAGAACCCGGCCGCGCCGGATATCACCAAGGAATAGCCGTCCGACGGCTCAGGGCCGCGCGGTATTCACGATCTTCTGCACGATGTTCCGCATGACCGGAAAGATCGCGGGACTGTTGTATTCGCCGGCCGTGGTCACCACCGCGAGGTCGAGGTCCGGGATCAGGGTCAGCGTCTGGCCGCCGTTGCCGAGCGCCGTGGCCGCCGCCAAACGCTTGCCGTTCCTCGCGAATGCGCTCGTCCACCACTGATAGCCATAGCCGCCGTCGCCCGTATCGATCAGCGCTCTTGTCGATCGCGCGATCCAGGATTTCGGCACGATCTGACGTCCCTGCCAGACGCCGCCGGCGAGCATCGTGGCGCCAATCTTCATCAGATCGCGCGGCTTCAGGCGCAGCCCGCCAAACGCTATTGGCGCGCCGCGCAGATTGGCGCTCCACTCCCAATCCGCGATGCCGAGCGGCTCGAACAATTCCTTGCGAACGATTGAACGCAAATCATCGCCGGCGGATCGGGTCATGATTTCCGCCAGAACGGACGTGGAGCCGCCGCTGTAGACGAAGCGGCTGCCGGGAGAAGCGACCATGTCGCGGCCGAACACGAAGGGATAGGCCGAACTCTTCCAGGCGAGCGGGAACTGGTCATCCCGGCTTGGCCTGTGGATCGGCGAAGGCTCGTCCCAGTCGAGACCCGAGGACATCGTCAGGAGATGTTCGATCTGGATCGCGCGGCGTTCCGGCGTAGCCAGTTCCGCATATTCTGGAAAGAGCGTGGCCGCCGGAGTCGCGACGGCGGGCGCCTTGCCCTTGGCCATGAGGATTCCATAGGTCAGGCCGAGCACGCTCTTGCTCACCGAGCGCATGTCATGCAGCGCGTCCGGCCCGAACGCGGTGCTGCTGCGCCAGAGGCTGTAAATTCCTGCATCGAGCCCGGTTCGGTAGAGTTCCGCGACCAGTCGTCCATGCCGCAGCACGAGGAGGCTGTGGAGATTGACGCCGCTGCCATCGATCTCGCGGAGCAGGGCGCACAAGGCGCGGGCGTCGAAGCCGAGCATCGCCGGATCGCCTGCGGCCAGTCCGTCCTGCACACGATGCGGCCTGAAGCAGTCCGGCCCTTGCGCCGTGGCGGCCTCCTGCGGCGGCGCCGGCGTTTGCGCGTTCGCTACGGCAGGTAGGGCCGCCGTCAGGAATGCGAGGGCGAGTAGCGCGCGGAGTCTTGAGGGCATGGAATGCGCCTTTCCAATCATTGAGTTGTGCACATAATACGAGTAAAGCTCGTATTCTCTTACTCGGATCGAAACGGATGCCGCGTACCGCCAGGATCACGAAAAAATCGACGCGAATTCAGCGGCGTGCGCCACAGCGGCAACATTCCAGAGCGACGGTGGAGGCAATTTTCGGCGCGTCGGCTCGCATTCTCGAGCAAGGCGGTCGGGCCGCATTCAACACCAATCGCATCGCCGAGGTGGCCGGCGTTTCGATCGGCACGCTCTACGGCTACTTCCCCAATAAGGAGGCCATCCTCATGGCGATGGCCCGCGCAGAGCTCGATGCCGCGCGCGACCGCGTGGCCGCGGCTCTGCTGGATGCAAGTTCAGGGGTCCATCCGGCTCGCCGCGCCGTCCGCGCCGTCATCGAAACCTACGCCACCGGGGGAAAAGTGCGCCGCATTCTGATGGAAACGCTGTTCTCGCACGGGCGCAGCGAGGAACTTGCCCGGCCGGTCGGCGAGATAGCGGACGTACTTGTCGCGCAAGCCGGCAACGTCTTGCCGACCGGGCCCGAACGGCTCGGCCCGGTCGGTCTCTATGTGTTGACGCGCGCGATCGACAGCGTGGCGCGCGCCGCGAGCTACGAGGGAATGTCATTCGCGCAGTCGCAGGCGTTCGAGGACGAACTGACGCGGCTGATATTCGTCTATCTCGGATGGCCTGAGGATAAGGACAACGCGCCCAGGGAATGACGACGTGGAGCCGCTACGAGATTCGTAACCTTAAACCGCCCTTAACCTGCCGCGCGTAATCGTCGGCGTCTGCGGCCATCATGGTCGAAAGAACGTCAGAGTTGAGTATGCGCATGTTCGAGTTTCAGACCATTCTCCTGCAGGCGATCGCCAACCGGCCGGATGCGCCGGAAATTCAGGCCTGCATCTATCGCGAAATCGGCCTGGCCGCCGTCGCCGCCGAATTCGGCTTTAACCTTTCCGACTTCGAACCTGCGTCCTCGCCTTCACTGGGCCGCAATGACGCCCATATCCCGAGCCAAGAAATAGCGGCCTGAGATCGTCTCGGGCGCAGCCGGCGCATCGATCCCTGCCGATCGACGCAAGGCGCGGAGCCCTGGTTGATGATCACACGTCGGGCATTGCTGCAGGGCGCGGGCGGCCTCGTTCTCGGTTCGACCGGACTTGCGAGCTACGCGGTCGCCGTCGAACCGGGCTTCATGCTCGACGTCACGCGCTACCGCCTCATGCCGCGCACATGGCCAGCGGGGCTCGATCTGAAGATCGCCATCATCGCCGACATCCACGCCTGCGAGCCGTGGATGCCTGCCTCGCGCGTCCGCCACATTGCGGAAATTGCAAATGCCCTGAAGCCCGACCTGGTCGTCCTGCTCGGCGATTTCAACGGCGGCCACCAGTTCGTCACCGGGCCGGTCATGCCGCAGCAATGGGCCGAGGCGCTTTCGGTTCTCGAGGCGCCGCTCGGCGTCCACGCCATCCTCGGCAATCACGACTGGTGGCACGGCCCCTTGCCGCGCATGAAGAGCGATGGCGGCGACAGAATCCGCCGCGCGCTGAAACACATGAACGCCTCCGTGCTCGAGAACGACGCCCTGCGGCTGTCGAAGAATGGCAAGCCCTTCTGGATCGTCGGCCTCGGCGACCAGCTCGCGCATCGCATCGGCCGCGCGCGCTTCAAGGGCGCCGACGATCTCGACGACGCGCTCGGGCAGGTGACCGACAATGCCCCGATCGTTCTGCTCGCGCACGAGCCCTACATCTTCCACCGCGTGCCCGAGCGCGTCGCAGTCACTTTGTGCGGCCATACGCATGGCGGGCAGGTGAACCTGCCGATCGTCGGTCCCTTCACCGCCAACCGCCGCTTCGGGCCCGATCTCGTTTACGGCCATGCCGTGCATGGCGATCGCCATTGCGTGATTTCGGCCGGCCTCGGCACCTCGATCGCGCCGGTGCGCTTCATGCGCCCGCCCGAAGTCGTCGACCTCACGATTTCCGGCCCGCCCGCCGCCACGGCATAAAAAAAACGCGGCCAGAGCCGCGTTTCTGTTCGCGCGAAAAGCGGCCGTCTTACATGACGACGACTTTCGAATTCATCTTCACGCGATTGTAGAGATCGATCACGTCGATATTGCGCATGCGGATGCAGCCGGAGGACACGGACTGGCCGATCTTGTCCTCTTCGTTGGTGCCGTGGATGCGGTACAGCGTGTCCTTGTTGCCCTGGTAGAGATAGATCGCGCGCGCGCCGAGCGGATTGTCGGCGCCGCCGGGCAGGCCGCCCGCGTCGACCACGGGCTTCAGATGCGGCCAGCGCTGGATCATGTCCGCCGGCGGATGCCAGGCCGGCCATTCCTGCAGCGAACCGACGCGCGCCGTGCCGCTCCAGCCGAAGGCCTCGGCGCCGGTGGCGACGCCATAGCGGATCGCCTTCTTGCCGGGCAGGACGAAGTACAGGAACTTCGAGCGCGTATCGACGACGATCGTGCCGGGCGGCTGGCCGGTCGGATCGCTGACCTCGTAGCGGTTGTAGTCGGCGCCGACTTCATAGCGCGGCACCATGGCGACGAGATCGGCGTCGCGGGTCGAAAGCTTCGGATCGGGAACGCGCGCATAATTGGCGTTGCATGCGCTCAGAAGCAGCGCGCCCGCGATTGCGACGAAAGCGAGTCTCATTCCGGTCCGTCCCGACTGAATCAAAATGGAATTGAGGCCGATCAAGGCCGTTAGGCGATTGATTACCATATTCATCGCAGTGGTTACGAAATTCTTTCCGCGCGTCGCCCCCTGACGCCGGAAAGCGCCGTCCTGTTGCCATTTTACGACACTAGTCGGGGTGGACAGGACGACGGTCGGGCGCGATGCTTCCGGCCAGTCAACAGCCGGCGGGCAGCGCCCGAGCGGTGAAAAAATGTCCTCTTTTGCGGGTGGAAGCAGTCGCTTGAGCACTTTGTTCGTTTCTCATCGCTCGTCTCTGGCGCATGACATGGGCCCCGATCACCCCGAACGGCCCGACCGCGTGCGGGCCATCGAGCGGATCCTCGAGAACGAGCGCTTCCAGACCCTTTTGCGTGAGCAAGCGCCCGTCGGCGATCGCGAGGCGATTCTCCGCGCCCATCCCGAGGCCTATATAGGCGCGCTCGAACGCGCCGCGCCGAGCGAAGGCCTGGTGCAGCTCGATGGCGACACGGCCATGTGCCCGGGCACGATGGAGGCGGCGATGCGCGCCGTCGGCGGCGCCTGTCTGGCGGTCGACGAGGTCATGCAGAAGATCGTCGCCAACGCCTTCGTCGCCATGCGCCCGCCGGGCCATCACGCCGAGCGCGCGACGCCGATGGGCTTCTGCTTCTTCAACAATGCGGCGGTCGCCGCGCGTCACGCGCAAAAGGTCCACGGCGCCGAGCGCGTCGCGATCATGGATTTCGACGTCCACCACGGCAACGGCACGCAGGACATCTTCTGGTCCGACCCGACCGTGATGTACGCCTCCACCCACGAAATGCCGGCCTATCCCGGCACCGGCGCGGTCAGCGAACGCGGCGAGCACGACAATATCGTCAACGCGCCGCTCTATGCCGGCGCCGATTCCGACGTGTTCCGCGAATCCATGGAAATAGCCATCCTGCCGCGCATCGAGGCCTTCTCGCCCGATCTCGTCATCATCTCCGCCGGCTTCGACGCCCACCGCCTCGACCCTCTCGCCAATCTGAAGCTGGTCGAAGCCGATTTCGCCTGGGCGACTCGCAAGCTGATGGAGATTGCCGAGCGCAAGGCAAAGGGGCGCGTCGTGAGCCTGCTGGAAGGCGGCTATAGCCTCGAGGGGCTGTCGCGGTCGGCCGCCGCGCATGTGATGACGCTGATGGGGATGTGAGCGGCGAAAATCGCTTGTTCCCAAAATGGGAATGTAGTAGTTTGCCCGTGTGAGGATCATCAAGCGTTCGACGCTCGCCGCATTCTGGGCCGTTCATCCGGAGACGAGGGCATCGCTCGAAAACTGGTTGCGCATCACTGCCGCGGCGCGGTGGCGCGCGTCTGTCGATGTGCGCGCCAGCTTCCCGAAGGCGGTGGTTCTCAACGGCGAGCGCGTGCGCTTCGAGGTCGCGGGCGGAAACTACAGGCTCATCGTTGCGTTTCGTTTCGATCTGCAGATCGCCTGGATCAAGTTCATAGGCACGCATGCCGAATATGATGCGGTCGATGCGCTGACCGTGTCGCGATATTGATTGCGGAGGACGATATGACCATCAAGCCGATCCGCACCGACGTCGACCATGATGAAGCGGTCGCGCGCATGGAGCAATTGTGGGACGCAGCGCCGGGTTCGGCTGCCGCGGCCGAACTCGATGCGCTCGCGACGCTCGTCGACGCCTGGGAGGCGCGGCAGATCACGATCCCGCCCGCGCGCCCGGTCGATGTCCTGCGCTATGCGGTCTCCGAAATGGGCCGCACGCAGGCGGAGCTCGCCGAAATCCTCGGCTCCCGCTCGCGGGCCAGCGAAGTGCTCAACGGCAAGCGTGAAATGACCGTCGACATGATCCGCAAGATTGCGGCCGCATGGCGGATTCCGTCAGACTTGCTCGTCGGCGTGGAAGACGTCGCCGCAGCCTGAGAAGCTCCCTCACCACACCGCCATCAAATGCTCCAGCCGGCGCAGCGTGATCGTCGGCTTCCACTGCGGATTGTCCATGTTCTCGAGCCGCATGCNNTGCCCGGCAGCCGCGTCGCGAGCGCACGAAACGCGATCTCGCCTTCCAGCCGCGCGAGCTGCGCGCCGAGGCATGTGTGGATGCCGCCGCCGAATGACAGGGGCCGCACGTTCTTGCGCGTGATGTCGAGTTTTTCGGCGTTCTCGTAGGCTTCGGGATCGCGGTTGCCGGCGCCCAGCAGGCAGATCACCTCGTCGCCGCGCTTGATCTGCTGCCCGCCGATCTCGACGTCGACCGACGCCTTGCGGCTCGTCAGCTGCACCGAGGAATCGTAGCGCAGCAATTCTTCCACGGCGCTTGATGCGAGCGAGGGATCGGCGACAAGCTTCTCCCATTGATCGCGATTGCGATGCAGCGCCAGCAGGCCGTTGCCGATCAGGTTGGTCGTCGTCTCGTGGCCCGCCGCGAACAGTAGCGAGATATTGGCGAAGAGTTCGTCCTCGCTCAGCCGCCCGTCTTTCTCGTCCTGCACCTGCAACAATGCGCTGGTGAGATCGTCGCCGGGCTCCTTGCGGCGGAGTTCGAACAGCTTTGCGAAATAGGCGCGTCCGCCGAGAATGTTGGCGTTGACCTGGTCGAGCTCCGCCTTGGTCATCGGCGTCGGATCGATTGCGCGGCCGGAGACGCGATAGCCCGTCAGGAACTGCGCGCGATCCTCCTCGGGGATACCGAGCATGTCGCAGATCACGATGACCGGCAGCTTGTGCGAGAAATCCTCGATCACATCCATCTTGCCGAGCGGCGCCAGCCTGTCGAGCAGGCCATTCACGATCTTCTCGATCTGCGGCCGCATTTCCTCGACGCGTCGCGCCGTGAAGGCCTTGGCGACGAGACCGCGCAGGCGCGTGTGGTCGGGCGGATCGCGCAGCAGCATGGAGCGGCCGAGCTGCTTGTAGACCGGTTCTTCGCGCAAGGCGCCGCGATTGCGCGGATCGGAAATGTTTCCGTCGAAATCGTGGACGAAGCGCTGGTCCTTGAGCAACTTCGCAATGTCGTCGTAGCGGGTCAGCACCCACACGCCCATCGGCGATTTCCACACGGGCGCGCGTGCGCGCAGCATGGCGTAGGCGGGGTAGGGATCCCGCACGAAGGCGGGGTCCATCAGGTTGAAGGCGGGCTGCGGGGCGTTCATGGCTTCCTCCGACGTTGCGGAGGAATCTAGACCGGCAAATTGCTCTTGACGAGATGCGCGGCGCCTAAACCCCCTCCACGCCCGCGATCTCGATGCCGAAGCCCGACAGGCCCACGTAGTTCATCGGCGTGGACGTGCGCAGCATGATCGAGCGCACGCCGAGGTCGCGCAGGATTTGCGCGCCCAGCCCCACGTCGAGCCATTGCTTCGTGCGCTTGGCCTCGGAATCGTCGTCGCTCGCGCTCACCACATTGGCCGGCACGCCGGCCGTGCCGTCGCGCAGGTAGACGAGCACGCCGCGTCCCTCGCGCTTGAAGCGCTCGAGCGTGCGGCGCAGTGTGTCGGAGGCGCCGAAGGCGTCGCTGAGAATGTCGGCGCGATGCAGGCGCGCCGGCACATTCTTGCCGTCGCCGATCGCTCCGTGCACCAGCGCGAAATGCTGCACCGGATCGAACGGCGTCGTGTAGCAGTAGAGCGTCATCTCGCCGACGAAGGTCTTGACCTGTCGCACCGCCACGCGCTCGACCAGTTTTTCGCGCGCCTGGCGGTAAGAGATCAGGTCGGCGACCGAAATCCGCTTCAGATTGTGCTTCTCGGCGAAGGCGTCGATCTGCTTGCCGGCCATGACCGTGCCGTCGTCATTGGCGAGTTCGCAGATCACGCCGACCGGCGGCAGGCCGGCGAGCCGGCACAGGTCGACGGCCGCCTCCGTATGGCCCGAGCGCATCAGCACGCCGCCCTCGCGCGCGATCAGCGGAAAGACATGGCCCGGCCGCACGAAATCGGCCGCGCCCATATTGCCGTTGGCGAGCGCGCGCACCGTGTTGGAGCGTTGCTCAGCGGAAATGCCCGTCGTCAGCCCGTGCTTGACGTCGACCGAGACGGTGAAGGCCGTGCCGAGCGGCGCGTCATTGGCGGCCACCATCGGTTGCAGATGCAGGCGCCGCGCCTCGTCGAGCGGCAGCGGCGCGCAGACGATGCCGCAGCAATTGCGGATGATGAAGGCCATTTTCTCGGGCGTGCAGAGCGAGGCCGCCATGATCAGGTCGCCCTCGTTCTCGCGGTCGTCGTCGTCGGTGACGATGACGATTTCTCCTCGCGCGATGGCCTCGATCGCCTCGGTCACGGAAGCCGCGACATCATGCGCCGGCGCGCCGTCGGCGGCGTCGTTGGCGGCCATGGCGGGGGCGGGCGCGCCGAGATAGTCGCCGACCAGCTTGAGTTCGCGCACCTTCAGCTCGCGCTTGCCCTGCAAGAGACGCGTGACCTGCGCGCGGTCGATGCCGAGCGCATCGGCCAGGCCCGCCTGCGACAGTCCGGGCTTCTCCAGCCCCTTTCTGATCCATTCCAGGATGTTAGATTGACCCTGCATGCGCGCCTCCATGAGTCGTTTTATGAGATTTACGCAACATATCGTCAAGCGCGCTGTTGCGATTTTCGCCACGGTGTTCGGGGGCGGGCTCATTGCGTCCGGCGCAGCCTCGGCTGCGCCGGCCTGCGTATCGACGCAGCACGCGGACGCGCCCTTCACGATCTGCACGTTTGCGCCCGGAAAGGCCGACATCCGTATGTTCTGGCGCGACGCCAATGGCGACGCCTACGGCGGTTTCGACCGGCTGGCTGAAGATGTCGCGGCCAGGGGCGGCCGGCTCGTCTTCGCGATGAACGCCGGCATGTACCAGCCGGACCTCTCCCCGGTCGGGCTCTATGTCGAGAATGGCGAGGAAGGGCATCCGGTCAACCGGCGCGCCGGCGCGGGCAATTTCGGCATGCTGCCCAACGGTGTGTTCTGGGTGAAGGGACAGACGGCCGGCGTCACGGAAACAAGGAAGTTTCTCGCGCAGAATCTCAAGTCCGACTACGCGACCCAGTCCGGCCCGATGCTCGTCATCGGCGGCAAGATCCATCCCAAGATCAAGCCGGACGGCGTCTCGGAGAAGACGCGCAACGGCGTCGGCATGTGCGAGGATGGCCTCGCGCGCTTCGTCATCGCCGATGCGCCGGTGACCTTCTTTGCCTTTGCCAGCCTGTTCGTCGAGCTGAAATGCCCGGACGCGCTGTTCCTCGACGGCTCGATCTCCGCGCTCTACGCGCCCGATCTCAAGCGCAACGACGGCTGGAAATCGATCGGGCCTATCGTCGGCGTAGTGGAGGGGATGAAGAAGGAGCGGTGAGGGCGGCGCCAGCGCTCCGCTCGCTGTCGCGCGCATGTTTGTCTCGCGGCGCAAGCCGCTGGCTCGTTCCTATTTCGGGGCCGTGGGTTCGGCGACCGCCAGATTGCGCACGAGGAAAATCTTGGTGTGCGCATTCTGGAAGTCGGGACGCGCCTGCGTCGTCCACGAACGAGGATCGCCAAAATTCGCGTCGCGCGCATTGATGACGAGGGCGCCAATCGAATAGCGCGATGCGATCGCCTGCACTTGCTTCAGCGTCGCTGTCGGATCGTTGTAGATAGGGCGAATTTCATCAATGCGCGCCCGAACCGCTGTCTTGGGCGCGCCGAACAGCATCCCGTTGGCGCGATCGGAGACCGCCGTGCGAAAGCGTCCATAGAGGCCGTAGGAAAACGACCGGAGATCGGTGGGCCTCTCCTGGACGATCGCGCCGGTCGGCAAGGCGCCGTCGAGCCAGCTCCAGCCCTTGATCTCGTCCGGCAGGCTCTCCCGATCCAGCCGGGCGGCGGGCGTGTCGGAAAGGTAGATCACACGGCTCTGGACGGCGCCGAACGCAACCGTGCAATAGCCCAGCGCGAGCAGGACGCCCGGCAGAGGCGCCAGTCGCGGCTGGCCCAGCCATCCCGCGCGGATCGCGGACAGCGTCCAAACGAACATCGAGGCCTCGGCGAACATCACGACGCGCCAGCCGAGATCATTGTTGTAGGTCGTCGAGCGCACGAAGGCGCCGAGAACAAGGGAGACCGCGGCGGCGACGACGACGAGCCAGCCGACGTCGCCGGCCATGCCTCGCCGCCCGGCCCGGCGCCAGAACACGAAAGATCCCAGCGCGAATATTCCGAACTGAACCAGATAGAACGGGCCAAAGGTGATGGCGCGCGCCGCGGTCAGGACGCATGAATCCTCGCTGATCACGGCGAGCCATTTCGATCCGCGTATTCCGAAGGCGAGCGGCGGAGCTTCGCCGCTATAGCCGACGAGCGTGAGAAGCCAGCTTGCGGCCAGCGCGCCGGCGATCAGCCCGGAGATCGTCAGGTCGGCCGCGTCCCGGTAGCGCCCGATGACGAGAAGGCGCGGGAGAAGGACCGCCGCGATCACGGCCGCGCCGAGCGCCATGTAGATCGACAGGCCGGCGCAGGAGGCGAAGGCCAGACCCGCGAAGAGGGCGCGCCGGACGTCGCCGCCGCCAGACGGCCGGGCGAGCGCGAGAAAACCCGCAAAGGCGGCGCAGAGAGCGGCGACGTGATGTGGCACCCACAACGAACCCGTGACCCAGGGCGTGATCTGCTCGGCCCAGTCGTCGCTCGGCGCAGCGATGAGCGGCCGGTCGCCGAGCATGCCCAGCGCCAGTCCAGGAATGATGTCGAGCCCGGCTATGAGCGACAGGGCTACGATCCACGGCATGGCTGGTCGAATGTCGCGGACGCCGGCGGCGTCGTCGCAGCCGGAGCGCCGCCATGCCTGATAGAGCAGGGCCAGAATCGCGAATCCCGTCACGATTCCGCTGGCGAACGCCGCATGACGCGCCGCAATGCCGAGCGGGGCGCCGACAATGCTGACGACTGCGGTGAGCGTGTAGAAGAAATAATAATAGGCCGCCGTGCGGCCGGGTTCGTGGAATAACGGGTCGAACGGCGGCGTGCCCGACTGCGCGACGCTCCACGTCGCCGCGGAATGTTTGACATGGTCGATGACGAAGCGGCTGTGCAGCAGCCCGCCGGAGCCATCGGGAATGTCGACGAGGCAAAGCGTTGCGACGACGATCCACGCGCTGGCAGCCACCAGCCATGTTGCATCGAGGCGCCGGGGCGTGGCGCCGATCGGCAGGAGCGCGGCGCCGGCAAGCGCGATCGCGGTCGCGACCAGGGTCATGGGAACCGGGCCGAGGCGACCCGTCAGGTCCAGCAGGATCGGGAGGCACGCCAGTCCGCAGATCAAGGAGAGGCCAGCCCTCTCGACCAGGCCCGCCTCGACAAATCCGGGAAAGTTCAGCACGCGCGCGAAAAACGCGCCGCCGCAGACGACAGGGCCGACAACAGGGCCAACGCGACAAGCGCCGCGCAGATTTCAAGCAGCGTGAAATGCATTCGCGTTCTGAAACGTTTCTTCGATCGAGACGGTGTTCCGTCCGATGTCCGCGCGGCGGTGCAGGCGGAAAAATTAAGTGAGCCCGATTACTGGACGCTTAAGCCGTCGACTGGCGAGGGTGGCGGACGAATGCTTCCGCCTCAGCCCACCTGGCCGCGGTGCCGCAGGAACTGGTCGGCCAGAACGCAGGCGACCATGGCTTCGCCGACCGGCACGGCGCGGATGCCGACACAGGGATCGTGCCGGCCCTTGGTAAGAATGTCGGCCTCATGCCCCGCGCGATCGATCGTGCGACGCGGCGTCAGGATCGACGAGGTCGGCTTGACCGCGAAGCGCGCGACGATCGGCTGGCCGGTCGAAATGCCGCCGAGAATGCCGCCTGAATTGTTGGACAGGAACAGCGGCTTGCCGTCATTGCCCATGCGCATCTCGTCGGCGTTTTCTTCGCCGGTGAGTTCCGCCGAAGCGAAGCCCGCGCCGATCTCGACGCCCTTGACGGCGTTGATCGTCATCAGCGCGCCGGCGATTTCGGAATCCAGTTTCGCATAGATCGGCGCGCCCCATCCGGCGGGCGCGTTCTCGGCGACGATCTCGATGACGGCGCCGATGGAGGAGCCGGCCTTGCGAATGCCGTCGAGATATTTCTCCCATTCCTGCGCAGCAACGGGATCTGGGCAGAAGAAGGGATTGCGGTCGACCTCGTCCCAGTCCCAGCGCGCGCGGTCGATCTTGTGCGGCCCGACCTGCACCAGCGCCCCGCGCACGGAAACGCCCTCGACCACCTTGCGCGCAATGGCGCCGGCGGCGACGCGCGCCGCCGTTTCGCGCGCAGACGAGCGCCCGCCGCCGCGATAGTCGCGAATGCCGTATTTCGCCTCGTAGGTGAAATCGGCATGGCCCGGGCGGAACTTGTCCTTGATGTCGGAATAATCTTTTGAACGCTGGTCGACGTTCTCGATGACAAGCGCGATCGGAGTTCCTGTCGTGACCTGCTTGCCGGACGCCTCGTCCACGAACACGCCCGAAAGAATCTTCACCGCGTCCGGCTCCTGCCGCTGCGTGGTGAAGCGCGATTGGCCGGGGCGGCGCTTGTCGAGAAAGCCCTGGATATCGGCTTCCTCGAGCGGGATCATCGGAGGGCAGCCGTCGACCACGCAGCCGAGCGCCTTGCCGTGGCTCTCGCCGAACGTCGTGACGCGGAACAGATGGCCGAAGGTATTGTGCGACATGCCGCCTTGTGTCGCGCTTTCCCGCCCCCGTCAAATCCGCTTTGGCTGGCCAGCCTGTGAGCCCTAGATGTATCGGCGGATGGAGACGCCTATGCGCAGACTCGTATTCGCTGCTTTCGCCGCCACGATCGCCTTGGCGCCCGCGGCGTTCGCCCGGGAGGCGACGCCAGAGCCGCAGGTCCTCGAAAATCTGAGGAAGATCAAGCTGCCGCCGGGCTTTTCGATCAGCCTCTACGCCGCCGGCCTGCCGGAAGCCCGCCAGTTGGCCCGGGGCGACAAGGGCGTGCTGTTCGTCGGCTCCTTCGACGCGGGCAGCGTCTATGCCGTGACCGAGCGCGGCGGCAAGCGCAGCGTGCGGACGATCTTGACCGGCCTCAACATGCCGACCGGCATCGCCTTCCGCGACGGCGCGCTCTATGTCGCGGCCGTCAATCGCATCCTGCTCTACGAGGACGCGGAAGACCGGCTCGACGACATGCCCGCGCCAAAAATCGTCTACGACGACCTGCCGTCGAGCCGCCATCACGGCTGGAAATATCTGACCTTCGACAGGGAAGGCCGACTGATATTCGGCGTCGGCGCGCCCTGCAATGTCTGTGACCCTCCCAGAGGAACGGCGGAAGTCCGTCGTCTCGATCTGAAGTCTGGCAAGGCCGAAACCGTCGCGCGAGGGGTCCGCAACACGGTCGGCGGCGATATCGATCAGCGCTCCGGGCGCTTCTGGTTCACGGAAAACGCCCGCGACTGGATGGGCGACGACATGCCCGCCGACAAGCTGAACATGATCGACAGGGAGGGCGCGAACTACGGCTTTCCCTTCTGCCATCAGGGCGACACGCCCGATCCGAAATTTTCGGCCGGCCGCACGTGCGGCGAATTCGTCCCACCCGTCTCCCTGCTCGGCGCCCATGTCGCGCCGCTCGGAATGAAATTCTATACCGGGGCGCAATTTCCGGAGGGGTACAGAAATTCGATCTTCATCGCCGAACACGGCTCGTGGAATCGCAGCGTGTTCAGTGGCGGCCGCATTGTGCGCGTGATAGCGAGCGCCGATGGCAAGCTGGAGAAGGAAGAGGTTTTCGCCTCGGGCTTCCTGCAGGGCGCGCGCAGCTACATCGGCCGCCCCGCCGATATCCTGCAGGACAAGGACGGGGCGCTGCTCGTCGCCGACGATTATGCGGGCGCGATCTATCGCATCGCGTACACGAAGTAACGCAGCAGGAAACGGGTGGGCGGCGATGCTCAGCGAGCGTTAGCAAGGCATCGTCATTTTCTCGGAGCCTGCGATGCATCGCCTGCAAAATCCCGCCATTCTCTATTTCGGCGCGCCCGTCGTTCTCGTGAGTACGTTGAACGAAGACCGTTCGGCCAATCTCGCGCCCATGTCCTCGATTTTCTGGCTCGGCTGGCGCTGCATGATCGGCCTCGCCGCGACATCGAAGACGACCGAGAACATTCTGCGTTCCGGCGAATGCGTGCTCAACCTGCCCGATGACCACATGGCGGGCGCGGTCAATCGCCTTGCGCTGACAACTGGCTCCGATCCCGTTCCGGCGGGCAAGGCGAAGCGCGGCTACGTCCATTGCGTCGACAAGTTTGCGCGCGCTGGTCTCACGCGGGACGAAAGCGCCATCGTCGCGCCGCCGCGCGTGCGAGAATGCCCCGTGCAACTGGAGGCGAAGCTCGAAGCCACGCATCAGATGGCGGTGCGCGACTGGCCGGGCGGCGCGCATTGTTTCGAACTGCGTGTGCTGCGCGCGCACATTCATGAGAGCATCTTGCTGCAGGGCGAAGCGGATCATGTCGATCCCGATCTCTGGCGTCCGCTGATCATGAGCTTCCAGAAATTCTACGGGCTCGGCCCCCAGCTCGAACCCTCGGCGCTCGCACAGGTGCCCGAGCACATGTATCGAACGCCCGATCATGCGCCGACCTGAGCGCCGGCGCGCGATCGGAGCGGGCGACGCCTACCGGCGCGAACGCCGCTCGCGCGCCAGTTCCAGTTTCACGACTTCGAGATTTTCCTTGGCCGTGGCCATGTTCGGATCGAGCCGCAGCGCGTGTTCGTAATTGTCGATCGCGCGGCGCAGATTGCCCTTGTTGCGATAGGCAGCGCCGCGATTGTTGTAGGCGTTTGCATTCGTCGGATCGACGCGGATCGCGCGATTGTAGTCCGCGATGGCGCGGCCGTACTGGCCTTTCGCCTGATACGCATTGCCCCGATTGGTCAGAAATTTCGACCGTGGCGCGAGGCGAATCGCCTCCGAGAAATCGATGATCGCACGGTCGTATTGGCCTTCCTCGGAATAGGAGAGCCCACGATTGTCGAAATAGGTAGGTTGTTTCGGATCGAGCTTGATCGCTTCGTTCTCGTCGGCGAGCGCCTGGGCGGCCTTGCCCATCTTCTTGTAGGCGACCGCGCGGTTGGCGTAGGCGCTGTCGCTACGCGGATCGAGGCGGATCGCCTCGTCGTATTCCTTGATCGCGCGCTCATAGTCGTTCTTGAAATAATGGGCGGCGCCGCGATCGCGCCAGGCGACGCTGTTTTTCGGGTCGAGGCGGATCGCTTCGTCATAATCCTCGATCGCGCGATCGTATTTCCTCTGGTCGCTGAATATATTGCCGCGCGCGTCGAACGCCCTCGAATCCCTGGGGTCGAGCCGCACCGCTTCGCTCGCGTCGGCCAGCGCCTTCGCAAGCTTTCCGTCCGTACGATGGGCGCGGGCGCGTTCGCGATAGGCGCGGGCATAATTCGGGTCGAGCGCGATGGCGCGGTCGAAATCGGCGATGGCGGACCTCACCTTGTCGACGTACCAATAGGCGGCGCCTCGGTTGACGAACAACGGCGCGCGATCTTTCTGCGCGCTCTTGGCGGCCGTGATCAGTGCGGTGCAGGACGCGATCCGCTGCTCCGGCGCGAAGGCGCTGTCGTCGTCAGCGGCGCAGATGTCGGCGCGGGCATTAGCCTGCGCGTGGGCGGGCGGGGCTGCCGACGCAACGAATAGGCAGACGGCGGCGAGCGGCGGCGCAAAGCGGCGCATGGAACATCCTCCGGTGCGGGTCGCGAGAAAAACGTTGCGTCTTTCTCGCGAAGCCTGCCGAAGCTAGCGCCATGCGCGCGGCTTGCCGTGCAGAAATGCACAGGCCGCGCTTGTGGGCCCTGGTGGATCAGCCGCGCTTCAACTCGGGATGCACGGTCTTGCCCAGAATGTGCGAGTCGTGCCCGATGACATGCTCCGTCGTGCCGACGATCAGCGGATCGGGCGTGCGCACGATCGAGTGGTCCTTGTTCGGATAGGGCAGGGACGACAGGAAATGCGACATGCAATTCACGCGCGCGCGCTTCTTGTCGTCGGACTTCACGATCGTCCACGGCGCGTCGGCGGTGTCCGTGTAGAAGAACATCGCCTCCTTGGCCTCGGTATAATCGTCCCATTTGCCGAGCGAGGCGCGGTCGATCGGCGAGAGCTTCCACTGCTTCAGCGGATCGTGCTCGCGGGATTCGAAGCGGCGCTTCTGTTCGTCGCGCGACACCGAGAACCAGTATTTGAAAAGGCGGATGCCCGAGCGCACGATCATGCGCTCGATCTCGGGGCACTGGCGCATGAATTCGAGATATTCGGACGGCGTGCAGAAGCCCATCACGCGCTCCACGCCCGCGCGATTGTACCAGGAGCGGTCGAACAGGCAGAGTTCGCCGGCGGAGGGAAACTGCTGGATGTAGCGCTGGAAGTACCACTGGGTCTTCTCGCGCTCTGTCGGCTTCTGCAACGCGACGACGCGCGCGGTGCGCGGGTTCGTGTGCTCCATGAAGCGTTTGATCGTGCCGCCCTTGCCGGCCGCGTCGCGCCCCTCGAACAGGACCATGATCTTCTCGCCGCTCTCCTCGATCCAGCGCTGCGCCTTCAGCAATTCCTGCTGGAGCGCGATCATGTGCTCTTCGTAGGGTTTCACGCGCATGCGCTGCGCGTAGGGATATTCGCCGCTCTCGAACAACTTGCGGATCACGACCGGATCGTGGCGCATGGCGCCTACGCTCATGTGCTCCTTTTCCTCGCCGTCGTTCTTCGGTTTTTCTGCTTTTGCGCCCCTGTCCTTCGCCTTGTCCTGAGGCTTCTCGCTCTTTTCGACCTGTGCGGCCGTGGGCGTCTCGACCACGGATTTGGCGTTCAGGCTTGAATTGGTTTCCACGTGCGTCATCCGTCAGTCTCCCGACCCAAAAATCGTCGGGAAGACTGGCGCGGCGCTTGCGCGCGCGCCTTGATCGGCCTCAACGGATTCGCAAATAGTCTCGCGGCGTGGTTAAGCGGCTGCCGCTGCTTGCTTTTCGTATGTCCGCGGCTCCGCCGGCGCCCCGATCCACTCGGAATTCGCGGGGATCGACTCGCCCTTCATCACCAGCGTCAGCGGTCCCAGTTGCGCGAAATCGCCGACCTGAGTGTCGTAGAGGACGGTCGAACCAGCGCCGACCGTGACGCCCTTGCCCAGATGCACATTGCCGACCTTCATCACGCGGTCCTCGTAGAGGTGCGTCTGCAGCGCGCACAACGAATTCAGCGCGCAATAGTCGCCGACCGTCACGCAGTCGAATTCGGTAATATCGGTCATGTCCATGTAGACGCCCTTGCCGATCTTCGCGCCGAACAGGCGCAACGTCCACGGCAGGAAGGGCGTGCCGCGCAGATGGTCCAGAAAGACCCTGCCGGCGAGGCCCCAGTACATGACGGCGACCGCTTCCGTGCGCATCGCCCAGAACGACCACATCGGTTGAACCTGGGCCTGGTAGCGGCCCATGGTCGCCCACTTGATTCCGATGACGACGGCGGTCATCGCGACCGAAATCAGCACCGACGAGACGATGAAGTAGAAGATGAAGGCGCCGTAGTTGCGGTCGAGGATCGTCTGCCCGAACCATTGCACGGCCCAGGTTCCGAAAGTGATGTAGAGCATGGTCGGCAGCGATATGTGCACGGCCTCGAAGGTCGCGCGCATCGCCTTCTTCCACCACGGCGGCTCGTAGGTCCAGTTCGCGCCGCCGCCGTCGAATTTCTGGCGCACCGGCAGCTTGATCGGCGGCGAGCCGAACCAGGTGTCGCCTTCCGACATGAGTTCGTTGGCCGGCGGCTTGGACTTGATGCCGATCAGCGCGCCGGTCGGAATGTTCGCGCCCGGCGGCACCACGCCATCGTTGCCGATGAAGACGCGCGAGCCCGTCGTCACGCTGGCGAGCGTCATCCAGCCGCGCCGGATGTCCTCGTCGCCGAGCACGACCTCGTCGGCGATGAAGCATTTGTCGCCGATATCGACGATGTCGTACCGGCCCGACAGGTTGGTCGAGATTTCCGAATCCTTGCCGATGCCCGCGCCCATCAGGCGATACCAGGTGCGCATGTAGATGGTGGCGAACAGCGACGACAGCGTCTCCAGCGTCACTTCCGTCGTCAGCGCCACCGCCCATTTGCGGACGTAGAACCACGAGTGGATGGAATAGACGCCTTCCTTCACGCGTGGCAGCACCGCCCAGCGCACCAGCGCGATGAAGCCGACGGTGAGGATGACGAGCGCGAACGACGTCGGCCAGGCGAAGAGCGGAATGGCCGCGAGGTAGTAACTGCGGTCGACGATGTCGAGCCACGAATCCATCCGGTCGAACACCCAGAAGGCCGGGAAGATCGGCAGGAGCCCGAGCGGCGGAATGACCAGCAGCAGCACCGTGTAGACGAACGTGTGCAGCGCGCGCCGGCCGGACGTCGCGGTCGCCTGCGCCGGCAGTTCGGCCTCGTCGACCATGCCCACCTTGCGGGCGGGCGAGCCGTCCCAGATTTCGTGCGCGCCGATCCGTGTGCCCGAGGGAACGGAGGTCAGGTCCTTCAGCTCCGCGCCCTGGCCGATGGAGCAGCCGTCCTCGATCACGCAGGACGTGCCGACATAGGCGTCGGCGCCGATATCGATGCGCCCGACGATCATCTCGTTGCCGACGACGCGCACGTTGGCGAGCTTCAGCTTCGTGCCGAGCGAGGCGCCCGCGCCGATGGTCACGAGATCGATCGCGCCGGCTTCCACTTCGCTGATGATGGCGTCTTCGCCGATCTTCGCGCCCATCGCCGAGAGATAGAGCCGCATGATCGGCGAGGCCTGGAACCATTTGACGTGGCAGAGCGCGATCAGGTGCTGCGCCAGCCACCAGCGGAAGTAATAGGTCCCCCACAAGGG
>JAGRKN010000093.1:0-1089 GCA_020442275.1 Rhodoblastus sp. | reverse complement strand
CAGGATCGTCGCCAGATTGATGCAGAGATAGACGCCCAGCAGCGCGACGATTTCCGACAGCAGGCTCGCGTCGGGATCCGTCAGCAGCATGTAGCTGACGAAGACGCCGAGCCATTGCGCGGTCATCAGGCCGAGAATGAAGGGCAGCGCAATCGCCTGCGCGAGCCCGCACAGGAACCGCCGTAGGAACGGCGGAGGCTCGAAGGAGAGGTCGCGCGCGGGACCGGCTGCTTCGGCCTTGCCGTCGAGATGGCCGGCGATCGCGCGCAGGTTGCGCAAGTTGTAGACGTCCTGCAGCGTGATGGACGCTAGCCGAGGCGTCTCGCGCACGGCGGAGACGAAGCGCGCGGCGAGGAGCGAATGGCCGCCGAGGTCGGTGAAGAAATCCGCGTCGAACGGTACGGCCTGCGGCGGCAGGGTGCGCTTGGCGGCGTCCAGCAGCGCGGCTTCCGTTTCGGTGCGCGGCTCCTCCTGCTCTTCCACCGGTGCGGCGGCTGTCAGCTCCGCCTTCTTGAGCAGGTTGCGGTTGACCTTGCCCGACGGAAGCTTCGGCAACGTATCGAGAATTTCGTAGCGGCCCGGCACCATGTAGGCGGGCAGATTGGCGCGCAGGTCGGCGCGCATCTGCTTGGCGTCGAGCGTCGCGCCCTTGTCCGGCGTCAGGAAGGCGACGAGTTCATCGATCCCGTCCACGCCGCGCAGCACGACCGCGGCCTGCGAGACGCCCGCGAGATCTGTCAGTTTCGCCTCGATCTCGCCGAGTTCGACGCGAAAGCCCCGGATCTTCACCTGGTCGTCGATGCGGCCGCGGAAATTGATGTTTCCCGCCTCGTCCATCACGACAGCGTCGCCGGAACGATAGAGGACCGGGTCGGCGTGGCCGAGGCCGAAGGGATTGGCGACGAATTTCTCCGCCGTCAGCTCGTCGCGCTTGAGATAGCCCTTGGCGACGCCCGGCCCGCCGATCAACAGCTCGCCCTCGATGCCGCGGTCGAGCAGGTTCAGCGCGTCGTCGCAGACATAGGCCGTGTAATTGGGGATCGGCCCGCCGATCGTCACAGGCCTGTCGGGCTCGACGACGGAGGCGGT
>JAGRKN010000092.1:6586-16574 GCA_020442275.1 Rhodoblastus sp. | reverse complement strand
TCGGTCGGGCGGGCCTTTCTGCTTGGGCCCGATTCCGAGGCTAGAGCTTTCTGGAGGATCGAATGAGCAACGCTCCGCTCATGCGCAAGGGGACCGCGATCTGGCTGGTCGAAAACACCTCGCTGACCTTCGACCAGATCGCCAGGTTCTGCAAACTGCACCCGCTCGAGGTGAAGGGCATCGCCGACGGCGAGGTCGGCGCGGGCATCCGCGGCGCCGATCCGATCACGTCGGGCCAGCTCACCCGCGACGAGATCGCGCGTGCGGAAAAGGATTCCGGCTACGATCTCAAGCTTGCCACCTCCAAGGTCGTGCTGCCGCCGGTCAAGCGCCGTGGCCCGCGCTACACGCCGCTGTCGCGCCGGCAAGACCGCCCCAACGCCATTCTCTGGCTGGTGCGCAACCATCCCGAACTCAAGGACGCGCAGATCATGCGTCTCGTCGGCACGACCAAGACGACCCTGCAGGCAATCCGCGAGCGCACCCACTGGAACTCGGCGCAGCTGGCGCCGATGGACCCGGTGACGCTCGGCCTGTGCTCGCAGATCGATCTCGACATGGAAGTCGGCCGCGCCGCCAAGGACGCGCCGGTCCGTCACGAGGAGCCGAGCCAGACCCTGCTGCCGGCCGAGACGACGACGGCTCGCGAACCGCGCACGACGGAAGACGTGTTCGGCGCGCCCAAGCCCGTCGCCCCGCGCGAGGACGAGGAAGAAATCGACGTCGAAAGCGTCTTCGGCAAGCTCAAGGGCCTGAAGACCAAGGAATAAGGGATACTGCTCCGGCTCGCGCCTATCGGCCGAGCCGGATGCCGCCGAGCAGGCCGCCGAGACCGCCGACAGCGCCGCCGACGGCCCCGTTGATCCCGCCGACGACGCCGCCGGCCGTCCCGTTGATCCCGCCAACGACACCACGCGCGGCGTCCCCGGCAGCGCCGGCCGCCTGCCCTGCGGCGCCCGTCGCCGGGCTCGCGATATTGCCAGCAGTCCCGATGGCCTGCTGTGTCGCGCCGCCGACCGCGCCCGCCGTCTGACGCACCGCGCCGGGTAGCGCCGTCGGCAGGCTCGCGAGCGTCGGCAGCGGCAGAAGCGCGTCGGCGCGGATCTGCGGCAACGATGACGTCGGGACGACCCGCGCCCGTGTCCGCCCAGACAGGATCGAGAAGCCGGCCTTGCACTCCACGCAATCGACAAAGCCAGGCCGTCCGCGATTGGGGCAGAGCACGACCTCGCCATCGGTAACCGAGACGCGCACGTCGGCCCCCTCGATCTTCACGTCGAATTGCGTGCCGCGCACGCCGATCGTCGCGGCCGGCGTCTGGATGCGATAGGCCTCGTGGTCGCCTTTGCCGGTCGAGAACCGCAACAGACCCTTCGTGGCGCGGATGACGAAGGACGACGGACTCGTGTCGCCGTCGAACACGAATTTGTCGAGCCGCACGCTCGAATTCGGGCCGACCGACAGACGCGTATCGTCGACGAAACGGAAGGCGGCCCGCCCGGCCGCGTCGGTCAGGATCGTATTGTTGGCCGCGACCGGATCGCCGCGCTCGATCGGCCGCTTGGCGCCCGGCCCGTCGAGCAACGTGTTGCGGGCGACCTCGGTCGCCTCGCCGATGCGCGTTTCCGCGATGGCGCGTGGCGCGAGCGTGAGGATCGTCAGCACGACCGCCAGAGCGGCCGGAACCGTTTTCATCATTATTTCATCCCGGGAAAGTGTCGACGACGCCCGACACGCACGCACACGGTTGATTCAATTAGGGCGGCAAAGCGGGCCAAAGAGAGGCGCTCGACACTTTAGATGAAAGTTGATATCAACATTTTATGTCCGAAGCGCCAATCGTCCTGCACACGATCCACGAGGTGCGCGACTCCTGCCTGTGTCTGGCGACCCAGCGCGCGGCGCGGCGGCTGGCGCGGCGCTTCGACCGCGCCTTCAAGCCGGTCGGCCTCACCAACCAGCAATTCTCCCTGCTGATGCCGCTGAATGCGCCGGGCCCGCAGTCCATGAGCGCGCTCGCCGATCTCATGGGCATGGACCGTACGACCCTGACCGCCGCCCTGAAGGGGCTGGAGCGACGTGGTCTGGTCGAAAGCGGCCGCGATCCGGACGACCGTCGCATCCGCCGTCTGAACCTGACCGACGTCGGCCGCGCGACGCTCGCCGCCGCCCTGCCGATCTGGCGCGCCGAACATGCCCGCATCGAGCAGGAAATCACCCCCGCCAACGCCGGCGCCCTGCGCGCCGCGCTGCGGCCCATCGTCTGATTTCAACACGGAGGAATTGTCATGCCTGTCCAAAGCCCCGCCCCGAAGGCCAAGCCCGTTCCAGACGGTTTTCGTACGGTCACGCCGCATCTGATCTGCGCCGGCGCGGCCGATGCGATCGAATTCTACAAGAAGGCTTTCGGCGCGACCGAAATGTTCCGCCTGCCCGGCCCCGACGGCCGCCTGATGCACGCCAGCATCATGATCGGCGATTCCATGATCATGCTGGTCGACGAGATGAAGGAGATGGGCGCGCTCGGACCGAAATCACGTGGCGGCACGCCGGTCGGCATCCATCTTCAGGTCGAGGACGCCGACGCCCTGTTCGCCCGCGCAGTCGCCGCCGGCGCGGCGGTGAAAATGCCCGTCATGGACATGTTCTGGGGCGACCGCTACGGCGTCGTCGTCGATCCCTTCGGCCACGAATGGTCGATCGCCACGCACATCCGCGACCTCACGCCAGACGAAATCGCCGCCGCGGCGCTGGAAGCGATGAAGGCGCAGAAGGGTTGTCCGGATGTGACGAAGGCGTGAGATAGCGGCTCGAACGAAAACGGCCGGGCGAGAGCCCGGCCGTACGTTCAAGGGGCGCGCGCTTGCGCGTCACACCCCGTGGCTCTTCAACGCGCCAGCGATCTCATCCAGAATCGCGGGATCGTCGATCGTCGCGGGCATCGACCATTCGTCGTGGTCGGCGATCTTCTTCATCGTCGCGCGAAGAATCTTGCCGGAACGCGTCTTCGGCAGACGATCGACGCAGACCGCGATCTTGAAGGCGGCGACCGGGCCGATCTTCTCGCGCACCAGCGCCACGATTTCCTTTTCGATCTGCGCGTGCGGCTTGGTCACCCCGGCCTTCAGCACCACGAAGCCGCAGGGCTGCTCGCCCTTCAGCGCATCCTTGATGCCGATGACCGCGCATTCCGCGACATCCGGATGCGAGGCCAACACCTCCTCCATGCCGCCTGTCGACAGACGATGGCCGGCGACGTTGATGATGTCGTCGGTGCGGCCCATGATGTAGAGATAGCCGTCCTCGTCGATATAGCCGGCGTCCGCAGTCTTGTAGTAGCCGGGGAATTCCTCGAGATAGCTTTCCACCATGCGCTTGTCGTTCTGCCACAGCGTCGGCAGACAGCCGGGCGGCAGCGGCAGTTTCACCACGATCGAGCCCATCGTGCCCGCCGGCAGGGGCTTTGCGCCCTCATCCACGATCTGCACGTCATAGCCCGGCATCGGCACGGTCGGCGACCCGTGCTTGACCGGCAATATGCCCAAGCCCACGGGATTGCCGACGATCGCCCAGCCGGTCTCCGTCTGCCACCAATGGTCGATCACCGGCTTCTTCAGGATGTTCTCGGCCCATTGCACCGTATCGGGATCGGCGCGCTCGCCCGCGAGGAACAGCGTGCGCATGCACGAGACGTCGTAGCGCGCGAGATGCTCGGCCTTCGGATCTTCCTTCTTGATCGCGCGCAGCGCGGTCGGCGCCGTGAACAGCGCGGCGATCTTGTGCTCCGAGATCATGCGCCAGAAGGCGCCGGGATCGGGCGTGCCGACCGGCTTGCCCTCGTACACGATGGTGGTCGCGCCATGCAGAAGCGGCGCGTAGCAGATGTAGGAATGGCCGACGACCCAGCCGACGTCGGAGGCCGCCCAGAAGGCCTCGCCCGGCTCGATTCCGTAGAGGCCCTTCATCGTCCATTTGAGCGCGACCATGTGGCCGCCATTGTCGCGCACGACGCCCTTCGGCACGCCGGTCGTGCCGGATGTGTAGAGCACGTAGAGCGGATCGGTCGCGGCCAACTCGACGCAATCGGCTTTTTGGCCAGCAGCCTTGGCATTCGAGACCGCGTCGGCCCAATCGTGGTCGCGGCCGGCGGTCATCGCCGCCTGCGACTGCGGACGCTGCAGCATCAGCACGGCGTCGGGCTTGGCGGCGGACAGATCGATCGCCTGGTCGAGCAGCGGCTTGTAGTGCACGACGCGGCCGGGCTCGATGCCGCAGGACGCCGCCATGATCGCCTTGGGCTTGGCGTCGTCGATGCGCGTCGCGAGTTCCTTCGCGGCGAAGCCGCCGAATACGACGGAATGGATGGCGCCGATGCGCGCGCAGGCGAGCATGGCGAAAACGGCTTCGGCGATCATCGGCATGTAGACGATGACGCGGTCGCCTTTTGTCACGCCCAGATTTTGGAGGACGGCAGCGAGCGTGGCGACCTCGTCGAGCGCTTGCGCATAGGTGTAGGTGCGCGCGCTCGCGGTGACGGGCGAATCGTAGACCAATGCGCGCTGGGCGCCACGGCCGTTCTTCACGTGGCGGTCGAGCGCGTTGTAGCAGGTGTTACAGGTGGCGTCGGGGAACCAGCGGCCATAGACGCCCGCGTTCTTGTCGAAGATTTTCGACGGCGGCTTGATCCAGTCGATCTCCTTCGCGGCCTCGCCCCAGAAAGCCTCCGGATCTTTCTTCCACGCGCTGTAGACTTGGCCGTAGTTCGACATGGGTCCCTCCCGAAAATGGTTGGCGGGATTCATGGCGAGGCCGGCCCACGAATGCAATGGCGGCGGGTTTAGCTCTTAGGCTATAGGCGGGGCGAAGGACCGCCGCCCACTATGTTCAGCCTTCCCGAAAGCCCCATTTTCTACGCCGCAGCCATCCCGGCGGTCATTCTCGTCGGCCTGTCCAAGGGCGGCTTCGCGGGGCTCGCCACGCTCTCGCTGCCGCTGCTGGCGCTGGTCAGCGCGCCGATCCGCGCCGCGGCGATTATGCTGCCGATCCTGATCGTGCAGGACATGGTCAGCGTGTGGTTCTACCGCCACGAATTCGACAAGCGCGTCGTCGCCATCCTGCTCGGCGGTTCGCTGATCGGTATCGTCGCAGGCGCGCTGTTCGCCGCGCATGTGTCGAACGCCGCCGTCCTGTTGATCGTCGGCCTGATCGCGAGCGGCTTCGTGCTCTACACTTGGCTGCGCAAGTCTTCGCGCACGGAAGAGCCACAACCCGCGAATATCGCGCCGGGAATTTTCTGGGGCGCCTGCCTCGGCTTCACCAGCTTCATCGCCAACGCCGGCTCGCCGCCCTTTCAGGTCTATGTCCTGCCGCAGCGCCTGAAACCGCAGATCTACGCGGGCGTGCAGACCATGGTTTTTGCGGCGGTCAATCTCATCAAGCTCGCCGCTTTCTTCGCGCTCGGCCAAGTGTCCTTCGACAATTTCGCGGTCTCGGCCAGCCTGTTTCCGATCGCCATCGCCGCCACATTCGCCGGCGTCTGGCTGGTGCGCCGGGTGCAGGCGGGCGCCTTCTACAAATTCGTCTACGCGATGACTTTCCTGATCGGCCTCAAGCTGGTCTGGGACGGATTGAAGGGCCTCGGCGCGCTGTAAGGGCAATATTCGCCGGGCGTTCCGCCATTTCGAATCCGCCG
Organism: Rhodoblastus sp.; assembly: GCA_020442275.1. Taxonomy (GTDB): domain Bacteria; phylum Pseudomonadota; class Alphaproteobacteria; order Rhizobiales; family Beijerinckiaceae; genus JAJXWB01. The sequence continues at coordinate 10,882 of JAGRKN010000092.1, read as the reverse complement.
GCCATTCCCATTGCCAAGGTTGATGTTGGCCACAATTGACGGCAAGTTGCGGGTTCCAGCCTCTTTTGCCGCTCTTTTCGCATCGAGCGCTCGCGGCGAACGAGGCTTTCACTCGCTTGGACGGCGCCAAGCGCAAGAGGGTGTCATCATGAAACGAACCATACTCAGGACAGGCGCCATTCTGGCCATCGGCCTGGCGTTCACGCTCGACGGCGCGGTCGCGGCGCCCGCGGGCTTCGGCGGAGCCGCGCATATGCCTGCTCTGTCCTCGATCTCGCCGGACGCCGGCGTGACGGAGGTGCAGATGCGGCGACGCGGCGGTGGCGGGCGCGTGGGCGTCGCGCCACGCGGCCGCTTCGTCCCCGGCGGCGGCGGAGGACGTCGTCGCGGGCTCAGCTCCGGCGCGGCCATCGGCCTTGGCGTCGGCGCGGCGGCGCTCGGCATTCTTGGCGCGGCGGCGGCCGCCAACGCGCATCCGGCGCCGGCGCCGGTCTATGACGCAGGCGAATGCTACTGGGTTCGTCGTCCGATGTACGACGACTGGGGCAATTATATTGGACGTCGTCGCGTGCGCGTCTGCGACTGATCGCAATAGCGACAGAACGAAACATGCAAGCCGGCGGGCGCCATGCTCGCCGGCTTTTTTGTTGCGCATGCGAAGGCCATTTCCGCATTGCACCTTGAAACTGCGACAGTTTTTCGCACTTCAAGATGTCATTGTTTGATCTCGCGCAGATTGTGCGCCCCGCATCCAGTCATACGTTTGAGAGGCGCAGAGTATCGCGCAGGATGAGCAAGGGGGCAGATATGAACGGAAGAAGCTGGATCCTCGGGGCGGCGCTGCTGGCAGGCGCATCGCTTCTGGCGACGAGCGCGGCGTCTGCCGCGCCTTTGAGCGTCGCGGGCAAAGCCTTGTCAAATGCGCCGATCGCATCGAGCGAGGCGTCTGATCTGATCGTGAAGACGCAGGGCCGTCGTGTCGGTGGCGGGCGCGTCGCAGGTGGACGCGTCGGCGGGGGCAGAATTGGCGGCGGTCGCGTCGGCGGAGGCCGTTTTGTCGGCGGCGGCGGGCGCGGCTGGCGCGGTGGCGGGCGCGGCATCAGCTCCGGCGCAGCCATCGGCCTTGGCGTCGGCGCGGCGGCGCTCGGCATTCTCGGCGCTGCGGCGGCCGCCAATTCGGCTCCCGCCTACCCTGCCTACGGGGGATGCTACATCGTGCGCCAGCCGGTCTACGACGACTGGGGCAATTATCTCGGCCGCCGTCGCGTGCGCGTCTGCGAGTGAGCGAGGCCGAAACGAAAACCGGCGGGGCCATGCCCCGCCGGTTCTACATTCAGGTTGGCCCGATCACTTCTTGATGAGCGGGCACTGGCTCTCAGACAGCGGGCGCGCCGCGTCTTCAGGCGAGATGTCGGCGACCTTCTTGAACAGGTCCCACTCGCCCTTCGATTCCGAAGGCTTCTTCACTTCGTAGAGGTAGGCCTTGACCATGCGGCGGCCGTCCGCGCGGAACGGCGCATTGCCGAACAGCTTGTCCACGGCCGGAAGCTCCTTCATCTTCGCGACGACCTTGACGCCATCGTGCGGATTGCCGCCCATGGCTTCCAGCGTCTTGAGATAATGCAGCGTGCCGGCATAGACGCCGGCCTGCGTCATCGACGGCATCTGGCCCTTGTTGGCCATCGCCGAGAAGCGCTTCGCGAAGGCGCGCGTATCGTCGTTGGCGTCCCAGTAGAACGAGTTGGTGAAGGTCAGGCCCTGCGCCGTCTTGGCGCTCAGCGCATGCGCGTCGTTGATGAAGAACAGGAGCGCGGCCAGCTTCTGCCCGCCCTGGACGATGCCGAATTCGGCGGATTGCTTGATGGCGTTGGTGGTGTCGCCGCCGGCGTTGGCGAGACCGATCACCTTGGCCTTCGAGGCCTGCGCCTGCAGCAGGAAGGACGAGAAGTCGGCCGTGTTGAGCGGATGCTTGACGCCGCCGAGGATCTTGCCGCCGTTGGCCTTCACGACCTCAGCCGTATCGCGCTCCAGCGCATGGCCGAAGGCGTAGTCGGACGTGAGGAAGAACCACGTGTCGCCGCCAGCCTTGGTCATCGCCTGACCAGTGCCATGCGCGAGCATGTAGGTGTCGTAGGTCGCCGACACGGTGTTCGGCGAGCAGGCCTTGCCGGTCAGGTCGGCCGACGCCGCGCCCGAATTGACCAGAACGATGTTCTTTTCCTTGACGACGTTCGACACGGCGAGCGCGACGCCCGAGTTCGGCGTGTCGGCGACCATGTCGACCTTGTCGACGTCGGCCCACTGGCGCGTGATGTTCACGCCGACGTCGGGCTTGTTCTGGTGGTCCGCGACGAGGACGTCGATCTTCCAGCCCTTCTTGGTCAGGCCCGAATCCTCGATGGCGAGCTTGACCGCATTGACCGAATTCGGGCCGCCGATATCGGCGTAGAGGCTCGACTGGTCGTTGAGCACGCCGATCTTGACGTTCTTGTCCTGCGCCAGCGCGGGCGCGGCGGCCAGCATCGCGCCGAACGCGACCGCAACCATCATCCTGTTTTTCATCATTCCCTCCGTTTTGCTTTTCAGGACGGGGAACATGCACAAACATGCTAGGGAAGGCAAACGGTTCCGCATGTCGGAAGCAAACGGCGGCGCCCGAATTTTCGACAGGCTTATTTCGCGCTATGGATAGGCGACAGCTTCAGGGGAGCGGAATGACGCGCACAGCCTACGACATCGATCTCGACCGCAATGCAGCAAATCATCAGCCGTTGACCCCGCTGCAATTTCTCGAGCGCGCCGCCGCCGTCTTCCCCGACCATACCGCCGTCATCCACGGCGACCTGCGCCGGCCCTATCGCGATCTCTATGCGCGCGCCCGCCGTCTCGCCAGCGCGCTCGAAAAGCATGGGATCAAGCGCGGCGACACGGTGTCGGTCATGATGGCCAACACGCCCGCCATGGTCGAAGCGCATTACGGCGTGCCCATGTGCAAGGGCGTGCTCAACGCGCTCAATACGCGCCTCGACGCGGCGATCATCGCCTTCACGCTCGACCATGCCGAAACCAAGGTGCTGATCGTCGACCGCGAATTCTCCAAGGTCATGAGCGAGGCGCTGAAGCTCGCGAAAACGAAGCCCTTCATCATCGATTACGACGATCCCGTCTACGACGGCCCCGGCGACCGCATTGGCGCGCTCGAATACGAGGCTTTTCTGGCGGCCGGCGATCCCGCCTACGGCTGGCATATGCCCGACGACGAATGGGACGCCATCGCGCTCAATTACACCTCGGGCACGACGGGCGACCCCAAGGGCGTCGTCTATCACCATCGCGGCGCCTATCTGCTGGCCGTCGGCAATGTGCTCTCGGCCAATCTCGGCAAGCATCCCGTCTATCTCTGGACGCTGCCGATGTTCCACTGCAACGGCTGGTGCTTTCCCTGGTCGCTGAGCGCGGTCGCCGGCACGCATGTCTGCCTGCGCGCGGTGCGCGCCTCTACCATGTATGAGCTCATGTCGGCCCATGGCGTCACGCACATGTGCGGCGCGCCCATTGTGATGTCGACCATGCTGGCCGCAAGCAGCGCCGAGAAGAAGCCTTTGTCGAAAACGGTCGAATTCGTTACCGCCGGCGCGCCGCCGCCGGCCGCCGTGCTCGGCCAGATGAAGGCTGCGGGCTTCGCCGTCACCCACGTCTATGGGCTCACCGAAGTCTACGGTCCCGCCGTCGTCAACGAATGGAACGGCAAGTGGGACGCCCTGCCCGACGACGAGCAGGCCGCGCTCAAGGCGCGTCAGGGCGTGCGCTATCTCGCGCTCGAAAATCTCGACGTGCTCGACCCCGAGACCATGCAGCCTGTGCCCGCCGACGGCGCGACGCTCGGCGAGGTCATGTTCCGCGGCAATGTCGTGATGAAGGGCTATCTCAAGAACAAGAAGTCAACGGACGCCGCCTTCGCCGGCGGCTGGTTCCATTCCGGCGACCTCGGCGTGAAATATGCCGACGGCTACATCCAGCTGAAGGACCGCTCGAAGGACATCATCTCCGGCGGCGAGAATATTTCCTCGATCGAGGTCGAGGACGCGCTGTTCAAGCATCCCGCCGTCGCACAGGCGGCGGTCGTTGCGCGGCCCGACGACAAATGGGGCGAGACGCCCTGCGCCTTCGTGGAGCTCAAACCCGGCGCCAGCGCCACCGAGGCCGAACTGATCGAATGGTGCCGAGGCCTGCTCGCGCGCTTCAAATGCCCGAAGAATGTCGTCTTCACGGAATTGCCGAAGACCTCGACCGGCA
>JAGRKN010000092.1:2739-6581 GCA_020442275.1 Rhodoblastus sp. | reverse complement strand
GGCAAGATCCAGAAGTTCGTGCTGCGCGAGCGCGCCAAGGCGGTGTGACGCAGGCTCCGGAGGAGAGGCGATGAACCCCGCCGAATGGCTCGTTCGCGCCGCGCGCCGCACGCCCGGCGCGCCCGCCTTGCTGGCGGGCGACCGCGTGGTCGCCGACTACGCGGCCTTCGCACGCGCCGCTGCCTCGATCGGCGCGGCCTTGCGCGCGAAAGCCATTGCGCCCGGCGACCGCGTCGCTCTGTTTGCGGGCAATTGCGTCGAATATCTCGAGGCCATGTACGGCATATGGTTCGCGGGCGCGGCGGCCGTGCCGATCAACGCCAAGCTTCACCCGCGCGAATGCGCGTGGATCATCGAAAACAGCGAAGCGAAAATCGTTATCGCTTCTTCCGATCACGCGCACGAACTCGCGGACGTCTTGCCTGCCGGCCTCGACCTGATCCGCATCGACAGCGCCGACTTCGCCACGATGCGGGAGACGTCGCCGCTGGCCGAACCGACGCCCATGGCGGACGACGCCATGCTCTGGCTGTTCTATACCTCGGGCACGACCGGCCGGCCGAAGGGCGTGATGATTTCGAGCGCCAACATTCTGGCGACCGCGCTCACATATTTCGTGGATGTCGACGACGTGTCGCCGAGCGACGCCGCGCTCTACGCCGCGCCCATGTCCCACGGCGCCGGCCTCTACAATTTCATGCATGTGATGCGCGGCGCGCGCCACGTCGTGCCTGACAGCGGCGGTTTCGAGCCGCAGGAAATCCTCGACCTCGCCAAGAACCTGCGCAACATCTCGATGTTCGCGGCGCCGACCATGGTGCGTAGGCTCGTCGAGCGCGCCAGGGCCGTCGGCTCGGATGGCGACGGGATCAAGACCATCGTCTACGGCGGCGGCCCGATGTATCTCGCCGACATCGTCGAGGCGGTCGAGGTCATGGGCCCGCGCTTCGTGCAGATCTACGGCCAGGGCGAAAGCCCGATGTGCATCACGGCGCTGTCGCGCGAAACGATTTCCGATCGCGCGCAACCGCGCTGGCGCGAGCGTCTCGCCTCCGTCGGCCTCGCGCAGAGTTGCATGCGCGTGAAGATCGCCGAAGCCGACGGATCGGAAGCGCCGCGTGGAACAATCGGCGAAGTGCTGGCGCAGGGCCCGGCCGTCATGCCGGGCTACTGGCGCAATCCGCAGGCGTCGGTCGAGACGCTGAAAGGCGGCTGGCTGTGGACCGGCGACATGGGCGCTATGGACGAGGACGGCTATCTGACCCTGCACGACCGCTCCAAGGACGTCGTGATTTCGGGCGGCTCCAACATCTATCCGCGCGAGGTCGAGGAAGCGCTGCTGGCTCACGCCGATGTCGCCGAGGTCGCCTGCGTCGGCCGCAAGCACGAGGACTGGGGCGAGGAACTCGTCGCCTTCGTCACGCCGGCGCCTGGCGCCGCGATCGATCCGGGCGCGCTCGACGCCCATTGCCTCGACCTCATCGCGCGGTTCAAGCGGCCCAAGGCCTATTACATTGTCGAGGAACTCCCGAAGAACAATTACGGCAAGGTCTTGAAGACCGAGCTGCGCAAGCGGCTGGAGCAGAGCTGAAAGCCGAAACAAAAATCCCCGGCCGCGCAGCGCGGGGCCGGGGATGTTTGGGGGCAAAACCCTCGATCGTCGCTAGTGGACGGTCTCGCTGTCCTGAATTTTCAGCTTGGTAATTTCGTCCTTCAGTCGAAGCTTCTTCTTCTTCAGCTCATGGATGTGATTTTCGTCGCTCCCGGGGTGAAGAAGTTCCTTCTCGATTTCGTTCTCGAGCGTCTTGTGGCGCCGCTCGAGTTCGGCGAGATGGCTTTGCATCGACATGCATGCTCTCCTTGATCAATCGCACACACGAGATGATGACACAGGTTTGACAGGCCGCAAGCCTTTCCGTCGCACGCCGCCAATCAAATTTAACGTGAACTGAAGTTTGCGCCGCAACCTCGCTTCAAACTGTCGCGACACGCCTGAAACTGTCGCGGCGCCCTTGCCGTCCGGCATGAGCGGCGCGATACTGTCCGCGCGTCCGTTGCTTCGCGGCAGCGTGCGCGCGATGTCTTGCACGTTTCTGCCAGCGCCTATCGCCCGGACCACATGTCGCCGAAAATTACCGACGCCGAACGCGAAGCGCTTGAAGCGGAACTGGAGCGGCTGAAGCAGGAGCATCGCGACCTCGACGCCGCGATCGAGGCTCTCGGCTCCGTCGGCGCGAGCGACCAGCTCCAGATCCAGCGTCTCAAGAAGCGCAAGCTTTCCCTGCGCGACCGCCTGTCCTTCGTCGAAGACCAGCTCTTTCCCGACATCATCGCCTGAGCAGCCGGGGCCGCCGGCTTGCCTCGGAACGCCCCTTCGTTTATCCGCGCGTTTTCTCCGAAAACCAGAGGCGCACTTGCCGCAGCGCACAACGACCGCCCCCGTCGCCATCATCATGGGCAGCCAGTCCGACTGGGCGACCATGCGCCACGCCGCCGAGACGCTCGATGCGCTTGGCGTGCCGCACGACGCGCGCATCGTCTCCGCCCACCGCACGCCCGACCGCCTCGTGGCCTTCGCCAAAGGCGCGAAGGAGGCGGGCTTCAAGGTGGTGATCGCAGGCGCCGGCGGCGCGGCCCATCTGCCGGGCATGTGCGCCGCCATGACCCCGCTGCCGGTCTTCGGCGTGCCCGTGGAATCCAAGGCGCTGTCGGGGCAGGATTCTCTTCTTTCCATCGTCCAGATGCCCGGCGGCATTCCGGTCGGCACTCTGGCGATCGGCAAGCCCGGGGCCATCAACGCCGCGCTGCTCGCCGCCGCCGTGCTGGCGCTGAACGACGCGGGTCTCGCCGACCGTCTCGACGCCTTTCGCGCGAAGCAGACGGCCTCTGTCGCCGAACGTCCGTCCGATGACGCCTGACATCCTCCCGCCGGGATCGACCATCGGCGTACTCGGCGGCGGCCAGCTCGGCCGCATGATCGCGCTTGCCGCCGCGCCGCTCGGCATCAAGACCCACATCTACGCCCATCACGCCGACGAGCCGGCTTGCCATGTGGCGTCTGCTTTCACGACCGGCGAATGGACCGACGAGGCCGCGCTCGCTCGCTTCGCCGCCGCCGTCGACGTCGTGACCTATGAATTCGAGAACGTCCCGGCCGCGACCGCCGCCTTTCTCGCCGCCCGCAAACCGGTGCGGCCGGGCCCGCTGGCGCTCGAAAAGACGCAGGACAGGCTGGTCGAGAAGGATTTCGTCAATTCCCTCGGCATCCCGACCGCGCCCTATGCGGCGGTCGACGACGCCGGCGCGCTGATCCGCCATATCGGCAGGATCGGCCGCCCCTCGATCCTCAAGACCCGGCGTCTCGGCTATGACGGCAAGGGCCAGATCATGCTGCGCGAGGGCTCCGACGTCGGCGCGGCTTTTCGCGCGCTCGGCGGCGCGCCGTGCATTCTCGAGGGCTTCGTCAATTTCGAGCGCGAGGTCTCGGTCGTCGGCGCGCGCGGGCCCGACGGCTCCTTCGCGGCTTTCGACGTCTGCGAGAACGAGCACGAGAACCACATCCTCAGCCTTACCCGGGCGCCCGCCCGCATGGCGCCGGAGACGGCGGCCGAAGCCATGGAGATATGCCACAAGATCCTCGACGCGCTCGATTATGTCGGTGTGATCGCGGTCGAGATGTTTCTCGTGTCCGATACCGGCCCGGACGGCGCCCGGCGCGAAAAGGTCGTGGTCAACGAGATCGCGCCGCGCGTCCACAATTCCGGCCACTGGACGATCGAGGGCGCGGAAACCTCGCAATTCGAGCAGCACGTCCGCGCCATCTGCGGCTGGCCGCTGGGCTC
>JAGRKN010000092.1:0-2615 GCA_020442275.1 Rhodoblastus sp. | reverse complement strand
CTCTACGGCAAGGCGGAGGCCCGGCCGGGTCGGAAAATGGGGCATGTGACGCGGGTGTTTTTGCCTGGCCGGCAATAGACAAGCCCCCGGGATTCTGTTAATCGCCACCCCACTATCGCCTTAGCCCCTCGGGCGCGGGCGGTTCCCCGTTTTCTGAATTCATGGGCGGAGCCGAAATGGCGCATGCCCGATCGGGCCCAAAAGCCCGCCACAGGAGGTCCGGTGCAAGTTCTCGTTCGCGACAACAACGTCGACCAGGCGCTCAAGGCGCTCAAGAAGAAGATGCAGCGCGAAGGCATTTTCCGTGAAATGAAGCTGCGCGGCCATTACGAGAAGCCGTCCGAGAAGCGCGCCCGTGAACAGGCCGAGGCCGTCCGTCGCGCCCGCAAGCTCGCCCGCAAGAAGATGCAGCGCGAAGGCCTTCTGCCCTCGAAGCCCAAGCCCGCTTTCGGCGCGGCTCGCTAAGCTTCTTCCGCGTTTCGTTTGCCGCGGCGGTCGACCTGTTCGGCCGCCGTGTCTTTTTTGCATCAGTTAACGGTTTCTTGACCGTTTTTTTCGACTTTGCGCGAATTGTCCCGCAAGTCGCCCGAATGCGGACCGATAGGGTCGCCATTCTTCAACGGCTGGACACGTGAAGGGGCCGTCATGGTCGCAGGAATTCGCAACCGCTGGACGTCGATGTCGCAGGCGCGCGGCGCGCTCGCCGCCTTTGCCGCGCTCGGCCTGGGCCTGGCGCTCGCCGGCTGCGACACGGTCGGCGCGACGCNNCGCGCGGCCTGAGCGGCTCGACGCCGAAGATCGCCGAAGTCGCCCCGGATGATCCGGCCGCCGCCTCCGCCAACATCGCCTCGCTGACCGACGTCATCAATCGCAATCCCAACAGCGCCGAGGCCTATCTGACGCGCGGCAACGCCTACGCCCGCAACGGCCGCATGGGCGAGGCGATCGCCGACTTCACCCAGGCGCTCAAGATCGATCCGAACAACGCGGCCGCCTACACCAACCGTGGCCTCGCGCAGCGCCAGCTCGGCCGCAACGACGCCGCGCTCGCCGACTTTACCCGCGCCATCGAGGTCAATCCACGCCATGCCTCGGCCTATCTCGGCCGCGCCAACCTTCTGCGCGCGCAGGGCAGCCTCGACCAGGCAATGTCGGACCTCGATCAGGCGATCCGCCTCAATCCGGAGAGCGCGCAGGCCTTCCATGCCCGCGGCCTGATCTACCAGAAGCGCGGCGAGAGCCAGCGCGCCGTCACCGATTTCGACAACGCCATCGACCGCGACCCCTTCGCGGCCGCGCCCTATCAGGCGCGTGGCGAGAGCCTGCTGGCGCTCGGCAAGTACGACAAGGCGATCGAGGATTTCAATGCGACGCTCAACGTCGACAACAAGAACCCCAACGGCTGGGCCGGTCTCGGCGTCGCCTACGAGAAGCAGGGCAACCGCGTGAAGGCGGCCGAATCCTACCAGCGCGCCCTCGTGCTCGACCCCAACAACCGTATCGCCCGCGACGGCGCGAGCCGCATTCGCGTCTGAACGGGATCGCGGACTCTATCTGGACCGCGAGCCTTCAGGCTCGCGGTCCTGTCTTTCCCAGCGCACGATCCAGACCTTGGCTTCGGCCGGATTTCCGGCCGACTCCATGCGATCGGCCGCGCGCGTGAGGCTTCCGCGATCAGCGTGCATATGACCACTCCCGATCGCCCGCCTCCATCGCGGCCCGCGACCGATCGCGGCGAATCCGAAGGAATGGATTTCCTCGCTCGCAAGCCTCGCTCTATGGTGCTGCACGGGATTGATGTATGAAGCCAACCCTTGGCTTCTGAACGAAAAGACGGGCCTCGGGGCGGCCGCCGCCACGAGGACGCGAGGAGAAACGAGCCGATGCCGCAGGTCATTGGAATTCCCAAGGAAATTTTTCCCGGCGAAAAGCGCGTCGCGATCGCGCCCGATGTCGTCCAGAAACTGGTCGGCCTCGGATTTACGGTCTTGGTCGAGAAGGGCGCGGGCGACGCGGCCGACATCTACGACGACGCCCTGACCGCGGCTGGCGCGAAGATCGCCGATACGGCCGCCGATATCTGGTCGGGCTCGGACATCGTCTTCAAGGTGCGCGTGCCGACCGACGGCGAAGTCGCGCAGATGAAGGAAGGCCAGGCGCTCATCTCCTTCATCTGGCCGGCGCAGAACCCGGAGCTGATGGAAAAGCTCAAGGAGAAGAAGGTCACGGCGCTGGCGATGGACGCCGTACCGCGCCTGCTGTCTCGCGCGCAAAAAATGGATGCGCTGACCTCGCAGGCGGGCGTCACCGGCTATCGCGCCGTCATCGAGGCCGCCAACGCCTTCGGCCGCTATTTCGCCGGCCAGATCACGGCCGCCGGCAAGATCCCGCCGGCCCAGGTCTTCATCGCCGGCGCGGGCGTCGCGGGCCTCGCGGCCATCGGCACGGCGGCGGGCCTCGGCGCGATCGTGCGCGCCAATGACACGCGCGCGGAAGTGGCCGATCAGGTGAAGTCGCTCGGCGGCGAATTGGTCAAGGTCGACTATGACGAGGAAGGCTCGGGCGGCGGCGGCTAAGCCAAGGTCATGTTCGAAGGCTTCCAGGCCGGGCAGCGC
>JAGRKN010000385.1:416-2665 GCA_020442275.1 Rhodoblastus sp. | reverse complement strand
GCTCGTTGAAGGGATTGAGCACGCCGTTGTGCGTCGAGATGACCCTGATCTTGCCGCCCCAGATCAGGAGCGCGTTGACGGCGTCGAGCACGCCGCGCACGTCCTTGTGGAACGCCGCTTCGTCGATGCACACCACGCCCTGCAGGCCGCGAATATTCTCGGGCCGCGACGACAGCGCCTCGATCCGGCAGCCCGACGCGAAGCGGATGCGGAAAGCCGCGATCAGGTTCGTGCCGCCGTCGGGCTTCTGGTCCTCGAACATGAATTCCTCGATCCGGCCGAGGTCGCCCGCGATGACACGTGCAAAATGCGCGCAATAGCCGATGAATTCGCGGCCCTTGTCCTTGGTGTCGCCGATGTAGAAGCAGTTCTGGCCGCCGGCCGATTTCTTGGTCGCGGCGATCAACGTCTCGTCGAGCGCCTCGGCGAAGGTGACGCCGGTGCGCCGTCCTTTTTCGCCGAGTTTGAGATCGCTCTTGTCCTCGATCCATTCGGCCTGGTGGCGCATGAGTACGCCGTCGGCGAGCGGATCGAGATTTTCGGGCACTTCCGCGCCGCGCGGCAATTCCTCTGGCAGAGCGCGCGGATCGCGTGACAGGACGGGTTCGAGTTCGGAGGTCGCGCTCATGCGCCCTCCGGCTTCGGTTGCGGACGCACGCCCAGAAACTCGCGCCGCAGCTGCGCCACGCGCTCGGCCGAAAGACCCGCCTCGGTAGCGACCTTCGCGACCGCGTCGGCGGTCTTCTTGGCTTGGGCCTCCTCGTCGGCCTTCGCGCGAGACCGCCGGATGAAGGAGACGTTTTGCGCGGCGACCACGGACTGGAAGGCGCGCGAGACTTCCATCGCCGCCTTCGGCGACAAGGTTTCGTTGGCCGACACGATCTCGGCGATCAGCGTCTTGATGAATTCGCCGAGCGCGACATTGCCGTCGTCGATCTTTTCCGGCGTCAGATAATCGGCGATGCCGGCGAAGATCGCGCGACTTTCCGCCATGCGCTGGCCGGCGCGGGCGACAGAAACCGCCTTGCGGTTGAAGGCCGATTTGGAAATGAGTTCGAGCCCTTTGTCGGCGAGCCGGCCGTTGAGCTCGTCGAGAATATCGCTCTGCGTGCGTTGCCGCCGGTTCAGTTCGCCCATCGCCCAGACGATGTCGTCCTGGCCGGCTTCCGGCACGAGGTCGAGCGAGGAGAGGCGTCCGCGCGTGACGCGCTCGCCGGCCACGTCACACGCTCTCGGAAGGCGCAGGCTTGACGCCGGCGATCGGCTGGGCGCGCGACAGGTGTTCGCGGCCGACATCTGTAATCTCGACGATCGTCACGGCGGCGGTCGCGCGCACCTGAACAGCGCCCATTTCGCGCAAGAATGCGACTTGGGTTTCCACCCATTCGATCGGTCGGTTGATCGCCAGCACCTCGCGCAGGAGCGGCTTCAGGCGCTGCGACGTGCCTCGACCGTCACGCTCGGCGGCGAGCTGCTGCAAGATGAACAGCCGTGCTTCCTGTTCGATGATCGTCGCCAGGCTCACTTGTCCGCCCTCTCTATCAATGATTGCTCGACCCTGTCGATCGAACGCGCGATCGGCGTCACGCGTTCGACGAGCGCAGCCATCTGCCCCTTGAGTTCGCTCATGCCCAGTTGAAGCGCGTGGACCATGTCCTTGTTCGGCAGATGCGCCAGTTCGTTCTCGACGCGCGCCAGCCGCTGCTCCGCGCCGTCGATCCGCTCGAAGGCGCGGCTGATATCAGGCCTGACCCCGTCGATCGCCGCTTCGTTCTTGCGGATCACGGCCTCGATCTTGTCGTCGAAACGCTTCGCGCGCGCCGCCCAGAGCGATGTCAGAAAACCCGCGACGCCGACGATGGCCGCCGCGATCTGCGCGATATTACCCCAGTCCGTCACTTCGCCTCTCCGCGGCAGGTCTCGATCGCCTTCGTCTCGCGGCGCCATTCGCCCGCGAGCAGGGCCATGCCGGGATCGGCCGCGTTCTTTTCGATGACGCCGGCGACCGCGCGTTTCTGCTCGGGCGTCCAGTTCGTCGCCGAGCCGCAGCGGGGGCTGAGTTTTGCGCGGATTTCAGCTTTTCGCTGATCTTGGCGTTGCGCCTGCGGCTGCGCCGCGGCCATCGGCTGCGTCTGCCTCGGCGCGCAGCTCGCGAGCAATATCGAGCACATCAGGGCGCTCAGAATTGACCCTGGCCTGCTCATCCGCGATCTCCGCCGTGTCTTGCATCGTTTCGTTCTCGGCGGCCG
>JAGRKN010000385.1:0-177 GCA_020442275.1 Rhodoblastus sp. | reverse complement strand
AGCGCGGCCTGGTCGGCCGGCGAGATCGTGTAGCCGAAGATGCCGGCGAGACCGGCGACGGCCGCGACGGCGCCGCCCCAGATGGTGGTGGAGGCGTACCAGGACTTCTGCTCTTCCATGCGAGGCTCCTTACCTTCTCAAGATTTTCGGCAGCTCGTAGCCGCCGAGACCGTTTCG
>JAGRKN010000091.1:9556-10409 GCA_020442275.1 Rhodoblastus sp. | reverse complement strand
CATTCGAGCGGTCGCCGGTCGGGACCTGCAACACATGCGGGTCGATCTTCTCGACGAGGCCCTTGGCCTCCATCATCTCGACCACCGCTTTTCGCGCGGCCTCTCGGGGAAGCCCGTGCAGGGCGGCGAGCGTTTCGGTCAGCTCCGCGCTCTCGGGCACGTCATCCAGAAAGGCGACATTGTCCTGAATCGAAATGCGAGCTTCCGGGTCCAAGATATTGATCTGTTTAAGATCATTTCGCTTGCCGACTTCGAAGTCGTTGAAGTCGTGCGCGGGCGTGATCTTGACCGCGCCCGTGCCCTTTTCGGGATCGGAATATTCATCCGCCACGATCGGGATGAGGCGGCCGACCAGCGGCAGCCGCACGCGCTTGCCGACCAGGTCAGTGTAGCGCTCGTCGTCCGGATGGACCGCGACGCCGCTATCGCCGAGCATGGTCTCGGGGCGCGTGGTCGCGACCACGATGTGCTCGCCGGTCTCCCGGCCGTGGCTGTCGACCACGGGATAGCGGAAATACCAAAGCGAGCCCTTGGTCTCGACCTGCACGACCTCGAGGTCCGAGATCGCGGTCAGGAGCTTCGGGTCCCAGTTGACGAGGCGCTTGTCCTTGTAGATCAGCCCGTCGCGATAGAGCTGGACGAAAACCTTGGCCACCGCCTTCGACAGGCCCTCGTCCATGGTGAAGCGCTCGCGCGACCAGTCGCAGGAGGCGCCGAGCCGCTTCAACTGCTGGACGATCGCCCCGCCCGACTCGGCCTTCCACGCCCAGACCTTCTCCAAAAAAGCCTCGCGGCCAATATCGCGGCGGCCTGGCTCCTTGCGCTCCATCATCTGGCGCTCGACCACCATCTG
>JAGRKN010000091.1:926-9516 GCA_020442275.1 Rhodoblastus sp. | reverse complement strand
GCCACAGCACGTCCTTGCCGCGCATCCGCTCGAACCGGCACAGAATGTCCTGCAAGGTATTGTTGAGCGCGTGGCCCATGTGCAGGTTGCCGGTGACGTTCGGCGGCGGAATGACGATGCAATAGGTTTCCGCGCCGGCCCGCTCCGGCCGCCCCGCCTTGAAGGCGTCGGCGGCCTCCCACGCGGCCGCGATGCGGCTCTCGACGGATTTGGGATCGAAGGTTTTTTCCATGGTCATGGCGGCGTCGACCTGCTCCCTATCCCCGCAGACGCGGGAATAGGGCTGGGGTGAGGGGCGAAACGGCTAGCAAGCGTCTCGAAATTGAAAAGGGCGAGAAGCGGCCTGGCCCCTCACCCTAGCCCTCTCCCCGTTGCACGGGGAGAGGGAACCAGCGTTGTGTCTTACGCCAGCGCCTTCAGCGCCGCGCGGCCTGCATACACGGCCTGCGAGCCCAGCTCCTCCTCAATGCGGATGAGCTGGTTGTACTTGGCCAACCGGTCGGAACGGGCGAGCGAACCCGTCTTGATCTGCCCGCAGTTCGTCGCGACGGCGAGGTCGGAGATCGTCGAATCTTCCGTCTCGCCCGAGCGGTGCGACATGACCGCCGTATAGCCCGCGCGCTGCGCCATTTCGACGGCGGCCAGCGTCTCGGTCAGCGAGCCGATCTGGTTGACCTTCACCAGGATCGAATTGGCGATGCCTTCCTTGATGCCGCGCGAAAGACGCGACACGTTGGTGACGAAGAGATCGTCGCCGACGAGCTGGCACTTGCCGCCGATCTTTTCCGTCAGCAGCTTCCAGCCTTCCCAGTCGTCCTCGCTCATGCCGTCCTCGATCGTGACGATCGGATAGGCCGCGACCAGCCCAGCGAGATAGTCGACCTGCTCGGCAATCGAACGAGTCTTGCCCTCGCCTTCATAGTGGTACGAACCGCCCTTGAAGAACTCGGTCGAGGCGCAGTCGAGCCCCAGGAACATGTCCTTGCCGGCCGAAAAACCCGCCTGCTCGATCGCCTTCATGCAGAAGTCGAGGGCAGCTTCCGCCGACGGCAGGTTCGGGGCGAAGCCGCCCTCGTCGCCGACGTTGGTGTTGTGGCCTTCCTTCTTCAGCGCGCTCTTCAGCGTGTGGAAGACCTCAGCGCCCCAGCGCACGGCTTCCTTGAGCGACGGCGCGCCGACCGGCAGGATCATGAATTCCTGGAAGTCGATGGGGTTGTCGGCATGGGCGCCGCCGTTGACGATGTTCATCATCGGCACCGGCAACGTGCGCGCATGCGCGCCGCCGACATAGCGCCACAGCGGCAGGCCGACAGCGTCGGCTGCAGCTTTCGCCGTCGCCAGCGAGACGCCCAAAATTGCGTTGGCGCCGAGCTTGGCCTTGTTAGGCGTGCCGTCGAGCGCGATCATGACGTCGTCGATGGCGATCTGGTCGGTCGCGTCCATGCCAACGAGAGCGTCGGCGATGGAATCATTGACGCTGTCGATCGCCTTCAGCACGCCCTTGCCGAGAAAGCGCTTCTTGTCGCCGTCGCGCAATTCGACGGCCTCGTGCGCGCCGGTCGAGGCGCCCGAGGGCACGGCCGCGCGGCCGAACGAGCCGTCGGAGAGCGTGACATCGACCTCGACGGTCGGATTGCCGCGCGAATCCATGATTTCGCGGGCGTGGATGTCGATGATGTCGGTCATGAGCGGCCTCGGAATGGGAATCTGAAAGGGCTTGCGCGGGGCCTTTTACTGCGGCGGGGCCTTGAGGGGAAGGCGGCGCGGATGTCGCAGGGTTGCAGGGCGAGCAGATTGTGCCTGTCTTGCGAAAGCATTTTGCTCGATACTTGTTTTAAGGAGAATGGCCGATGAAAGCGACCGTGTGGACCATCCAAATTCAGCGCGTGGCGGAAGAAACTCTGGACGTTTGCGGCAACAAAGCGCAAGCGTTTCATATTCTTAAGACCTTTCTCGATAGCAATTGGCACCGGCTGCATGGCATGCCAATGCCGGTACGCATTGACGCTGCGGCAAAGACATATTTCGACGCACGCCCGGACGAGTCCTTCGCTATTATCGGTCATGAAATCGAATTACCGGACGCAGCATAGTTCGGCCGCACGATGAAGTTCGAGTTCGAGGAAGCCCAAGCGACATATTCGAGCGAGTCCCAGAATGCGCGCGCGCTGACTGAAAGCTGGGTGCGTTCATGGGCTTTCTGCCCGAATTGCGGGAGCCCGCAACTTCAGAGATTTCAGAACAATCGTCCGGTCGCGGATTTCTTCTGCGGCGACTGCAATGAGCAATACGAGCTCAAGAGCCAGAAAGGGAAATTCGGACCCCGGATCGTCGACGGCGCCTACAAGACAATGATTGATCGTCTCAACGCCTCGGATAACCCGAACCTGATGCTACTTAGCTATGGACGCGAAACCGGCGTGTCCGACCTCGTCGTCATTCCAAAGCAATTTTTCGTCCCTGCGATCATCGAAGAACGAAAGCCGCTCGCGCCAGCTGCGCGACGGGCAGGCTGGATTGGCTGCAACATACTCCTGCGGGACATCCCGAACGCGGGCAAGATTTTCGTAGTCCGAAACCGGGAAACGCAATCTGTCGAGGACGTTCGCCATCAATGGCGCCGCAGCCTGTTTCTAAGAAATGAACGTATCAACGCGCGCGGCTGGCTGCTGGCGGTCATGAAATGCGTTGAAATGATCGGTAAGTCCGAGTTCACACTTCAGGAAGTCTATGCGTACGAAAGCTACGTTCAGTCACTATATCCAGGCAACCAGCATACACGCGAAAAAATACGCCAGCAGCTGCAGGTCTTGCGAGACGAAGGGGTACTTCTGTTTCTCGGCGGCGGCCGCTATCGCCTCGCAAACGCGCCTTGATCCGCCCACCGCCGCGCCCTATCCCTCCTCCCCATGAAATCCGCCGACGGCCCCAACCTTCTGGGCAAGCACGCCGCCCTGCCCGCCTCGCCCGACGAGGCCGAGCTGGATCGCGTGCAAAACCCGCATCCCGACACGCTCTATCTCGCGCGCTTCACGCAGCCGGAATTCACCTCGCTCTGCCCGGTGACCGGCCAGCCCGATTTCGCGACGCTGGTGATCGATTACGCGCCGGCGCAATGGCTGGTGGAATCCAAGTCCCTAAAGCTCTATCTCGCCTCCTTCCGCAACCACGGCGCCTTCCACGAGGATTGCACGGTGCGGGTCGCCAAGGACCTGGTCAGCCTGCTCGAGCCGCGCTGGCTGAGGATCGGCGGCTACTGGTATCCGCGCGGCGGCATGCCGATCGACGTTTTTTGGCAGACGGGCGCCCCGCCGGAGGGGCTCTGGCTGCCGGATCAGGGCGTTGCGCCCTATCGCGGCAGGGGTTGAACATGGTCGATGAAACCCGCTACCAGCTCGGCTTCGTCCCGCCCGAAGGCGTCGACGAGGAAGGCCTCGGCCGGCTGGTCGACGCCTTCTACGCCAAGGTGCGCGCCGACGACATGCTCGGCCCGATCTTCAACCGCGAGATCGACGACTGGCCGCATCATCTCGACAAGCTGAAGAAATTCTGGGCCTCCACCATGCTGAAGGCCCGCACCTACGACGGCCGGCCGCTGCCGCCGCATTTGAAACTCCCGGAAATTTCCGACGCGCACTTCGCCCGCTGGCTGCAGCTGTTCCGCGAGACGGCGGCAGAGGAAATGCCCGAGATCGGCGCGCCGGCGGTCACCGCCATGGCCGAGCGCATCGCGACATCGTTCCGCATGGCGATCGCGTTCCATCGCGGCGAGGATTCGACGAAGATCGGGCCGCTCTAGCAATCGGGCGACGGCCCTTCTCCCCGTAAACACGGGGAGAAGGTGGGCAAAGCCCGGATGAGGGGCTCACGCCGCTACAATCGAACCAGTCGTTTGCCCCCTCACCCCGACCCTCTCCCCACGCTGAAGTCGGCTGTTGTCGACGTCAGCCTTCTTAGGCGCGCAATGCGGCAACAGCCGCTTTGCGTTCGGGGAGAGGGAGCAGGCAAGCCGATTCACGCGGCCCTAACCTCCTGACGGCACAATGCCTCCGAATTTCAGGAGGCCTTCCTTGATCCCCGTCGTCTTCGACAATTGCCGCGGCTGGCTGCATCCCGGCGCCGCGCGGCGCGGCGTGATTCTGTGCGGGGCGCATGGCTTCGAGGATCTATGTTCACGCTCCTCTCTGCGCCTGCTCGCCGAGGAAATCTCGGCGCGCGAGATGCCCGTCCTGCGCTTCGACTGGCGCGGCACGGCCGATTCCGAAGGCGACGGCGAGGCCCCGCATCGCGTGGCGACCTGGCTCGGCAATATCGGCGAGGCCGCCCGAAAACTCGTGGAGATGACCGGCGTCGAGGAAGTCGTGCTCGTCGGTCTGCGGCTCGGCGCGCTGCTGGCGCTGGAGGCCGCGCGCGATATAGCGCCCGTCCGCCTTGTCCTTCTCGCCCCGCCTGCCTCCGGCCGCGCGCTGAAACGCGAACTCGAGGTCATGAGCCGCATCTTCCAGGGCAAGCCCGGCGCCGCCGAGGACGCAGGCTTCGACGGCGTGTCGGCCGCCGGCTTCCGCATTTCGCGCGAGACGCTCGACGATCTCGCCCTCGTCGGCTCGCGTCGTTTTTCGGGCGCGAAGGATTGCGCGACGCTCATCCTGACGCAGAACCCGGAGGGCTCGCCGCTCGTCGACAAGCTGCGCGACCTGGGCGCCGACGTGACCGCCGAACCCTTCGAGGGTTACGCGGAAATGATGTGCGATCCGACCGCCGCCCTGCCGCCGGCGAAGGCTATTTCGCGGATCGCGGATTTCGTGAACGAAGGAATCAATCCCGTCATTGCGAGCGAAGCAAAGCATTCCATCCCGGGGCGCCTGCCTTGTTTCGGGGATGGATTTTTTCGTAGCTCCACTCCTCGCAATGACAGATTCGAACCCGCCATCCTCGCCACCAAATCGTGGCGCGAGGAAGCGGCCCTGTTCGGCCCCGACAATCGCCTCGTCGGAATCTACTGCCGCCCCCCGGCCGACGAGCGCCCAACGCGCGCCGTCGTCTTCCTCAACACCGGCGGCGTCTACCACATCGGCTGGGCGCGCATGTTCGTCGACATGGCCCGGCATCTCGCCGAGAGCGGCGTCGCCTCGCTACGCATGGACCTCAGCGGCGTCGGCGATTCGCTCTCGCCTCTGGGGCCCGACCGCGCGCCATTGTTCGACCGCGGTCTGACCCGAGACACCGAGGCGGCGATCGACTGGCTCATTTCACAAGGCGTTCGTGACGTGTCGTTGTTCGGCGCCTGCTCCGGCGCCTATCAGGCCTTTCACGCGGCGGTCGAGGACAGGCGCGTGACCAAGATCGCGCTCGTCAACCAGTCCTGCTTCCTCTACGGCCCGACCTACGCCATGCAGATCGAGGCCTGGCGGCGCACCAAGGCCGCGGACGTCAACATGAAGCTTGCCGGCGACGGCGGCGAAGGGGAAGCGAAAGGCGCGCGCGCGCTGCTCTTTGCGCTCGCCAAGAAGGTCGTCAAGGCCGGTCTCGTCCATGCGACCGACGCGAGTTTCGCGATCCGTCGCATGGTTCCGGGCCTCAATCCCGTGGAGCGCTGGTTCGGCGAATTGTCGGCGCGCGGCGCGCAGACGCTGCTGATCTACAGCGAAAACGATCCGGGCCTCGCCGAACTCGAGCGCCATCTGGGCGAACGCGGCCGCGCCGCCGCGCCCCTGCCCGGCGTCCGCACGACCACCATCTCCGGCGCCGATCACGAATTGACGCCGCGCAGCGCGCGCGAGGCGCTCAGCGCGGCGCTCGACGCTTTCGTGTCGGGTCGACGCGCGGCCTGAGCCGACAGCCCGTTACCGGCCGGCCGGATCCGGGCCGACGGGAACGGAACCGTTGTTGTTGAACCAGCGGTTCGGCGCGCGCCGCGGCGGCGGAGCATCGACCGGCGGCAGCGTTTCGCCGATATCCGGCTGCACGACCGGCGGCGCCTTGGGCTCGACCTTGCGTTTCGTCGTCTTCGGCTTGGGCTCCGCGCCCGGCGAGAGGACATCGGCGTTCGGCGGCGGCGGCTCTTCCTTCCTGGCCTCGACCGGGGTCTTCAGCAATTCGCCGTCGCCTTTGCAGTCGGTCAGCCACACGTCGTAGACGGGGTGTTCGACGCCGTGAAGGCCGGGGCTCGACGCGAACATCCAGCCCGAAAAGATGCGCTTGAACTTCTTGTCCTCGAGCAGTTCGTCGACCTCGACGAAGGAATCCGTCAATGGCGCTTCGGTCGCCGGCCGCGAATAGCAGATGCGCGGCGTGATCTGCAGCGAGCCGAACTGCACGGTTTCGTCGATCGCGACGTCGAAGGCGATGATTCGGCCGGTGATCTTGTCCAGCCCCGCGAAGACGGCCGTCGGATGCCTGATCTTGTCGGCATGGGCCGCGCCGGTCACGCCACACAGGGCGAGGCCGAGGGCCGTTGCGCGAAATATCGACGTGCTGAAATGGAGCCGCATTCTTCTTCTCGTCCGCTGACGCGCGACAGCGCCGGCGCAGGGTGTCTCGACGGCCTCAGCCATGAAGGGCGCTGCAGGCGAAATCGTGGCGAAGCGCCCGCCCCCTCAGTTCCCCGGCGTCCAGGCCTCGTAGTCGCCGGTCGCCGGCGGGCGCTTGCCCGTGCGGTAGAGCGAGCCTTCCGGACGCCAGGCCTGCGCCGTGCCGGTCATGTTCGGCAGGTGCGGCTTTTCCCACTCGTAGGGCTTGTAGTTCTCGTCGGTCGGCGGCGTGTCGACGGTGTGGTGCAGCCAGCCGTACCAGCCCGGCGGGGTGGCGGAACCCTCGCTCTCGCCAGCATAGATCACCCAGCGGCGCTCGAAGCCGAGGCCCGGATGGATGCCCCGCTCCTTGTAATAGGCGTTGCCGAACTCGTCGTGACCAACCAGCACGCCCTTGCGCCACGTATAGAAAAACGTGTTCCAGGTGCCGCCCTGCCACCAGGAGAAAAAGCGCTGGAGCCACAGCATCGAAAAGCCTCCGGATTCCGCGTCACCTATGGCCGATGCCGCGCTGCGGCGCAACCCGATCTTTTGGCGCGCATTGCGGCAATGCAGCCCTTGCCGAATCTGTCGGCAAGGGGGAGGCTGAGGCGCCTGAAGGTTAAAACTTTCCCCACAATCCACAGCTTTCCCCCATATATAGGGTCGGACGTCATAAATCGCACAATATCTTGACGTCCCATCACGACTCGCCCTAGTCTCCATTCGATCGCAACCGTATCGGCCGAGGCGGGCGAATTTGCTTCGGACGGGACAGGTTGCGGCTCGCTGTAGAGCCGGCAACGGCCAGGCGTGTTCTCAACAGGCGTCGAACGGAAACAGGCAAGGCTGGTCATCAGCCGGCGCAGGGATATTTGCGCCAAGGGGGATAATGATGCGGATTGATAGACGTTACACCGAGGCAGGACGCTCCCCCTACGCAGGGCTCGAATTCCGTACGACCAAGAGCGAGATCAAGAACCCCGACGGCTCGATCGTCTTCTCCCTCGACGGCATCGAGGTGCCGGCCGGCTGGAGCCAGGTCGCCGCCGACGTGCTGGCCCAGAAGTATTTCCGCAAGGCCGGCGTCCCCGCGCGCCTCAAGAAGGTGGAAGAAAACGACGTCCCCTCCTTCCTGTGGCGCTCGGTGGCGGACGAAGCCGCCCTCTCCGCCCTGCCCGCCGCCGAGCGCTACGGCTCGGAAAAGACCGCGCAGCAGGTTTTCGACCGTCTCGCCGGCGCCTGGACCTACTGGGGCTGGAAGGGCAAGTATTTCAACGACGAGGCTGACGCGCAGGCCTTCTACGACGAGATGCGCTTCATGCTGGCCGCGCAGGTGGCCGCGCCCAACTCGCCGCAATGGTTCAACACCGGCCTGCACTGGGCCTATGGCATCGACGGCCCCGGCCAGGGCCATTATTACGTCGACTATGCAACGGGCAAGCTGACCAAGTCCAAGTCGGCCTACGAGCATCCCCAACCGCACGCCTGCTTCATCCAGTCGGTCGCCGACGACCTCGTCAACGAGGGCGGCATCATGGACCTGTGGGTGCGTGAGGCGCGCCTGTTCAAGTACGGCTCGGGCACCGGGACGAACTTCTCGCGCCTGCGCGGCGAGAACGAGAAGCTCTCGGGCGGCGGCAAGTCGTCCGGCCTCATGTCCTTCCTCAAGATCGGAGATCGCGCAGCAGGCGCAATCAAATCCGGAGGAACGACTCGTCGCGCGGCAAAAATGGTCGTCGTCGACATCGACCATCCGGATATCGAGGACTTCATCGACTGGAAGGTGAAGGAAGAAGAGAAGGTCGCCGCCCTTGTCGCGGGTTCGAAGACCGTCAAAAAGCACATGAAGGCGGTCATGCGCGCCGCCGTGAATTGCGAAGGCTCGAACGACGATTGCTTCAATCCGGAGAAGAACCCGGCGCTGAAGCGCGAGATCCGTCTCGCCCGCCGCGCCGACGTGCCGGACAGCTACATCAAGCGCGTCATCCAGTTCGCCCGCCAGGGCTACAAGGATATCGACTTCGACACCTACAACACCGACTGGGATTCGGAGGCCTATCTCACCGTCTCCGGCCAGA
>JAGRKN010000091.1:0-916 GCA_020442275.1 Rhodoblastus sp. | reverse complement strand
TCCGCGTCACCGACGACTTTTTGCGTGCGGTCGAGAAGGGTGGAGAGTGGCGCCTGAGCCGCCGTCTCGACGGCAAGACGCACAAGGTGCTGGACGCGCGCGAACTCTGGGAGAAGGTGGGCTATGCCGCCTGGGCCTCGGCCGATCCCGGCATCCAGTTCCACACCACCATCAACGACTGGCACACCTGCCCGTCGGCGGGCCCGATCGTCGCGTCGAACCCCTGCTCGGAATACATGTTCCTCGACGACACCGCCTGCAACCTGGCGTC
The DNA here is from genome assembly GCA_020442275.1 of Rhodoblastus sp. Classification (GTDB taxonomy): domain Bacteria; phylum Pseudomonadota; class Alphaproteobacteria; order Rhizobiales; family Beijerinckiaceae; genus JAJXWB01. The sequence continues at coordinate 645 of JAGRKN010000091.1, read as the reverse complement.
GCTGAACCTGCTGACCTTCCGCGATCCCGCGACCAACAAATTCGACTTGGCCCGCTACGAGCACGCGGTGCGTCTGTGGACCATCGTGCTCGAAATCTCGGTGCTGATGGCGCAATTCCCCTCGAAGGAGATCGCGAAACTCTCCTACGAGTACCGCACGCTCGGCCTCGGCTACGCCAATGTCGGCGGCTATCTCATGTCTTCGGGCATCGCCTATGATTCCGCTGAAGGACGCGCGATCTGCGGCGCGCTGTCGGCGATCATGACGGCGGTCTGCTACAGGACCTCCGCCGAAATGGCCAAGGAACTCGGGCCCTTCGCCGACTACAAGCGCAACAGTGCGCACATGCTGCGCGTGATCCGCAACCATCGCCGCGCCGCCCATGGCGAGGCCACGGGCTATGAAAAGCTCTCGGTCGCCCCGGTGCCGCTCGACCTCGCCTCGCTGCCGCAGGAAGACTTCGCCATCCGCGCGAAGGAATCGTGGGACGAGGCGCTGGCGCTCGGCGAACAGCATGGCTTCCGCAATGCGCAGGTCACTGTCGTCGCCCCCACCGGCACGATCGGCCTTGTCATGGATTGCGACACGACGGGCATCGAGCCGGACTTCGCGCTGGTGAAATTCAAGAAGCTCGCCGGCGGCGG
>JAGRKN010000090.1:1759-13907 GCA_020442275.1 Rhodoblastus sp. | reverse complement strand
CGGTCAAAATCCCGATCACCGGCCGCTACAAGCTGGCGGACGCCGAAAGGGCGCATCGCGACCTTCAGGGCCGCGAGACCACAGGCATGGTGATTTTGACGCCATAGCCCGACCGCTCGTGCAGCCGTCATGCCCGGGGCGCGCCCGGCCATGACGGCCTGCGACCCGCCGTCACAGTTTGATCGGACCGTCTCCCGCGCGGCCCGCCGGCGCGCTATGTAACGCCACCCGGGAGAATCTTCACATGGCGACCGCAGCGCCTCAGCATCAGACTTTCGACATTCTCGTCGCCGGCGCCGGCGCGTCCGGCCTGATCGCGGCGATTGCGCTCGCCCGCGCCGGCCATTCCGTCGCGCTCGTCGGCAAGACGCCAGGCCCCCTGCCCGGCCGCACGGTCGCCCTGTTCGAGGGGTCGCTGCGCCATCTCGACGATCTCGGCCTGCGTGAGCCGCTGGAGGAAATCTCGGCGATCGTGAAAGGCATCCGTATCATCGACGACACCTCGTCGCTGTTCCGCCCGCCGCCGGCGCTGTTCACGTCAGATGAAATCGGCCTCGACGCCTTCGGCCTCAACGTGCCGAACGACGACATCGTCGAGATGCTCTCGAACGTAGTCGGCGGCATGCGCGAGATCACACGCATCGAGGCTTTTGTCGGTTCCTACGACTTCCGCGACGACGGCGTGACGGCGTTTCTGGACGACGGGCGCCAGATCGCATGTGCGGTGGTCGTTGCGGGCGACGGGCGCCACTCTCCCGCGCGAAAAGCGGCCAAGATCGAGATCAAGGAATGGTCCTATCCGCAGACGGCGATCACGGGCATTCTCCGCCACCGCCGTGCGCATGACGACATCACCACCGAATTCCACACACGGCACGGCCCCTTCACTTTCGTGCCCATGCCCTCGACAGCGGAGGCGCCGCGTCGATCAAGCCTCGTCTGGCTCATGCCGCCGGCCGAAGCCAAGCGTCGTCTGGCTCTGAAACCGCGTGAGCTGGCTGCCGAGATCGAGGACCAGTCGCACTATCGCTACGGCGCGATCGAAATCGAGGGCAAGCTCGGCGCCTTCCCGATGGCGGGCATGCGCACGCTGAAGGTGAGCGGCCCGCGCCTCATGCTGGTCGGCGAAGCCTGCCATGTGTTTCCGCCACTCGGCGCCCAGGGCCTCAACCTCGGCATCCGCGATTCCTCGGATGCGGCGCTCGCGCTCGACGGCGTCGATCTGACGAATGCGAAGGCGATTGAGACGGCGGTCGCGGAGTATGAAAAATCGCGCCGCGCCGACATCGATATCCGCACGCGCGGCGTCGACATTCTCAACCGCACCCTGCTCGCCGATTTCCTCCCCGTGGATTTCTTGCGCGGCGTGGGTCTGGCCGCCGTCACGGCGATCGGCCCGCTGCGTCGCGCGATCCTGCGCGAGGGCGTCGAACCGACGCTCGCGCGCACGCTGGCGAATTTCGCTGCGGGTTCGAAAAACTGATCTAGCCCGCCGCGCGGCGGCCTTCGCTCGCGGTCAGCAGCGCGAGCAGGTTTCGCAGCGTGCCGATGATCTCGGCATGCCGGCCCTCGATCTCCAGAATCCGGCGATGCAGGTCCATGTCCTCGGGCGCCGGCGCGGGCGCCGAGGGCTGGTCGATACGCAACTCCATCACCGAGATTTCGAGATCGGACATGCGCTCGATCAGACGACCGAGCTCTTCCGGCGCCACAGCGTCGCCGGGCGAGGGCGACGGCGCCTGGATCAGACCGTCGATGCGCGCGGTGAGTTCGTGCAGCCTCAGATCGAGATCGGCGATCTCGGAAGACCGCGTCGGCGTGGGCGCAGCCGGCGCCGAGATCAACTGCGATTCGAGATCGTCCATGCGTGTCGTGAGGAAGCGCTGGATGCGACCGGCGTGTTCTTCGGCGCGACGCTCGATCTCTTCGATTCGTGAGTCCAGCGCGGATGTATCGATTGCGGCGGCCTGCCGCGGCATCGCCATCAGCTTCGCTTCGAGTTCCGCGAGCCGGCCGGCGATCAGCGGGTCGGGCGCGCCCGACTGCACGTCGCCCATGGGCGACGAGTTCTGCGCGCCGGTTTCAACCAGGGCCTCCAATCGCGCCAGCCGCGCGGCCGCGTCGGGCGCAAGCAGCGCACGCAGGCGCTCTTCCGTCTCCTCGAGTCGGATCGAGACAAATTCCTCGCTGCGTCTGGCGAAGTCCTCCGAGCTCCTGGTCGCCTTGTCGACCCGTCGTTCGAGCGCGGCGAGCGCATCCGCATGGACGCTGGATCCATGAGCGGCGTCGGCCGGCGCTCCCGTGGCGAGCCTGGCTTCGATGGCCTCCAGCCGGATGGCCATTTGCGCGAGCGCTTCGGAATGGTCCGCCCCACCGCCTGCGCCGCCCGCCCTTTCGAGCTTCTCCACCCGGTCGATCAGTTCGAAGAAGGTTTTTTCGTCGGCGACGCCGGTCGAATATTCGCAGCCGAATTCGAGCCCCTTCATCCAGCGCAAGAGGACGTTCTTCGTCTCGGGACGCGAAGGAATGTAAAGCTTGAAGCGCGCCGGCAGTTCTACGGGCGCGTTCAGTTTGACGCGCGCGCCGGTCGAGCTGAAATCCATGATCATGCAGTCGATCGGCTCGCCGCCGCCTGGCCGGATGACCTGGGCCTTGACCTGGCAACCGCGCCTTTCGGCCTTGCGCTTGCCGACGGAACCCACAGCCATTCCAACCCCCGAACCCGATACGTCACATAATTCCCGGGCACCATGGCAGGCATGTGCTAACAGGCGGTAACGGCGACCGGTTCAGCGCGGGAACAGCGTCACCGGCAGAAGATCGTTCGAGATCAGCCACAAAAGCGTCGTTACGGTCACGACCGAGCTGAGCGTGCCGAGCAGGATCGCGCTCGACGCGCGTTCGACATAGGTGCGATACTGGCTCGCCATCACGAAGACGTTGAGCGCCGGCGGCAGCGAGGCCATCAGGACGGCGGTGAAGGTCCACACGCGATCGAAGCCGCCGACCGCCGACAGCAGGAGGTAGACGATCACGGGATGGGCGATCAGCTTGATCGCCAGCAGCGCCGGCAATTCCGGCGCGACGCGCTTGATCGGACGCAGCGCGACCGTGACGCCGAGCGCAAACAGCGCGCTCGGCGCGGCCGCACTGGTGAGCATGCTGGCGATCTTGCCAATCGCCGGCGGCGGTTGCCAGCCGTAGGCGGCGGCCGTCACCGCGATGAAGGTCGCGACATTGAAGGGATGCGTCACGATCCGCAACATTGCCGTCCAGGCGGTCCGGGCGACCCCCTGCCCGTCGGAACGTCCGACCGCCATCAACAGCGGCAATGCGGAGAAAAGGAAAATCGTATCGGCCACGAAGATCAGCGCTACCGGCGCTGCCGCTGCGGCGCCGAGAGTCGCCAGCGTGAGGCCCGGGCCCATGTAGCCGATATTGGCGTAGCTGCCAGCCACCGCCTGGATCGACGCCTCGGGAATGTCGTTGTTCGACGCGTACATGCCGATGCCGAAGGCCATAACGAAGGCCGTGATCGTTGCGCCGGCCGTGCAGAGGATGAAGCTGAAATTGAGCAGTTCGCGCACCGGCGTCTTCGAGATCAGGACGAAGAACAGGCACGGCAGGGCGACATAGACGATGAACACATTGACCCAGGCGAGCCCCTCCTCGCCGAAGTCGAACAATCGTCCGCAGATATAGCCGAGCCCGATCAGGCCGAAGAACGGCAGCGCGAGATCGAGCACGCGCGAGAATCGCGGGAAGAGCGCGCCGATCGCCATCAACCCGAAAAATCCGATGAGGACCGGGAGAATGGATATGAGTCTGGTTCTTGCCGTGGCGCCGCGCATGACGCGCTTTGGCTAGGTACCACGGCCGCCCATGTCAACGCGTCGCGTCGCACGTCTCATATGCGACGACCCCGCGCGCTCTTGCGCGCAAGCCATGCCGACCGGCAGTATGCGGCGACCGTCGGCGGGGTTGAGAGGCAATGAAGACTATCGCGGCCTGGTTCGGCGTCTTTCTCGTGACGCTCGCCGGCTATTTCGCATTCTGGCCGATTCCCATACAGCCGCGCGCCTGGAGTGCGCAGCTGGGTCCCGGTTACGTCGGCGCGCACGCGCGCAACGAAAAGCTCGCAGGGCTGAAGCAGATCGACATCGGCGGCGAGGCCGGGCCGGAGCACATCGCCTTCGGCCCGGACGGCAAGCTCTACGCGGCGGTCGCCTCCGGCGTCATCCTGCGCATGGACGCCAACGGCGCCAATCGCGAGATTTTCGTCAACACCGGCGGACGGCCGCTCGGCTTCGACTTCGACCCGTCGGGCCGGCTCATCGTGGCGGACGCGCGGCGCGGGCTGCTCGCGGTCACCAAGGACAAGGTCGAAGTCCTCGTCGACAAGATCGACGGAAAGCCGATTCTCTTCGCCGATGCGGTCATCGTCGCCAGGGACGGTCTCGTTTACTTCTCCGACGCCTCGCAGCATTTCGGCCCACGCGATTGGGGCGGCACATTCGAGGCGAGCGTGCTGGACATCATGGAGCAGGCCTCGACCGGCCGCATCCTCGTCTATGCGCCCGGCACGAAGGAGACGAAGCTCGTCGCGACCGGCCTGTCCTTTGCAAATGGCGTGGCCATGTCGGACGACCAGAAATCCATCTTCGTCGCGGAGACCGGCAAGTATCGCGTCTGGAAAATTCCGGTCGCCGCCCGCGATCTCGACCTCTCGAAGGGACCGGCTGGCGGCGCGACAATCGTCCTCGACAATCTGCCGGGCTATCCCGACAATCTCATGCGCGGCCTGCCGACGGCGGACGGCAAGGCGAAACTCTGGGTCGGCCTCACCAAGCCGCGCAACGATCTCATCGACAAGCTCGCCGACAAGCCTTTCGTTCGCGCCATGGTGATGCGGCTGCCTCGCGCGCTCTGGCCGATTCCGCCAGCCTACGGGCATGTTTTCGCATTCACGGAAGACGGCAAGGTCGTCGAGGACCTGCAGGATCCCTCCGGCGCCTATCCCGAAACGACAAGCGCCGCCGAGCGCATCGACGGGCTTTTCGTGCAGAGCCTGCACGCACATTCGATCGGCTGGATGAAGCGGCCGTAAGGACGCGCGCTACCTCCCCGCCACGGAGAGGAAATGCTTTACGCCTCGGTCTTGTAATACGGTTCGACCTTGCCGGTCAGCTTGAGCGTCAGCGGATTGCCACGACGGTCCTTGGTGTTGGGCACGGACACGCGCACCCAGTTCTCGCTGACGCAATATTCCTCGACATTGGTCTTCTCGACGCCCTTGAAGCGGATGCCGACGTCCCGCGCGAGAACGTCCTCGTTGTAGAACGGGCTGCGCGGATCGACGGAGAGGCGGTCGGGCGGCGTGTCGGTCATGAGATTCCCCGGAATTTCGAGCCGCCCGTTTACAGCGCTTCGTCCAGCAATTCCAGCGCGGCGCGCGCGAAGGCGTCCATGTTGGCGCGCCTTTCGGCAGAGCCGGTCTCGATCGTGCGCGCCTTTTCCACGGGGCCGCTGATCGCAACCACCGTGTGCCCTGCCGCATCCCCATAGGAATTTCCGGTCGGCCCGGCGGCGCCGGTCTCGGCGATCGCCCAGCCCGCGCGCATCAATTCGCGCGTGCGGCGCGCGAGCAACAGCGCGTAGGGTTCGCTGGCGGAGCGCATGCCCTCGACATCGGCGCGCTCGATATTGACGAGAGCAGCCCGCGCGCGGGCCGTGTAGACGACCGCGCCGCCGATATAAAAGGCCGATGCCCCGGGCACGGCGAGCAGAGCGGCCGAGATCAGCCCGCCGCTCGAGGATTCCGACACGGCCAGCAATTCGCGACGAACGATCAGTTTCTGTGCGACCTGCGCGGCGAGTTTCTCAAGTTCGGACATCAAGGCCTCCCGCGCCGTTTAGACCACGGCGCGAGAAGCTCGCCAACCGGCGGCGCTCTCAACCGCAGATCTTGTATTTCTTCAGCGACTTCTGAAGACCTGCCACGGACTTGTCGGCGCAGACCTTCCTGCCCATGGCCTGCGCGTCGCCACGCCGGCCCTGATAGGCGTAAATCATCGCCATATAGGCTTCCGCCGTCCGCTCGAGCCTTTCCTTGCCTTCGCCGACTTCCGGGGCATTCACGATGACGGCGCGCAACTCGCCCTCCGCGGCGACCAGCTTGTCCCGCTGTATCAACGCGACCGCGCGGAACAGATGCGCGCGCGGATCGCGCGGATAGCGTGCGACGAAGTCATCTGCCCGCTTGGCGCCCTCCTCGACCGTACGCGGCGTCTGGGACATCGGGATGAGATGCGCCCATCTGCTCTCGTGTCGCTTGAACTGCGTCGCGGCCATCGCGGCGGAAACGCCTGACATGGTCAGCCCGCCGACCGCGATGGCGGCGGCGACTCTTTGCAAACCCGGCCGGAAGCTGCGCCCGTCCCACAGCAGCGCGATCACGGCGCCGACCATCGCGCCTGCGACCGCGCCGCCGAGATGGGCGGAATAATCCGTCGTTCCGTGCGCGCCCCAGAGCAGCGGCCCGAGCGCGGGTATGCCGAACCGCCAGGCGGTGCGGCGCATCGCCTGCTGCGTCGCCTCGTCGGCGCGGCTATGGAAGCTCATCGCGAACAGCGCGCCGATCAGCCCGGAAATCGCGCCGGACGCGCCAACGGTCGTCACGTCGGGCGGATTGCCGATCATCGACCCCGCCATGCCGCCGAGCGCGCTGATGACGAATGCCGCCGACATCCACCAGCGCCCGAGCAACGGCTCGAGCCGCGCGCCGAGAAAACCGAGCGCGACGCAATTGCCGACGAGATGGCTGAGCGAGCCGTGATAGATCGGCGCGAGAAAGATGCGCCACCATTCTCCGCCCTCGAGAACGAGCCGACGGCTCGCGCCGCCAAGCGCGACAATCGACCCGAGGCTGAGCGCATTGTCGCGCATGTCGAAGGCGAAATGCTTCTGCGCCGCGAAAACCAGCGACAGAAAGAGGATGATGCCGCCGGTCAGGAAGGGAAAGAGCGCAAGGAGCCGGGCCGCCTCGTCGGCTTCCGCGTCGTCCCGCCGGGCGGGCGCCGGCGCGCTCTCGCTGACGCGCGGGCTCCGCGACGAGGCGGCTGGTTGAAAGCGCGCCGCCCGCACGGGCGCCGGCGTCATGCCTCGCGTTCCAAATGTCTTTGCGGCCATCGATGCCCCCGTAAACCGCGAAAGCTTCGTGGGCCCGGCCTACCTTTCGCCTAACCGCCAGCCTCGAATTGCGCGCAGGATGAAGGTTCCCTTTCCCGCCTCCAGAGACTTGTCTGATACGATCGGCGTCGGGAAGGAATCGGCAATGATCGTCGCCTCGTGGAACATCAATTCGGTGCGGCTGCGCCTGCCGCTCCTGCTCGACTATCTCAAGGACAAGGCGCCCGACGTGCTCTGCCTGCAGGAACTGAAGTGCACGGACGAACAGTTCCCGCGCGCGGAGATCGAGGACGCCGGCTACAATGCCCTCGTCCACGGCCAGAAGAGCTGGAACGGCGTCGCCATCCTGTCCAGGCGCCCGCTCGAGGAGGCGCAGCGCGGCCTGCCCGGCGCCGAGGACGAGCAGTCACGCTACCTCGAGGCGGTGACGCAGGACGCGGCGGGCGCCCTCATGCGCGTCGCCTCCATCTATCTGCCGAACGGCAACCCGCCCGGCACGGAGAAGACCGCCTACAAATACGCGTGGATGGACCGCCTCCGCGCGCATGCGCGCGATCTCTTGAGGCTGGAAGAGCCGCTTGTGCTCGCGGGCGATTACAACGTCATTCCCGCAACCGAGGACTGCCGCGATCCCGCCGCCTGGGCGGGCGACGCCCTCTTCCTGCCGGAGACGCGCCAGCGCTTTCGCGCGCTCGTGAACCTCGGCTTCACCGATGCGCTACGCGCCTGCACCGACGCCGGCGGCCTCTACACGTTCTGGGATTATCAGGCGGGCGCCTGGCAGAGGAACAACGGCATCCGCATCGACCACCTGCTGCTCTCGCCGCAGGCCGCCGACCGCCTGGCGTCGGTCGCGATCGACAAGGAAATGCGCGCGAAGGACAAGCCGTCCGATCACGTGCCGATTCGCGCGGAATTCAGGGAATAGCCGCGCTCAGCGCCGCTTCATGTAGCTTTCGAGATAGACGGCCGCAGCCTGGCGATCGTTGTCACTCGCGGTGCGCATCGCCTTGTCGTAGAGGTCGACGATCCACTTGTCGTTGGCCGGATCGTTCGCGCCCTCGCGCGCCAGCGTCAGATACATCAGCCCCTGCGCGCGCTGACGCGAGATGCCGTCGACGCCGTTGAACAACAGATGGCCGAGCATGGCCTGCGACGGCGCATGCCCCTTTTCGGCGGCCAGCCGCAGCCAGCGCGCCGCCTGCCGAGCGTCTTTTTCCATGCCCGAGCCGTCGAGATACATGCGCGCGAGATTGTACTGCGCGTCCGCGTCGCCGAAATTCGTCGCCGCGTACTGGAACATTTCTCGCGCGCGAGACGGGTTCGGCTTCATGCCGGCGTCCGCGATTCCGTTCAGGCTGTAGGCGCCGACCGCCACGAAGGCGCTGGCGACCACCGGCAGCTCACGCCGCGGCGTCTGGTCCTCGTCGTAATTCTGCACGATCTGCAGGAAGTACTTGTAGGCCTTGTAATCGTCGGCCGTGACGCCGTCGCCGGCCGCGTACATCTTGCCGAGCTTCCACTGCGCGAGCGCGGCCCCGCCCTGCGCGGCATAGGTCAGCGGCTCGACGGAATTCTTGGCGTCGCCGGAGCGATAGGAGGCGATCCCGGCCGCCAGCGCCTGCTCGGCGTCCTTGTACTTGTGGTGCTGCACGCCGCGCACGTCGGCGATCCGTTCGCCCTCGAGGGCGAACGCCGACCCGCCGGCCCAAAGCAGACCGCAGGCGATCACGAGACTGAACCGACCGACCTTCACCATCGACACCATCTCCGCAGCGCCGCCGCGCGCGCCACGAGTGTTGAAGGCCCGGCGATGTCGAAAAGCCAACACGCATAGACCCCGCGCGCCTCAGGCCCGGCCGGCCGACTGTCGCGGACCGTTCGGGCACGCTGGTGAGGCATTTGCGCAACACACCATTTCAGAGACTTCGGTTCCGCTCCGCGAACGAAAGCGTCCTTAGCCTCTCACGCTCATAACGCGGAGACATTAGCGCGTGGTTTATGGCTGAAAAGCGGCGTCTCGCATGGCCGATTGGGGCCTTTGCAAGTTGATTGCTGGCTGTTGCCGCAAAACCACAAACCGTGCGCAAAGGCCACGTTTCCGCCGCTCAGGCGCGACCCAGAAACTTGGCGAAAGCGCGCAGGGTTTCCTCGGAGACATGGTGCTCTATGCCCTCGGCGTCCACCTCGGCCGCCTCCTGCGGCACGCCGACGGCGACGAGGAGATCGACGACGAGCCGATGCCGCGCTCGCACGCGACGCGCCAGCATTTCGCCGGCGGGCGTGAGAAACACGCCACGGTAGAGCTTCGACGTCGCCAGCCCCTCGCGCTTCAGCCGCGCGATACTCTTGATGGCCGTCGCATGCGACACGCCGAGCCGGCGGGCGATGTCCGTCGGGCGCGCCTCGCCTTCGGTGCCGATCAGATCGGAAATCAGCTCCGCATAATCCTCGAGCAGCGCGGTCGCCTGCGCGGTCCGCGCCTTCTCGAATCGATGCGCCTGATCCGCCTCCGGCGGCAGGTCGGCCGGTTCCGCGTCGAGCTTGTAGGATTTCGATTTCGGCATGGGAGCGAACCTGATGCGATAATGACTGGAATTTCATCAGTTTTCAATCGGGATTGATTTTCTTGCCTCAGCGCTTAATTGTAGCCACGGCTACAAATCAGACGCGCCCATGGATCAAAACGTCAAAAGCACGCTGACGACGCGCACACGGGACGACGCCCATTCCATCCTGTCGGGCGGAACAAAAAACCCGCGCGCCTATCTCGCTTTCCTCGGCCCGGCGGTGGTCGCCTCCATCGCCTACACCGACCCCGGCAACTTCGCGACCAACATCCAGGCCGGCGCGCAGTACGGTTACAATCTGCTCTGGGTCGTGCTGATGGCCAATCTCGTGGCCATGCTGTTTCAGGCCCTGTCCGCCAAGCTCGGCATCGTCACCGGTCGCAATCTCGCGGAAATGTGCCGCGACCAGTTCTCAAAACCCGTCGCTTACGCGATGTGGGTCGCCAGCGAGATTGCCGCCATGGCGACCGATCTCGCCGAATTCCTCGGCGGCGCAATCGGCCTGTCGCTCCTGTTCGGCCTGCCGCTGCTCTGGGGCATGGCGATTGTCGCCATCGTCATCTCCGGCATCCTCGCGTTCGAGCAGCGCGGTTTCCGGCCGATCGAGCTGGTCGTCGGCGCGCTCGTGGCGCTCATCGCCCTCTGCTACCTCGCCGAACTCGTCCTCGCCCCGATCGACTGGCGCGCTGCCGCGAAACACGCGGTCACGCCGAAAATCGACGATTCCCGCGCGCTGATGCTCGCCGTCGGCATCATCGGCGCGACCGTCATGCCGCATGCCGTATTCCTGCATTCGAGCCTCACGCAATCCCGCACGCCGCCGCGCAACGCGGACGAGCGCCGCAAACTGGTGCGGTTCTCGAATATCGAGGTCGTCGTCGCGCTCGCGGTCGCCGGCGCGGTCAATATGGCGATGGTCATGATGGCGTCGGCCGCTTTCCACGCCGGCCATTCCGACGTCGCCGAGATCGAGACCGCCTACCACACGCTGACGCCCCTGCTCGGCGGTTTCGCCGCGACAGCCTTCCTGGTTTCGCTTCTGGCGTCGGGCGTGGCGAGTTCGGTTGTCGGCACGATGGCCGGCCAGATCATCATGCAGGGCTTCGTCGGCTTTTCGATCCCGGTCTGGGTGCGCCGTCTCGTCACCATGGCGCCGGCTTTTGTCATCGTGGCCATGGGCTACGATTCGACGCAGGCGCTCGTCATGAGCCAGGTGATCCTCTCGATCGCCCTCCCCGTCCCGATGATCGCGCTGCTCATGTTCACTGGCCGCCGCGACATCATGGGCGAACATGTGAACGGCCCCGCGACGCGCATTGCGGCGGCGCTCGGCGCGGCGATCGTACTGGCGCTGAATGTCGTGCTGATTCTGAGCGCAATCGGCGCCCCGATACCCGGCCTGTCCTGAACCGCCGCGCTCCAGCCGCCGCGCCAAACTTTATCCAGCCGCGCCGCGGAACCGCCGCGCTTCTCGCGCGTAGTCAGGGCATGACCCGCCTGTCGACCAGCCATGGCAATTGCCGCCCCACAAGCCTCCGCAAGGGTGCGGCGATCACGTTGCTCTGCGTCCTGTGCTTTCCTGGTTCCGCCCTGGCCTGCAATCCGATCGAGGCATTGTTCGGCGCCTGCCGGCTCGAGGCGCTGCGCCCGATCTACGAGCCCCCGATCTATCGTGCGCGCATTCGGAATGCGCCAGGTCCGCACAGGCGGCATATCCGCAAGGCCGTCCGGCCGCGCAACGAACCCGGAATCAGCGGCAAGGAAACCGCGTTGCAGCCGACGCTCGACGCGCCTGTCGGCTCTCTGGCGATGTTTCGGCGCGACCCGACGCTTCGAAACGGCGACATCGTCGTCACCAACGACGGGTTCCGCGTCTACCGGCATGGCAAATTCGCCGGCATACGGCACGACGGTGGCAAGATCGCCCAACTGGAGCAGGCGAGCATGCGCGGCCGCCCGCGCCCCGGGCGCCGCGAGTCGATCGCCGACAGGCGACCCTAGCTCCGAAATCACCAACACCGAATTCACCGTGTGCGCGATCATACATCGTCGTGGCCACGGATCGCGTTGAGTGCGCTGCAGGAGATCACGCCCATGACCCGCACGACTTCGTTCAAAGCCTCCGCCCGTAAGACCGCGCTGTGCATCGCCGCTGCGATCGGCCTCGCCGCGTCGGTGGCCCCGGCTGCCGCACAGGAGTGCAATCCGCTGACGCTGCTGTTCGGCGGTTGCCAGCAGGCGCGCGTCGCCCCGGCTTTGCCAGCCTACGAGCCGATGAACGTCGCTCCGCATGTGCAGGTCCATGCCAAGGCGTCGCTGGCGCGTGCGAAGAAACCAATCGCCCCCGCCCGTCGTCACAAGGTTGTGGCCTCGAAACTCGCCGAGGCGCA
>JAGRKN010000090.1:0-1686 GCA_020442275.1 Rhodoblastus sp. | reverse complement strand
GTCACGAGCGAGGGCTTCCGCGTGTTTCGCAACAATCGGTTTACCCCGATCGCGCAAGATGGCGGAGCGCTGGCCAAGCTCGAACAGGCCAGCATGCGTCAGCACACTGCGGCGATCGTCGAGGTCGAGAAGACCCCGGTCGAGAAAAGCGGGTTGGTGGCGCTGCGTCGCGCCATCCGGGTCGCGTCGAGCCAGTAGGCCCGACGCGATGCGTCGCCGGATGACAAAAGTGACTTGAACCGTGTCGCGCTGATCTGCTCTAAGTCGGGCGTCGCAGCATTTCGCGGCAGGTTCGAGCTTCGTTTGTATTCCGGGATTTGAGCGATGATCCAGTTTCGCCTACGCGCGCATGCCCTCGCAGCGCCTGTACTTGCAGCGACGATTCTTGCCCCCGGCGCAGCGCTCGCCTGCAACCCCATCCAGTTCCTGTTCGGCGGCTGCCGCCCGCAGCCGACGCCGCAGGCTCAGCCGGCGCCCTCGCTCGAAAATCTGCTCGACAAGAGCCAGCGGCCCGCGCGTGCAAAACGCCGGGCGGCGACGTCAGGCGGCTCTCATGGCGCCAAGCAGGTGGCTATCGCTCCGCCACAAGGCGCGAGCGTTGGCTCGGTTGCGCATTTCGTCGAGGACAAGACCCTGCGCCGAGGCGACGTCGTCGTGACGCCGGAAGGCTTTCTGGTTTATCGCGGCGCCGGCCGCACGCATTCGCGTGACGATTTCGAGCCGCTGACCAAGGCGCGCAACGATCTGGCGACGCTTGAAAAGGCGAGCCGCAACCCCGGCGCCTATGCGCCGGCGCAATCGACCGTGGCTGCGTCGGCCGAAGCCGCCCGCACGCTCAGACCGGTTCGCACCGAGCCTCGGGACTTCCAGGCCAACGTGGCGCAGTAAGCGGCGGGCTCAGCCCAGCCGCTCCAGCGCCACTGTCATCTTCGCGATTTTCGCGCGCGCGTCTTCAAGGCGCTCGCGGTTTTCCTCGACCACTTCTTCCTTGGCGCGCGTCAGGAAGTCGGCATTGCCGAGCTTGGCCTCGATCTTCTTCGCCTCGCCGTCGAGCTTGCCGATCTCCTTGGACAGCCGCGCCTTTTCGGCGGAAATGTCGATCGCGCCCGCCAGCGGCATGGCCACGGTCAGGCCGCGCACCAGCATCTGTGCCGAACCGGCCGGCGCCGCTGGCGCGAAGCTGATCTCGGAAATCCGCGCCAGCCGCCGAATCGTCTCGCCCCAGTCGGTCGCGCGCTGCTTGATGGCGGCGTCCGCGCCGACGAGCGAAAGCGGGACCTGTGCGCCCGCCGGCACGTTCATCTCGGAGCGCACCGAGCGCACCTCGGTCACGAGATCGACCACCCAGCCGACTTCCGCTTCCGCCTCGGGATCGCCGAGACCGTCCAGCGACGGCCAGTCGGACAGAACGAGCAGGTTCTCGCGCCGCGGCCCCTCGGCCCCCTTGATCGCCCACAATTCCTCGGTGAGGAACGGCATGAAGGGATGCAGCAGCTTGAAGATGACGTCGAGCGTCCAGGCCGCCGTCGCGCGCGTCTCGGTCTTGATCGCCTCGTCCTCGCCGGTCAGCAGCGGCTTGGCGAGCTCCAGATACCAGTCGCAGAAGACGTTCCAGACGAAGCGGTAGACCGCGCCTGCCGCATCGTTGAAGCGATAGGCCTCGATCGCCGCCGTCGTCTCGGTGAC
>JAGRKN010000089.1:4161-4415 GCA_020442275.1 Rhodoblastus sp. | reverse complement strand
TCGGGGCGCGAGATAGCATCGGGGGGCGCAGGCGCCAAGCCCTTCGGCGTCGTCGGCGCTCAAAAATCCGAACGGATTCGTTGACAGCCGGGCGCATTTTCCCGTAGAAGGCCGCTGTCTGGCGGCGCGAGCGACGAGTTCGCGCCTTTTGGTTGTTGCGGGGTCGCTCCCGAAACCGCCTCCGGACGTCCGGTTTCACACTGCAAAGAAGCCGTCCGGCGCGGGTTTCCCGCGCCAGTTCGGCGTCGAACACG
>JAGRKN010000089.1:3793-4003 GCA_020442275.1 Rhodoblastus sp. | reverse complement strand
GCGCGGCCGAGTTCGGCGCCAAGGTGAAGGTTACGGGCGAGATCGTCGAGCAGTCCCGCGGCCCGAAGGTCATTTCCTTCAAGAAGCGCCGCCGGCAGAATTCGAAGCGCAAGCGCGGCCATCGTCAGGACCTGACGATCGTGCGCATTGTCGAGATCGCGTAAAGCGGACGAGGAGAGAGACAGATGGCTCACAAAAAAGCAGGCGGCT
>JAGRKN010000089.1:0-3627 GCA_020442275.1 Rhodoblastus sp. | reverse complement strand
GCGTCGTGCTGTTCAAAACGCCGGCTACGGGCCGAAAGAGCGTATCGGTCGTACCGGCCCAAGATACGTCGGCCAAAGTGGCCGCAGAGTAAGGGCGGAGATCCTGAGGACCTCCGCCGGCGCCAAAGCCCCGGCAAGAGGTCCCAAAGGAGCCATGGCTCCGTCAAATCAGGGACATCCGATCCGAACAGGATCGCGAAGGGGAAGCGGCGCCGCTTCCCCTTTGTCGTTTCCGGGCCGCCGATTCGCAGCCCATGTTCGGAGCAAGGCCATGTTCCCAGACTATTTCCGCGACGATGTGTTCCGGCTGGAAACGCAGCGGCTGTGGCTGCGCTGGCCGACCGCCGCCGACGCCGCGAACATCGAAAAGCTCGCCGGCGAGCGCGAGATCGCCGAATTTACCGCACGCATTCCGCATCCATATCCAAGAGGCGGGGCGGAAGGATTCGTGCTGGCGGCGCGCAAGGCCAATAGCGACGGCGCAGCGTTGCATCTGGCGCTGGCGCTGCGGCAGAAGCCCGGCGTCGCGATCGGCATGGTGTCGCTGGAAGGCGCGGGCGACACACTGGAGCTCGGCTACTGGCTCGGCCGCATGTACTGGGGTTCCGGGCTGATGTCCGAAGCCGTGGCGGGTTTGCTCGACTTCGTGTGGCTGGCGACCGACGCCGAGCGGATCGAGGCGGCTGCCGCGCTGCCCAATCTGCGTTCGCAGCGGGCGCTCGAGCGGGCTGGCTTTGTCACTGTCGGCGAAGGCCTCGTGGACGCGCCGGCGCGCGGCGGCGCCCTGCCGGCGCGGCGGTTCGAACTCCTCCGCTCCACGCCGCGTTTCGGGGCGCTGCCTGGGCCAAGGCTTTCATCCTGCTGCGCGGGAGGGTAGGAACCACGCATGAAATTCCTCGACCAGGCCCGCATCTACATCCGCTCCGGCGACGGCGGGGCGGGCTGCGTCTCGTTCCGACGCGAAAAGTTCATCGAATTCGGCGGGCCCGACGGCGGCGACGGCGGGCGCGGCGGCGATGTCGTGGCCGAATGCGTCGAGGGCCTGAACACGCTGATCGACTATCGCTACCAGCAGCATTTCAAGGCCAAGACCGGCATGCACGGCATGGGCCGCAACCGCGCCGGCGGGCGCGGCGCCGACGCGGTGCTGAAAGTGCCGGCGGGCACGCAGATTTTCGAAGAGGACGGCGAGACGCTGATCGCCGACATGACGGAGGTCGGCCAGCGCGTGGTGATCGCGAAGGGCGGCAATGGCGGTTTCGGCAATGCGCATTTCAAGTCGTCCACCAATCGCGCGCCGCGCCGGGCCAACCCCGGCGAGCCCGGGCAAGAGCTGGAGATATGGCTGCGGCTGAAGCTGATCGCCGACGCCGGGCTGGTGGGCCTGCCGAACGCCGGCAAATCGACCTTTCTGGCGACGGTGTCGGCGGCAAAGCCGAAGATCGCGGACTATCCCTTCACCACGCTGCACCCGGGCCTCGGCGTCGTCGGCATCGACGGCCGCGAGTTCGTGCTGGCCGACATTCCCGGCCTGATCGAGGGCGCGCACGAGGGCCTCGGGCTCGGCGACCGGTTTCTCGGTCATGTCGAACGCTGCGGCGCGCTGCTGCATCTGATCGACGCGTCCGGCGAACATGCCGGGCGCGCCTATCGCATCGTGCGGCAGGAACTCGACGCTTATGGCGCGGGCCTGTCGGACAAGCCGGAGATCATCGCGCTGTCGAAATGCGATGTGGTGGACGAAGAGACGCTGAAGCAGCAGACGGAGCGTCTGCGGCGGGCCGTGTCGAGCTACGGGCCGGAAGCAGCGCCGGGCCAAAAGCGGCGGCCGGTCCTGAAGATTTCGGCCGCCACGGGCGCCGGCGTGAAGGAGGCGCTGCGCGCGCTGCTGTCGGTGGTCGAAGGCCGCCGCAAGGTCGAGGCGGAGGCCGAGCCGCAGCCGGAGTGGCGGCCTTGAGGCCGCTCGGCTAGAGATCGCGCCATGACCAGAACGCCCAAACTCTCCGCATTCCGCCGCATCGTCGTGAAGGTCGGCTCGTCGCTGCTCGTCGACAGCAAGGCGGGCGGGCTGAAGAAGGCGTGGCTTGATGCGCTCGTCGCCGATCTCGCCGCCCATCACAAGCGCGGCGCGGACATTCTCGTCGTTTCCTCCGGCTCGATCGCGCTGGGCCGCAGCGTGCTGGGCCTGCCGAAGGGCGCCTTGAAGCTGGAGGATTCCCAGGCCGCCGCAGCGGTCGGGCAGATCGCGCTCGCGCGCACATGGGCGGAGGCGCTCGGCTCGCACGGCATTACGGCCGGCCAGATTCTCGTCACGCTGTGGGACACCGAAGAGCGACGCCGTTATCTCAATGCGCGCGCGACGATCGAGCGGTTGCTGGAAATGCGCGCGGCGCCCGTCATCAACGAGAACGACACGGTCGCCACATCCGAAATCCGCTACGGCGACAACGACCGGCTCGCGGCGCGCGTCGCCGCCATGGCGAGCGCGGATTGTCTGGTACTGCTGTCCGACGTCGATGGCCTCTACACCGCCCCGCCCGCGAGCGACCCGAATGCGAAGCTGCTGCCCGTCGTGCCGCGCGTGACAGCGGAAATCGAGGCGATGGCGGGCGGCGCGGCGTCGGAGCTTTCGCGCGGCGGCATGCGCACCAAAGTCGAGGCGGCCAAGATCGCGACGACGGCCGGCGTGCACATGGCGATCGCCGACGGGCGCGTCGACCACCCCTTGAAGCGCATCGCCGAGGGCGGGCCATGCACATGGTTTTTGACGCCGTCCAATCCCGTGACCTCGCGCAAGAAATGGATTGCGGGCTCGCTGGAGCCGAAGGGCGTGGTGAGGATCGACGCCGGCGCCGCCAAGGCGCTCGTCTCCGGCAAGAGCCTGCTGCCGGCGGGCGTGACGGGGATCGAGGGCGGGTTCAATCGCGGCGACTGCGTGCTGATCCGCAATCCCGAAGGCGGCGAGATCGGGCGCGGACTGATCGCCTATGACGCCGGCGAAGCCGCGCAGATCATGGGGCGCTCGTCGCGCGATATCGAGAAAATTCTGGGCTATTCCGGGCGCGCGGCGATGATCCATCGGGACGACATGGCGCTCGCGGGAGAATAAGCTAACGACGGAGCGGAAGGCCCTCGGCAAATCGGCGGACATCTGCCTGGTCCATCAGCCATGGCGGGTCATGCGAAGTCCAAATATGTACTAGCGGCCGGGCGCCGGGATCCTCGTCCAAGGTCGCCACGCGCAGAATGATCTGAGGCTGATCAACCCACTCTGCATATATGTGTGATCCGCATGTTCCACAGAATCGGCGAAATTTGCCCGGCGACGATTCGAACCCGCGAAGTTGATCCCCTCCCGCCGTGAATTTGAAATTGTCTCGCGACACTCGCGCGGTGGAGGTGAATGAGCTCGCATGCGCCTTTCTGCAAGTGCTGCAGTGACAATGGCCGATCGGCGTATCGAGCCCGGAAATCTCATACCGGATAGCGCTGCAGAGGCAGCTTCCCTGAAACGCCATGTGTGGCCCTCTCTCACATCTTGCGAACTGCTATCTTAGAACGGGTCGCGCCCGGCGCTCACCCATTCCCCATGTCCCGCCGCAGCGTCGGCAAACCGATGCCGGCGGC
>JAGRKN010000384.1:1734-2077 GCA_020442275.1 Rhodoblastus sp. | reverse complement strand
CGCGACCGCCACGCCATGTTCTTTGCCACGCTCGGCGTCATCGCCTCCTCGATCGAGCGGCTGGCGATCGAAATCCGCCACCTCCAGCGCACGGAAGTGCTGGAAGCCGAGGAATTCTTCTCCGAGGGCCAGAAGGGCTCTTCCGCCATGCCGCACAAGCGCAATCCGGTGCTGACGGAAAACCTCACCGGCCTCGCGCGTCTCGTGCGCGGAATGGCCGTGCCGGCCATGGAGAACGTCGCGCTCTGGCACGAACGCGACATTTCGCATTCCTCCGTCGAACGCATGATCGGCCCGGACGCGACGGTGACGCTCGATTTCGCGCTGGTGCGCCTCACCGGGG
>JAGRKN010000384.1:1399-1566 GCA_020442275.1 Rhodoblastus sp. | reverse complement strand
GCGCGGCGAAGGCGACTTCCTGACGTTGTTGAAGAAGGACAAGGACGTCTCTGCGAAGCTCTCGGACAAGGAGCTCGAGGAACTCTTCGACCTCGGCTACCACACGAAGCACGTGGATACGATTTTCAGGCGGGTGTTCGGGCGCGCTTGACTGGAACTGGACTAAA
>JAGRKN010000384.1:0-1321 GCA_020442275.1 Rhodoblastus sp. | reverse complement strand
CCGCGCCATCCGCGCCTGCGCCGCATCCAGCGGCAGCCGGCCTTTGCGCGTGCTCGACGTCTACGGGCTGCTGGACTGCAAACCGGACTGCGGCCGCTGCGCGCCATCGATCGCCGCGCTGTTGCGCGAACAGCGCGNNNNAGCGCGAACTGGATTGCGCCTGCACACCCGACGCCTGCCCCTGCGCGGATGACGCGGCTGGCGTGGAAGCTGCATAGATCATCGCAATCTCGACGAGGAGCAACACATGAAGGGCGACGACAAGGTCATCGAATATCTGAACAAGGGCCTGCGCAGCGAGCTGACGGCGATCAACCAGTACTGGCTGCACTACAGGATTCTCGACAACTGGGGCTACAAGGACCTCGCGAAGAAATGGCGCGCGGAATCGATCGAGGAAATGGAGCATGCCGACAAGTTCGTCACGCGCATCCTCTTCCTCGAAGGCTTCCCGAACATGCAGAGCCTCGATCCCCTGCGGATCGGCGAAAACATCGAGGAAGTGCTGAAGGCCGATCTGGCGGCCGAGATCGGCGCGCGCGCGCTCTATCTCGAAGCCGCGCAATATTGCATGTCGGTCAACGACCGCGTGTCGATGAACCTGTTCGAGGAACTGGCGCACGACGAGGAAGAACACATCGACTTCCTCGAGACGCAGCTCGAACTCATCAAGCAGGTCGGCGTCCAGCTCTACGCCCAGAAGCACATGGGCGGCCTGGAGGACTAGGCGTCCCCCCCTCTCCCCGCATGCGGGGAGAGGGGGTGGAATCATGCTCTACGCCGCGTCCCACAACAGCCGCGACAGATCCGCCTCCAGCCGGTGCCAGCGTGGCGCGCTGTGCACCCACACATGGCCGTGTGGCGCGTAGAGCGTGGCGTCGTCCAGCGCGCCAGCGCTGACGGTCGTGCGATCGGGATGCGCGGCGCTGCGCAAGAAGAGTTGCGTGCCGCAGGTCTCGCAAAAGAAGCGCGTGACCCGATTGCCGGCGTCGGACAGCTTCGCATAGGCGGCGGGCGCGCCCTGCGTCATCTGCACGAGATCGGTCGGCACACTGAGCCCATGCGCCGCGCCGCCGCCCGACATGTACTGGCAGTCCCGGCAGTGGCAGGCGCCCTGCGAAAACGGATCGGCCTCGCAGATGAAGCGCACGGCTCCGCACAAGCATCCCCCTTCGTACCGCGCCATCGCTTTCCTCCGCATCGCCCGTTGTTCGGTGGAATGTCGGAATCGAGCAAGGCGCAATCGCGGCGGAGGCGGGGCTATTGTCGGGCGCGGCGACACCCTTTCCGAAGCGCTTGTTTTCGCTTAAAGATCAACCAT
>JAGRKN010000383.1:5558-6376 GCA_020442275.1 Rhodoblastus sp. | reverse complement strand
GCGCGACTTCCTGGTGCCCTCGCGCATCCATCCCGGAAAGTTCTACGCCCTGCCGCAGGCGCCGCAGCAGTATAAGCAGCTTCTGATGATGGCGGGCTTCGACCGCTATTTTCAGATCGCGCCGTGTTTCCGCGACGAGGACCCGCGCGCGGATCGTCTTCCGGGTGAATTCTACCAGCTCGACATTGAGATGAGCTTCGTCGAGCAGGAAGACGTGTTCGCGGCCATGGAGCCGGTCATGCGCGGCGTGTTCGCGGAATTCGCCGGTGACGACAAGGTGACGCCGAGCCCGTGGAGGCGCATTCCCTACGCCGAATCCATGGCGAAATACGGCTCCGACAAGCCGGACCTGCGCAATCCCCTGATCATGCAGGACGTGTCCGAGCATTTTAGGGGCTCGAACTTCAAGGTTTTTGCGCGCCTGCTGGAACAGCCGAAGAACCAGGTCTGGGCGATCCCGGCGCCGGGCGGCGGCCAGCGCACCTTCGCCGATCGCATGAACTCCTGGGCGCAGAGCGAGGGCCAGCCGGGCCTCGGCTACATCCTCTTCTTCGATCGCGCCAAGGACGAGACGGTGCAGAAGGAACAGCCGGGCGCGACAGGCGTCGGCGCCCGCGGCCCGCTCGCCAACAACATCGGCCCGGAGCGCGCGGAAGCCATCCGCACGCAACTTGGCCTGACTGCGGGCGACGCGGCCTTCTTCGTCGCGGGCGATCCTTCGATCTTCGTGAAGTTCGCGGGCTCGGCGCGCACCAAGCTGGGCCAGGAGCTCAAGCTGATCGACGAGCAAAAATTCGAATTCGCGTGGATCGTCGACT
>JAGRKN010000383.1:0-5507 GCA_020442275.1 Rhodoblastus sp. | reverse complement strand
TGCCGCAGGGCGGGCTCGATGCGCTCAACGGTCAGGACCCGCTCACCATCAAGGCCTTCCAGTATGATGTCGCCTGCAACGGCTACGAACTGGCCTCCGGCGGCATCCGCAACCACAGGCCGGAAGCCATGGTGAAGGCGTTCGAGATCGCCGGCTACGGCCGCGAGACCGTGGAAGAGCGCTTCGGCGGCATGTTCCGCGCCTTCCACTACGGCGCGCCGCCGCACGGCGGCATGGCGGCGGGCGTGGACCGCATCATCATGCTGCTGGCGGGCGAACAGAATCTTCGCGAGGTCGCGCTCTTCCCGATGAACCAGCGCGCCGAGGATTTGCTGATGGGCGCGCCGTCGGAGGCGAGCAACAGGCAGCTGCGCGAGTTGCACATCAGGCTGAACCCGCCCGAGAAGGCGTGAGGACCGCGGGCTTTCAGGCTCGCCTATCCAGGGGTGCAAGCCTGAAGGCTCGCGATCTGGATCAGCGCTTCACGCGCTCGAGCTTGTAGATGCGATTGTCCAGCGCGAACAGCGCGTGGTCGGCGTCGAGGAAGTGATAATCGACTTCGCAGCCCGTCAACAGGGACGGAACCTTGCCGGGCGCGAAACCGAGCGCGGCGGCGTCCCTGGCCGGCGCCTTGAGCCCGCCCTGGAACAGGCCGTCGGGCTCGACCGCGACGCGTTCGTAGTTCGGCTTCTTGCAGGCCATCGGCTGCGGGCCGGAAATCGCCTTCTGGCCGAAGACGATCTTCTTGCCCCGCAAGGCCCGCGATTCCGAATTCTCATCGCCGAACGCATCTTGCGCCCAGGGCGCCTTTTGCGAACCCGTCACGACGAAGGTCGCGCCGAGGGGCGAGGGCGCAAATGTCTCCCCCTGCGCGTTCACGCAGGCAGCGGCCATCAAAATGAAACTGAAGAACACGCGCATGGAACCGAACCTCCGGCTGGCTCCATGCGGCATAGGCTCGAACGGCGCCGTGCCGTTCGTCACGCTCAATAGCAGTAGCGGGCGGAAACCATGCGGTATTGCCCGCGCCCGACGCGGACGTAGCAGCCTGAATCGTAATAATAGTAGCGGCCATGGCGCTCGGCCTGCTGGCCGATGATCGCCCCCGTCGCCCCGCCGATGATGCCGCCCGCGATGGCCGCGCCCGCGCTGCCGCCGACAGCGCCGCCGATGGCCGCGCCGGCGCCGGCGCCGAGCAGGCCGCCGAGCAGACCGCCGTCCTGCGCGGACGCCGGGGCGACGCTGGAAAGGGCGAGAAGGGCGGCGGCTCCAATCGTCTTCTTCATGGTGTGTGCTCCGGGTCAGCGGCGCGGCGGACATGCGCCTTGAGGTGAATGGTCTTGCTACAGGCTAGCGCAGCAACAGCCGTGAGGCCACATGGCGTCGTCGGTCGGTCACGTTCAGGCTTAATGCGCCTTTGCGTCAATCTTCAGGCGGTCGGCGAGCGAACCCATCTGCGCGGCGATGGACAGGTCGATCAGACCAAGTCCGTCGGGCGCGTAGGCGTGGATTTCCAGGTTGGGCGCGCCCTTGGCGAAGGCGGACACCGCGTTGGCCACGGCCTCGACCGCCGGATTTACGCCGGCCTGCGCCGAGAACAGCGCGCGCGTCATGGCCATGCCCATCATGGCGATCTCGCCGCGAATCTGCGCCTCGGCCTTGCCGTCCTCTTTCGCGCGGGCCGCCACGTATCGCTGGAGAAACCCGCGATCCGCTACGCCGATGTCCGCGCGCCAAAAGGTGATGGCGGCCAGCGCGAGTTGCGCCGCCTGCAGATCCCCGGAAAAGATTGCTTTGGGCACGCGCGACAGCATGAGAGAAGCCCGCGCCGCGCCCACGCCGGCGCCCTCGGCCTCGATCCTGTCGACCGACAATTCGCCCTTCTGCGCGTCGTATTTCGCTTCCAGCGCGCCAGAGAAATCGACCTTGTCGTAGCCGAGCGCGGCCAGGAAGGCGTCGCGCGTGGCGCCCGCGCCGGCGAGCGAGACGACGGCCCGTTCGATCCGCGCCGATAGTTTCGTCGGCGCGATCTCGAGCCAGTCGCGCGCCTCGATCACGAGCCGACCGAGCGAGATCGGGCCTTCGGGAAGCGTCATGCCGAGGCCGGCGACCTCCAGCCGCTCGAAATGCGGGGCGGCGGGCTTCGGCTCGGCGGCCGCGGCGGCGGCGAGAGCCGGGGCCATGTCCAGCCCCGCGATCTCGATCCGTTCGATCGCCAGTTTCGAATCCTCCTTGCCCGCATCGACGCCTTCCAGCGCGAAGCGGCCGATCCGCCCGTCGATCAGCCGCGACAGGGCGATATGTTTGAAGCGAACAGCCTCGGGCGTGGCCGCGTCGGCGCCCGGCATGGTCATCGTGACGTCGCGCATGTCCAGCGCGCCGACGTCGAGGCTGGTCAGGATATCGACCGCCATGGCGGCAAGCGCGCGCCGCGCCGCCGGGCTCGGTTCGCCGCCGCCGGGGCGGGGCGCGGCTTCGGCGAGGCTCGCGAGTGGCGCAGCCAGCGGCCGGCCACCGAAATCCGCGCCCTCGATCGCGCCGACGGTGAGCTTGCCGCCACCGTCGATTTCGATCTCCGTGTGGGCGATCGTCATCCTGCGCGTCGTGACCTTCTTGGCCTCGGCCGAATCCATGCGCGACGCGATCGCGATGCGCAACAACGCCGGGAAGTCGACGCCCTCGGCATGGATCGCGCCGAGTCGACCGCGATTGGCGACGCCCGCGCGCCGAGCCGTGATCTCGGCGCCCGCGACATCGATCGTTTCCGCCACGCCCTTGGCCACCTTGGTGAAAGCGACATCGCGATAGACGGTCGTCTGCTCGTAGTCCTGCGCCTGCGAGCGCGAGGTCAGTTCGGGGATGAAAATGCGCGCGGCGTCGATCTGCGCGAATTTCTCGGCGCCCGAACCCGGCGTCGCGGGCGACAGAAGTTTTTGCACGGCGTCGCGAGTAAGCGGCGACCCCGAAATTTCGATGCGCTTGGCGCTGTAAGTCCCCAGCGGCGCCGCGATCGTGACGTCGTCGAACGAAAAATCCTCGGCGCGCGCGGGCGTGCAGCAGAGGAGGCCGGCCAGAGCGGCCCCCGTGATCAAGCGAATTGGCGACAAGGCCCGGCCCCCAAGATTGCGTCAGCCCGCCACCGGATAGTCCGCTTGCGCCTTTTCGATGTCCGCCTGCGTCGGCAATCCCGCTTCGTTGCCGAGATGCTGGATCTTGTGGGCGGACGCCGCTCGCGCGAAGCGGAAATGATCCACCCAGGGCGCGTTAGGCCGCTCGACGTAGGACGCGACATAGGCGCCGTGGAAAATGTCGCCGGCGCCGGACGTGTCGATCACCTTCTCGGGCGGCACGGGCAGGGACTTCAGGCGCTGGACCGCGCCCGTCTCGTCGTACCAGAGCATGCCCTTTTCGCCTGACGTGACGCCGCCGATCTTGCAGCCGCGCGACTTCAGATAGTCGAGCATGCCTTCTTCGCTGAGGTTCATCTGTTCGCACAGGCGCTCAGCGACCACCGCGACGTCGATATAGCCGAGCAATTCCTCGGTATTGGCGCGCAGGCCGCCGCCGTCCAGCGACGTCAGGACGCCTTTTGCACGCGCGAGCTTCGCGTAGTGGATGGCGGCGTCGGCCATGTGCCCGTCGAGATGCAGCGCCTTGAGGTTGGAGACGTCCAGCCTCGGAAAGTCCTCGAGATAGGTGTCGTCGCGCGCGCGAAGAATGGCGCGCTTGCCGTCCTTCGGCAGGATGAAGGACAGCGAGGAGCGCTTCACCTTTCGGGGATGCAGACGCACGCGATAGGTCGCCGCCATATGCGTGAACATGTGGCCGAGCCAGTCGTCGGCGACCGGGGCGATCAGGTCTGCCTTGCCGGTCAGCCTCGCGCAGGCGAAGGCGGCGGAGACCGCGTTGCCGCCGAAGGAAACCGCATAGTCGCGGGCGACCGACTTGTCGTCGCCGACCGGCATATAGTCGGTCGCCATGGTCACGTCGATATAGGTGTGTCCGATGAAAAGCGCGCTCATGCGTCCCCGTCCTAGCGCGTCAGAGTTCCGATGCCGCGCTCTTGCATGGACCGGACCATGTTCACCGATTCATGACAATAGTCTGGCCAAGGCCAAGGCTCAGTCCCGATAGATGCGCTGATAGCGGCGCCCGAGGCTGGTCAGGATCTCGTAACCGATCGTGCCGGCGCGCTCGCCGAATTCGTCGATACTGATGGCGGCGCCCAAGATTTCGACAGGCGCGCCGCGAAAAACCGCCTCGGGCGGGGCGTCGGTGGCGTCGATGCAGATCAGGTCCATCGAGACGCGCCCGACGATCGGGCAGCGCACGCCCGATATGGCGACGTCGGGACCAGGCCTGCCTTCCACGCCCATGGCGCTGCGCGGAATGCCGTCGGCATAACCGATCGGGATGACCGCCAGCTGCGTCGGCCGCTTCGCCGTCCACTGTCCGTTGTAGCCGACATGGGCGCCGGCCTCGACGCGACGGGTTTGCAGGATCGGCGCCTCGAGGGTCACGACGGCGCGCATCGGGTTCGGCCGGCCGGGCGTGGGATTGCCTCCGTAGAGCGCGTAGCCCGGCCGCTCCAGATCATGCCACGGATGATCCGGAAGGAAAATTCCGGAGGAATTGCAGAGAGATGCAGGAACATTCGGAATCAATTCGCGAAGTCGCGCGAAGCGTTCGATCTGGGCGGCGTTGTCCAGCGAAGCGAGGTCCTCGGACGAGGCGAAATGGCTCATGATCAGGTCGGGCGTCCGCCCGAGCGCGGCGAGCGCCGGCTCGGCCTCGTCGAGCGACAGGCCGAGCCGGTTCATGCCCGTGTCGAAATGCAGCGCCGCCGGCCCGCCGCCGCCGGCCGCCCATTCGGCGATCTCGGGCAGCGAGCCGAGCGCCGGGCGCAGGCCGGCCTGCCGCATTTCCGGGCCGACGCCCGGCAGAAGTCCGTCCAGCACATAGATCGCCGCCTCCGGCGTCATGGTGCGGGCGCGAAACCCCTCGGAGAGGCGGGCGACGAAAAAGGTCCGGCAACCCTCGGCCAATAACGCGCCGACGACGCGCTCGAGCCCACAGCCGTAGCCGTCGGCCTTCACGACCGCCGCGCATGCGGCCGGCGCGACCATGTCGGCCAGCTTGCGCCAGTTTTCGCGCAGGGCGCGAAGATCGATGGTCAGGGTGGCGGCTGCGGTCATCGAACGGCTTCTAGCGCGGAATGGCCCCTCGCGGCCACCCGGAAGCCCGCCGTAAGGTTACATCGGCACGGGCATATGGTCGCTCTCGACCAGATTCGAGAAGCGTGTGACCTCGTCTTCGAACGCGAGCGCGACCGTGCCGGTGGGGCCATGGCGCTGCTTGCCGATGATGCATTCGGCCCGTCCGTGCGCGCGCTCCATCTCGCTCATCCAGGTCGCGTGTTCCGGCGTGCCTTCGCGAGGTTCCTTGTTCTTGAGGTAATATTCCTCGCGATAGACGAACATCACGACGTCGGCGTCCTGCTCGATCGA
>JAGRKN010000012.1:429-21864 GCA_020442275.1 Rhodoblastus sp. | reverse complement strand
AAGGCGCTGCGCAAGCTGAAGCACCCGAGCCGCAGCCGGAAGCTCAGGAGCTTTTTGGATAATTGAGCGAAAGCCGGCCGGGCGAGCCCCGGCCGGCCTTCCATGTCCGCGATCCGCTCAACCCGCCCTTCACCTTTGGCTGCTAGCTTGCCTGCACACAGCCGCCGGGCCCCCGATGAAACTCGCCAATTTCCGCAACATCGCCTATCTCGCCGTCATGTTCGTGACGCCGATCATCCTGGCGCTCGGCTTCGTCACGGATCGCTGAAGCATATTGCGCGAGCAGACCGCGCGGGCTAATCCCAATCCCGCCGACAGAGCGCCGGGCCGGTAGCTCAATGGTTAGAGCCGGCCGCTCATAACGGTCTGGTTGCAGGTTCGAGTCCTGCCCGGCCCACCACCGCCGCCAAAATCCTAAAGACCGTTAAACTTTTCGTCTTGCCGGCAAGGCTGCGGCAAGCCGCAGGCGCCATTCTCCCGCCTGTCGCAGCGGCCGCCTCCGGTTTGACGGAGGCAGGGGCGACCGAGCCGGCGGGCGCAGGACAACTGCGGGCCGGCTCTTCGCTTTTTGGGGCCTTATTCGATCTCGGCGACCACCTGACCCTCGGCCACCGCCTCGCCCTCGGCCACGAGGAAGCGCGCGAGCTTGCCGGCGCGCGGCGCCGTGACGGGAATTTCCATCTTCATGGATTCGATGATGGCGATTTCGGCGTCGGCCTCGACCATGTCGCCGGGGCTCGCGATCAGCTTCCACATCGAGCCGCTGACATCCGATTCGATCTTCGTCGCCATTCTTTCCTCCGCATCGGCCTTTCGCCGTTCATGCGATCTTAGATCAGCCCGGGTCAGAGCGGAAACGCTCAGACCCGGAAAAGCTGATCGCTTTTTTTTGCATAAGAGCGCGCTTCTTGGCGAAAACCGGGGTCCACTTTTCGCCGCGCGCTCTGTGCATGCGCCCCGCGCAGACCGCGAGCTTTGCGGCCATGCGCGGCTCGGATAGCGTTCCTGCACAAACGACAAGGCAAGGGGAACGCATGACGGGCGCAGACGACAGAACGCCGATCCTGATCGGCGCGGGCGCGACGACGGATATGACGACGCCGGTCGAACAGGCGCGCTCGCCCTTCGACCTCGTGGCGGACGCCGGCCGCAAGGCGCTCGCCGATTGCGGCGCGCCGGCCATGGCCGACGCCATCGACACGATCGCGCTGCTGCGCTTCTTCGCCGACACCTCGCACCGCTTCGCGACGAAGCTCGGCGCATCGAGCAATCCGCCGCGCTCGGTCGCCAAACGTCTCGGCATCGCGCCCCAGCGCGAAATCTACACCTGGAATGGCGGCAACATGCCGCAATATCTGGTCAACTGGTTCTCGGAGGAGATCGCCGGCGGGCGGATGCGCGCGGCGCTGATCTGCGGCGGCGAGGCGCTACGCACGCAACATGGCGCGGAACGCGCCGGCATTCAGGGCGTGTGGAACGAGGACCCCGGCGGCTCGCCCGAACTCGTCGGAAAATCCAGGCGCGGCTGGAGCGATCACGAGGACGCGCACGGTCTTCGCGCGGCGATCGCCATGTATCCGCTGATCGAAAATGCGGTGCGCGCCGCCAAGGGCGCCGACATCCCCACCCACATGCGCGAAATGGGCGAATTGTTCGCGCGCTTCGCGGCGGTGGCGGCGGCAAATCCGCTCGCCACGCGGCGCGAAGGCTACAGCGCCGAGCGCATCGCCACGGTGAACGATAGCAATCGCTGGATCGGCTTTCCCTATCCGCGCCTGATGAACGCCAACGCCTTCATCGATCAGGCCGGCGCGCTGATCGTCACCTCGGTCGGCGAGGCGCGCCGCGCCGGCGTACCGGAGAGCAAATGGATCTATCTGCACGGCTGCGCCGACGGGCACGACCACTGGTATCTCACCGAGCGCGACGACATCGCGCGCTCGCCGGCGATGAAGCGCGGCGCGAAGAAGGCGCTCGCCATGGCCAGCAAGTCGCTCGACGATATCGCGCTGTTCGATCTCTATTCGTGCTTCCCGAGCGCGATCGAAATCGCCTGCAACGAGCTCGGCCTCGCCGAAGACGATCTGCGCGGCCTCACCATCACCGGCGGCCTCCCGTATTTCGGCGGCCCCGGCAACAGTTATGTGCTGTTCTCGATCGCTGAAATGGTTTGGAAGCTGCGCCAGAAACCGGGCGAATTCGGCTTGGTGACGGCCAACGGCAATTACATCACCAAACATTCCTGGGGCGTCTATTCGACGACGCCGACACGCGGCGACTGGAAGCGTGAAAGTCCAAAGGTCCTGCAGGCCGAACTCGACGCGCTGCCGAAGGCGCCCTTCACCGAAACTCCATCAGGCGAAGGCGTGATCGAGACCTACACGATCATGCACGGCAAGGGCGGCCCGGAGCTCGGCATCGTCATCGGCCGCGAGAAAGCGAGCGGCAAGCGCTTCATCGCCAATACGCCCGGCGATGCCGCGACGCTGATGGATTTGCAGGAGAAGGAAGGCCTCGGGCGCTCGGGCGTCATTTCGCGCGACGGCGCGCGGAACATTTTCACGCCCTCTTGAATTCGTCATTGCGAGGAGCCCGCAGGGCGACGCGACAATCCATCCCCGGGCGCATCATCCAGATTGCGGGATGGATCGCCACGTCGCTTCGCTCATCGCGATGACGGCGCCGACAACTACCAACCCTGCCGTGAGGGGGCCTGAAAGGCGCGTCGAAGCATGAAGGCGCAGGGGTGACGGCCTTTGCCTACACCGCCTTCACGCGCCGCACGAACCCGTTCGGCTCGTCCCACACGAGCCGCCCCTGCCCCAGCATGTAGTTCACATGCGCCAGCGCTTCGGAGAAGGCGAAGCTCATCTGGTGCGGATCGAGCGCGCGCTGGAACAGTACGGGCACGAAATCGGCCGAACAGTGCAGCCGCTCGTGCGCGGCTTGCGCAATCAACTGACAGCGTGACTCATGATGCGCGGCGAGTTCGTCGGCGCGCTTGTGCAGACCATAGAACGGCAGCTGATGGCCAGGCAGCACGAGCGCATCTTCCGGCAGCGCATGCAACGAACGCAGCGAGCGCAGGTACAGGCCGAGCGGATCGCCATCCGGATCGACCGCCCAGACGCTGACGTTGGGCGAAATCTTCGCCAGCACCTGGTCGGCGGCCAGAAAGATCTTCTCCTCCGCGCACCACAGCATCGCCTGTTCCGGCGCATGGCCGTCGCCGGTGATGATCTCGAACGTGCGTCCGCCGATCTTGAGCGTGTCGCCCGCCACGATCCGCTGGAACGTCGGCGGGAGCGGCGAGACCATGCGCAGATAGCCATGGCCGTTCGTGACCACGAGGTTGGCGATGCTCTCGTCCAGACCGTGACGCAGGTAGAAATCGCGATAGGGCTTCGCGTCCATCGCGCCGGGACTCAGCGAAATGTTGAGACAGCCGAGATAGGACGTCTGCGTGGTCAGGAGCGGCATGTCGAACCGTTCGCACAGCCAGCCCGCGAGCCCGATATGGTCGGGATGGAAATGCGTGACGATCAGCCGCGTGATCCGCCGTCCCGCGAGCGGGCCGGCCGCCAGCGCTTCCCAAGCCGCGCGGGTCGCCTTGTTGTCGATGCCTGTGTCGATGATCGCCCAGCCGTCGCCGTCGTCCAGAATGAAGATGTTCACGTGGTTGAGTTGGAACGGCAGCGCGATGCGCGTCCAGAATATGCCGGGCGCGACCGCCGTCATCGTTCCGGGCTCGGGCGGCGCGGCGAAGGGATAGCGCAACGTATCGGGCGGATGGTCCATGAGGCGTCCTGTCGCTTTCGGCGGCGCGGGCCGAAAGCCGCGCATCAATTCGCGCCATTTTGGCTGCTCGCGGCAGGTCGAACAAGCGCGACCGGTTTGCGGGCGGCTGGCATGCCGTATAATCGGGGCTCCGCCCTCGCATGGAGCTCTTCATGGCAGACCATCGCCTCTCCCTGCTCACCGTCTGCGGCATTGCCGAACTGCCGGAGCACGACATGCGCGGCGTGACGGATGTGCTGAGCATTCTCGATCCCACGACGCCCGAACCCGCCGCATTTTCAATCTGGCCTGCGCATCGCCGCCATGTCCTTCGCTTCAGCGACCAGATCGACCCCGGCCCGAATGTCGTGCTTCCGACCGAGCGTGATGTCGCCGCCATACTCGACTACGGCCGGGGGGTCGCGGCGCATCCCGGAGACAAGCACTTGCTCGTGCACTGTCACATGGGCATGTCCCGCTCGACGGCGGCCATGGCCATGCTGATCGCGCAGGACGATCCCGGCCTCGCCGGCGACGAGGTGTTCGAACGCGTCCTGCAGGTCCGCAAGCGTTCCTGGCCGAATTCGCTGATGGTGCGCATGGCGGACGCCGCGCTCGGCCGCGACGGCGATCTTTTCGAGGGCATGCGGCGCCTCTACGGCCGGCAGCTGGTCAATTTCCCTACCTACGGTCAGAGCCTGCGCGCCATCGGCCGCGGCGCGGAAGTGGACATGGCGATCGCGCCCTGACATAGCTCAAAGAACTTCACCGGCATGCCGGGCAAGATCGTCCGACAAAAAATCAGGGACGAACGCTCATGGATTTCGCCTTCACGCCTGCGCAGGAACAGGTGCGCGAGACGGTCATCCGCTTCGCGCAGAAACACATCGCGCCACGCGTGCGCGAGATCGAGGAGAGCGAAACTTTCCCGGTCGATCTCTTCCCGAAATTCGCCGACGTCGGCCTGATGGGCATCCGCTATCCTGAGGAGGACGGCGGCGCCGGCATGGACAAGGTGACCGACTGCATCGTGCGCGAGGAGATGAGCCGCGTCTGCCAGTCGATCTCGGCCGCCTGGTCGGCCGCCACCCACATCGGCATCTGGCCGATCTGGCGTGGCGGCACGGATTATCAGAGGCAGCGCTGGTTTGCCGCCGCATTGCGCGGCGAAGCGATCGCCGCCTTCGCCCTGTCGGAACCCGACGGCGGCTCCGACACGCGCGCGTTGAAGACGAAGGCCGAGAAGGTTGCGGGCGGCTGGAAGCTGAACGGCGCAAAGCTCTACATCACCAATGCGCCCTTCGCGAATTTTCTGCTGCTCGCCGCGCGCACCAAACTGGAACTGACGACAGACGCGATCAGCCTGTTCATCGTCGACATGCCGAATCCTGGCATCGAGATTTCGAAGCTCGACAAGGAAGGCATTCGCGCGTCCGAGACGGGGCTCGTACACATCGCCGACGCTTTCGTGCCGGACGAGGCGCTGCTCGGCGGGAAGGAAGGTTCGTACCATCTCGTGATGGAGGCGCTCGCCGAAAATCGCGTCGGCGTCTCCGCCAATTGTCTCGGCATGGCGCGCAACGCCTACGAAGTCGCGCTCGATTATGCGAAGACGCGCCTTGTGCGCGGCAAGCCGATCATCGAGCACCAGGCCGTCGCCCACCGCCTCGCCGACATGGCGACCGATGTCGAGACCATGAGATGGATGGTCTACCATGGCGCCTGGCGCGTCGATCAGGGCACATGCGACATGGCGCTGGCCTCGAAGATCAAGCTGCACTGTTCCGAGACGGCTGTCCGCGTCAGCGAGAGTGCGATCCGTGTGCTCGGCGGCGCCGGTCTGATGCGTGAATACCCCGTCGGCCGCATCCACCGCGACGCTCTAGTCTACCTGATGGGCGAAGGCACGTCCGAAATCCAGCGCAACATCATCTCAAGAACGTTGAAGGCGGTCTGAAAGAGGCGGCGCCTCTGGATGTCGCCGAAGGGAAATCTCCGCGCATTCGCCTCCTCGACCACACCAAGAATTTGCTCGGTTTCCGGGATTTTCATCCGTGGGCGCAGAGAAAACGACCCCAAACCAATCCCTGCCACCGGGTTTCGACATGCGGCGGCGATGACGAGACCTATGGACGACTGGCGCGTGTCACGAACGTTTTGTCAAAAACCTGCATGACAGGCCCGGCATCAGAGCATAAAATATTCAACTATGCTGCGCCGACCGGGCAGCGGCGAGCGCGAGCATCCAAGCTCGTTTAGTCAGGACAGCAGGTAATATGACTCGCGACAATTCAAATCCTCAAACGAAAGGCCAGCTCGTCGAGGGAGGCGTGTCGTCCGAGCACGGGAAAGTCCGCTCTGCGAAGCCGAATAGCACGGTCGCAACGATCAATCACCTCGGCGTGGAGTTGTTTCTGGACCCGGCCATACTGTCGCCGCTTCTGATGGATTCGATAAAGAGCGGCAGATACGAACACGTAGAAGCTAGCGAAATCAAACGAATCATTCAGAAGGGCGAGCGCGTGATCGAGCTCGGCGCAGGGATCGGGTTCATCTCGACGCTGATTGCACGCAATCCTCATGTCGAGGCGTTGCGCGTATTCGAGGCCAATCCCGATCTTGTGCCGTATATCCGTCGCGTTCACGAGGCCAACAATGTTTCGCGCGCGGAAGTCGTCAATGCTGTATTGGCCAATGATCTCAGCGGCGGACCGACGCGCAATTTCTATATCAGACGCGACTTCTGGGCGTCGTCCCTGACTCCGGAGCCTTGGGCTTACACCCGGGTCGAGCCGGTCCAGGTGCGCAGCTTCAACGCAGAGATCGAACAATTTAGACCGACATTGATTGTCTGCGACATAGAAGGCGGCGAACTCGAATTGTTCATGCAGGCGAATCTCACCGGCGTCCGCAAGGTCTATCTGGAAGTGCATCAGCGCGTATTGGGCCGCGCCGGCATGAAGCAGCTTTTCGACGCATTCTCCGCGCGCGGATTCCATTACGACCAGCACCATTCCAAGGGAAGCGTGATACTGTTCTCCCACGTCAAACGTTAGGATTGCGTCCGCGGGCAATCGCAGGGCGTGGCGCGGCTATCGCGCCGCGCGGGCGTTTCGGAAATATGGCGCGACATCATTTCGCGAACGCTGAAGGCGGGGTGAGACGCAGCCGTCTTCGCGAGCGAAGCAAAGCAACCCATCCCCGGCGCTTGATCAATATCCGGAGATGGATCGCCACGTCGCTTCGCTCCTCGCGATGACGGGCCGTGAACCGCCCTAGAAAAACAACGCCCGGTCCTGCGGCATGTCCTTGTACAGACCCGCGACCTGCTCGGCATAACCGTTGTAGAGCTGCGTCGGCACGCGATTGCCCGTGCCGATCACCTCCTCCGTCGCCTGCGACCAGCGCGGATGCGGCACTTTCGGATTCACGTTCGCCCAGAACCCGTATTCGCTGCTCTGCAATTGCTCCCAATAGCTCTTCGGTTGCTCCGCGACGAAGGATATCCGCACGATCGACTTGATCGACTTGAAACCATATTTCCACGGCAGCGCGAGGCGGATCGGCGCGCCGAACTGGTTGAGCAATGGCTTGCCATAGGCGCCCGTCACCATGAAGGCGAGATCGTTCTTCGCTTCCTCGACCGTCACGCCTTCCGCATAGGGCCAGGGATACCAGACCTGCCGCTGCCCCGGCGCGACCTTGGGATCCTTGAACGTCTCGAAGCGCAGATATTTGGCTTCCGGCTTCGGATCGGCGAGCGCGACGATCTTCGACAACGGAAAGCCGGTCCAGGGAATCGACATGGACCAGGCTTCCACGCAGCGATGGCGATAGAGCCTTTCCTCGATCTGCATGCGCTTGATCAGATCGTCGATCGCGATTTCCTGTGGCGCGTTGCAGAGTCCGTCGATCTTCACGCTCCACGGCCGCGTCTTCAGCGCGGCGGCCCCGTCGACGATGTTCTTCGACATGCCGAACTCGTAGAAATTATTGTAGTTCGCGTTGACCTTCTCCGGCGTCACGGCGCGGTCGAGCTTGTAGGCCTCGTTGCGCTTTGCCGGATAGAGACCGGCGGACGGGTCTTCGGCGGCTGCCAGAGACGGCAACGCCAGCGCGCCGCCGATTGCGCCTGCGCCGGCGAGCAGCGCGCGGCGGTTCAGGAACAGATGCTCCGGCGTGGCCTCGATTTCCGGGATCTCCCAGGACTTGGCGATCTTGATCAGCATGGCGCGCCTCGGTGCGAATTCCTCAGGGCTAGACCTAGTGGCCCGCGGCCTCACGGACAAATCACGAGCTCGCGATCAGCGCTCAGCCCGGAACAGCGCGTAGCGGCGTGCGATTTCGTCGGCGATCGTAGGCGTGTCGTCATGCGCCAGGCACGGCCAGCTTTCCAGCCGTCCATGCCACCGGCGCGCGCGTCCAGAGGCGACGACCGCGCGGATGAAGCGCGCCAGCCGCGCATTGCCGCCGGTCGGCTCGTAGATCATGACCGGCGCGTCGGTCGCGATCGCCTCGCCCACCATGTTCGTGCTGTCGGCGGTCACCACGATGGTCGAGGCGTGGGCCAGCATCTGGATGTAAGGATTGTCGCCCGTCCCGTCCCACAGGAACGTGTGCTTGGGCGCATCGGCGCAAACGCCGCGCAACCTCGCGAGCAATTCACGAGGCGTGCGCCGCGACGGCGTGATCATCGCGCTCCCGCCGGTCAGGATCATGCTCTCGACGACGCCGATCAGCGAGATCGCGTCCTTTTCGAGAAAATCGTAGTGCCGGCTGGCGCCGCCGATCAGCAGCGCCATGCGGGGTTCGGGCAAGGCCGCAATCCGCGGGTCGGGATTTTCGCGCGCGGCGCTCAGGGCTACGTGGGTCACGAGATGCGGGGCGGCGAGCGTCGCGATCACATTCTCGCCGCGCATGCGGTCATGCTCGGCGACCCACACGACATCCGCGACGCGCGGATCGACGCGCGGATCCTTCAGAAAGATCGTGAAGGTCTTGCCGCCCGACGCGCGCCGCACATGGCGCAGGTAAGGCACGGCGCGCCGGCCGGACGCGATCAGCGCCTGCGGATAGGGCGGCGCGATCGGGCTGCCCGGCTCGTTAGGCCTCTCGGCGGGATCAATCGGCCCGCGCGGCGCCAGCAGCGCAAACAGTCCACGCGGCCGCACGACGCGCGTCTCGACGACGAGCCCCAGCGCCTGCGCGAGCCCGAGGCAAGGCGCGACATCGCCGGCCTTGCCGTCGGTCAGAACCCAGCACGAGGCGCCGGCGAGCATTTTTCGCGCAATCTGCACATTGTCGGAGGCGGCGTTCACGTCTAGACCTTTGCTCCTTTCGAATTGGGGGACAAGACTTGGTTGGGCGCCTGGACGCGATCGACCTCGCCATTCTGGCGGCGCTGCAGGCGGACGGCCGCATGACCAATGTAGAGCTGGCGCGTCGCGTCGGCATCTCCGCCCCGCCCTGCCTGCGCCGTGTGCGCGCGCTGGAAGAGGCCGGCGTGATCGCCGGCTATCGTGCGCTCATCGACACGCGCGCGCTCGGCCTGTCGGTCGTCTTCTTCGTTTTTGTCCAGCTCGACCAGCAGACCGAGGCGGAACTGGCCGCCTTCGGCGCGCGCGTCGCGCAGTGGAAGCCCGTGCGCGAATGCTGGACGGTTTCCGGAGAAACCGACTTCATCCTCAAATGCGTGGCGTCCGATCTCGACGCCTTTCAGAAATTCATCGCGGAATTGACGGCGACACGCAACGTGCGCAACGTCCGCTCCTCGCTCGCCATGAAGGCGGTGAAGGACGAAGCGCTCGCCTATGTCGAGCGGACCGCGGACCATGGGAACGCAACGCATGAACACTGAAACGGTCTCCATCGTTCTGATCGGCGCCGGAAAAATGGGTTTGGCCATGCTGCAGGGCTGGGCGAGTCTCGGCCTCGCCGGCGCCAATGTCGCGGTGATCGAGCCCATGCCCTCCCCCGAACTGACCGCGCTGTGCGCTCAGAAGGACATAAGACTCAATCCCGCCGAAAGCTCGCTCGAAGAGCCGGAAATTCTTGTCATCGCCATCAAGCCGCAGACACTCGACGCAGCCGCCCCGCGCCTCGCCGCGCTGGCCGGCCCCGGCACGCTGATTGTCTCCATCCTCGCCGGCAAGAGCATCGCCGATCTTTCGGCTCGCGCGCCGCGCGCAGGCGGCATCGTGCGCGCCATGCCGAACACGCCCGCCGCCATTGGGCGCGGCGTGACGGGCGCGGCGGCGAGCGCCGGCGTGAACGAGGGGCAGCGCGCGCTGGCGCACAAGCTCTTGTCAGCGGTCGGTTCGGTCGAATGGGTTCCCGACGAGAGCCTGATCGACGCCGTCACGGCTGTCTCCGGCTCTGGCCCGGCCTATGTCTTTCTGCTGGCGGAATGTCTGGCGCAGGCGGGCGCCGCCGCCGGTCTGCCGGCCGATCTCGCGGGCCGGCTGGCGCGCGCCACGGTCGAAGGCGCGGGCGAACTCATGCATCGCTCGCCCGAAACGGCGCCCGCGCAATTGCGCATCAATGTCACCTCGCCCGGCGGCACGACGGAGGCCGCGCTCGACGTGCTGATGGCCGAGGACGGCCTGAAGCCGCTGATGGAAAAGGCGGTCGCCGCAGCCGACGCCCGCGCCAAGGCGCTGTCCGGCTAGCATGGCGGCGCTTTGACAACCTCCCGGCGGCTTGATCTAAATCGCTGCAACAAGAGGGAGGAATTCAAGACATGACGATCGACCGCCGTCACTTTGTGGCCGGCGCGCTTGCCGCGCCCGCGATTCTGTCCGCCGGCGCCGCCCGCGCGGCGACAACCATCAAGATCTCGCACCAGTTTCCCGGCGGCACGATCGACCAGGGCGATTTCCGCGACCGGCTCTGCCGGAAATTCGCGGCTGAAGTCGGCAAGCGCTCGAACGGCGACATCAACGTCGAGGTCTACGCCAATTCCTCGCTGATGAAGACCAACGCGCAATTCTCCGCTATGCGCAAGGGCGCGCTCGACGCCTCCCTCTTCCCCCTGCCCTACGCTGGCGGCGAGGCGCCCGAAGCCAATATCGGCCTGATGCCGAGCCTGGTGAGCTCCTACGATCAGGGCCTCGGCTGGAAGAACAAGCCGGTCGGCAAGGAACTCGCCAACTACCTCGCCGACAAGGGCGTGGTCATCCTGACCTGGGTCTGGCAGGCCGGCGGCGTTGCGAGCCGCGCCAAGCCGCTCGTGTCGCCCGATGACGCCAAGGGCATGAAGATCCGCGGCGGCTCGCGCGAAATGGACATGGTGCTGAAGGCCGCCGGCGCCGCGGTCCTCTCGCTGCCCTCGAACGAACTCTACGCCGCCATGCAGACCGGCGCCTGCGACGCCGGCCTCACCTCGTCGACCAGTCTGATCTCCTTCCGCCTCGAGGAACTGGCCAAGCACCTGACCGCCGGCGGCGGCAAGTCCTACTGGTTCATGTTCGAGCCGCTGCTGATGTCCAAGGCCGTCTTCGACAAGATGCCGAAGGCGCATCAGGACCTGCTGCTCGCGGTCGGCGGCGAGATGGAGGCCTTTGGCCGCCAGGCCGCGATGGCCGACGACGACCGCGTGGTCGAGGTCTACAAGAAGGCGGGCGCGCAAACCTACGCGCTAGACGACGCCACGCTGGAGAAGTGGAAAGCGATCGCGCGCGAAACCGCGTGGAAGGATTACGCCGCCAAGAACGCCGGCTGCGCCAAGCTGATCAAGCTCGCCCAAGACGCCTGATGGTGAGAGCAGCCTGATGTCCGGAGCGCCGGTCTATCGCGAGAACGCCGATCTGCCGGCCGGCGACGGCCTGCTGGCGCGCGCCGCGCGTGTGCTCGCGGCGCTCAACACGCTCCTGATGGCGCTCGCGGGGCTCGCCGCCGTCGCCGCGAGCCTCGTTCTCTCCTACAGCGTGATCGTGCGCTACGCCCTGCACGCCCCGACCTACTGGCAGGACGAGGCCGCCGTCTTCCTGCTCGTCGGCGCGACCTTCCTCACCGCCGCCTTCGTGCAGGAGCGACGCGGCCATGTCGGCATCGAGGCCTTCGCGGAACTGTTGTCGCCAGCCGCCAACCGCATCCGTCTGACGCTGGTCGACATTGCCTCCTTCGCCTTCTGCGCCTTCTTCGCCTGGAAGAGCTGGACCCTGTTCCACGAGGCCTGGGTCGACGGCCAGGTGACCTCGTCGACCTGGGCGCCGCCGCTCTGGATTCCCTATTCGCTGATGGCCGCCGGCATGACGCTGCTTTCCCTCCAGATCGCCCTGCAGATCGCGATCGGCTTCGCGGGCAAGCGCCCATGAGCGTGCTCGCCATCGGCCTGCTCTACGGCGCGGCCACGCTCGTCGTTATGTTCTCAGGCATGCCGATCGCCTTCGCGCTCGGCGGTGTCGCCTTGCTCTTCATGTTGTTCTTCATGCCGGCCGCCGCGCTCGATACGGTTACGCAGAACGTCTACGAGGAAATGGCGTCGATCACGCTCCTGTCGATTCCGCTCTTCATCCTGAAGGGCGCGGCGATAGGCAAGTCGCGCGCGGGCCAGGATCTCTATTCCGCCCTGCACGCCTGGATGCACCGGGTACCCGGCGGCCTCGGCATCGCCAATGTCTTCGCCTGCGCGATCTTCGCGGCGATGGCCGGCTCGTCGCCTGCCACCTGTTCGGCCATCGGTTCGGCCGGCATTCCCGAAATGCGGCGACGCGGCTATTCGGGCGGCTTCGCGGCCGGCGTGATCGCGGCCGGCGGCACGCTCGGCATCCTGCTGCCGCCGTCCATCACCATGATCCTCTACGCGGTCGCCGCCGAACAATCGCTCGGCCGGCTGTTTCTCGCCGGCATCGGGCCGGGCCTTCTGCTGGTCACGCTGTTTGCAGGTTACGCCATGGTGCGCTTCCGCCAGGAATATGCGGCGGCGAAAACGGCCTACGAGAACCACGGCAAACAATCAGCCATTCTCGAACGCCACGCCTATACGATGGCGGAAAAGCTCGGCACGCTGCCGCGCGTCCTGCCCTTCGTCATCCTGCTGACCGGCGTGATGGTGGCGCTCTACGGCGGCTTCGCGACTCCGTCGGAGACGGCCGGCCTCGGCGCCATTCTCGCCCTCGTGCTGATCGCCATGATCTACGGCGTCTGGCGTCCCAGCGATCTCAAGCCGATCCTCGTCTCGACCATGCGGGAATCGACCATGCTGATGCTGATCATCGGCATGTCGCTCCTCTATTCCTACGTGATGAGCTACCTGCACATTTCGCAATCGGCGGCAGAATCCATCGTCGCCATGCAGCCGTCGAAATGGGTGCTGCTCGCCGCCATTCTCGGCCTCGTCGTCGTGCTCGGTTTCTTCCTGCCGCCGGTCTCGATCATCCTCATGACCGCGCCGATCATCCTGCCGCCGCTCAAGGCTGCGGGCTTCGATCTCATCTGGTTCGGCGTCGTCATGACCATCGTGATGGAAATGGGCCTGATCCACCCGCCCGTCGGGCTCAACATCTTCGTCATCCGCAACATCGCGCCCGACATTCCCCTGCGCGACGTCATCTGGGGCGCCGTGCCCTTCGTCCTGCTGATGATGGCGGCGATCCTCCTGCTCTGCTTCTTTCCGCAGATCGCGACCTGGCTGCCGGACCGCGTCATGTCGTAGCGGCCGGCCTGACGGGCCTTGGTGCAGGCGGGACAGCGGACTAGATATCGGGGGAACCAGCCGCCAGCCCGAGGACAAAAGCCATGGCCCGCGCCGCGAAAAAAGTTGCCGCTCCCAAAGCCGCGCCCGCAAGCGATCGCGACAGGATCGTCGATGCGCTGATGGACCTCGCCGCCGAACAGGATTTCGGCGAGATCACCATCAGCATGATCGCCGAGCGCGCCGGCGTCTCGCTCGCCGATTTCCGTGATGGTTTTCCCTCGAAAGGCGCCGTTCTCGCCGCCTTCAACCGCCGCATCGACCGTATCGTCCTCGACGGCGTGACGGGCGATCTGGCCGACGAAAACGCCAAGGAACGGCTGTTCGACGTGTTGATGCGCCGCTTCGACGCGCTCACGCCCTACAAGGCCGCGATCGACAGCATCACGACCTGGGCGCGGCGTGAACCGCTCGCGGCCGCCGCGCTCAACCGCATGGTTGTCAATTCCATGCGCTTCATGCTGGAGGCCGCCGGCATCGAAGCCGAGGGCGGCGTCGGCGCGCTGAAATTGCAGGGCCTGACGATCGCCTGGGCGCGCCTCGTCAATGTCTGGCTCGACGACGACGATTCCGGCATGGCCGCGACCATGGCAGAACTCGACCGCACGCTCCGGCGCGGCGACATGCTCGTGGCGCGCGCACAGGACGTCGAACGCTTGACCTCGCCCCTGCGCAGCCTCGCGCGCGGCGTGGTGAGTGCGGGAATACGCTTCGTCAGCGACCGCAGGTCGAAGGCGAACGAGGAGGAAACCTCCGCCACCTGATCAGACAGGCACGCTGACCGTCGCCCGCAACCCGCCGAG
Organism: Rhodoblastus sp.; assembly: GCA_020442275.1. GTDB lineage: Bacteria > Pseudomonadota > Alphaproteobacteria > Rhizobiales > Beijerinckiaceae > JAJXWB01. The sequence continues at coordinate 7,590 of JAGRKN010000012.1, read as the reverse complement.
CGGGCTCGTCTCCAGGGTCACCTCGCCGCCGTGCGCGCGCGCGATGTCACGCGCGATCGCAAGCCCGAGACCCGCGCCGCCCGCGTCCTGATTACGCGCCTCGTCGAGCCGATAAAACGGGCGAAACGCGTCCTCGCGATTTTCCGGCGTTATGCCCGGCCCGTCGTCGTCGACATGCACGGTCAGGCGTTTGGCGTCGCGCGTCGCGGCGACCTCGATCTTCTTTCCATAGCGCTGCGCATTGCCGATGAGATTGGCGAGACACCGCCTGTAGGCGTCGGGCCGCAGGATCGCCTGCGCTTCCCCGGTATAGGCGTAGTGGGTCGCCGCGCCATGGCGCTCGGCGTCGGCGACGAGTTCGCCGATCAGCGCGCGCGCATCGGTCGCCACCGCGCTCTCGCCGCCGTCGCCGCGCGCGAAGGCGAGATAGGCCTCGAGCATGCGCTGCATCTCGGCGATGTCGCGCGCGATCGCGTCCTGCTCGGGACCTTCGCCGAGCAGCGCGAGCGACAGCTTGAAGCGCGTCAGCACCGTGCGCAGATCGTGGCTCACGCCGTTGAGCATGGCGGTGCGCTGCTCCATCGCGCGCTCGAGGCGCCGCTTCATGTCGACGAAGGCGAGGCCCGCCTGCCGCACTTCGCGCGCGCCCGACGGCCTGAACGCGATCTCGCGCCCCTTGCCGAACGCTTCCGAAGCGGCCGCCAGACGCCGGATCGGCTTGATCTGGTTGCGCAGGAACAGCACCGCCACGCCGATCAGGACCAGCGCCGTTCCGGCCATCCAGCCGATGAAGATCGACGAATAGGTGGCGTAGGCCTGATTGCGCGAAGCATAGACGCGCAACTGCGCATCCTTCAGCTGCACCCGGATCTCGATGACATTCGAGGCGCCGACTGTGTCGATCCAGAACGGGCGCTTGATCTGCGTGCGGATCTGCTGTGACAGGACGTTGTCGAGCAGCGCGAAGAAGGGTTTCGGCAGCGGCGGCGGCAATGCTCCCGGCGGCGTGATGAATATCTGCAGGCTCATGCGCTGCGCGGCGATGCGGGTGAGCTGTGTCGCGTCCTTGTCCTGCGGATAGGATTCGTAGACGTCGATCAGCGCCGCGACTTCTTGCGTCAACATGCGCGACAGGCGGATGGTGATCGCCTGCCAATGCCGCTCCATGAAGAAATAGACGACCGCCGTCTGCAACAGCAGCATCGGCAGCACGACGATCAGCAGCGAACGCGCGAACAGGCCCTTCGGCATTTTCGCGCGCAGCCAGAGCGCAAAGCCGCGCCAGATTCGACGCGGCGTGGCGATGGCGGGATGTTCGACGAATTTCATGCGCGCATACCCTGACCGAGCGCCAGTCGGTAGCCCGCGCCGCGCACAGTCTGCAACAGCAGCGGATTGGCGGGATCATCCTCGATCTTGCGGCGCAGGCGCGTCACCTGCACGTCGATCGTCCGCTCGTGCGCGGCGTCGCCGGCAAGCGCGGCGCGCGAGACGGCGGCGCCGTTCGCGCTCACGAGCGCGCGAAGAATGTCGCGCTCGCGATCGGTGATGCGCACGGCTTCGCCGCCGCGCCGCAATTCGCCGCGCGCCGAATGGAACTCGCAAAGGCCGAAACGCGCGACCGGCGCCGCCGTAACCGGTGTGGACGCAGCCGCCCGCCGCAGGATCGCGGCGATGCGCAGTTCCAGTTCGCGCGGCTCGAAGGGTTTGGGCAGATAATCGTCGACGCCGGCCTCGAGCCCGAGAATGCGATCGTCGGCGCCCGCCCGCGCGGTGAGCATCAAGATAGGCGTCGTCGCGCCGGCGGCGCGCATGTTGCGCGAGAAATCGACACCGTTCTCGCCGGGCATCATGACGTCGAGCACGACGAGATCGAAGGACAGCGAGGCCATGCGCTGGCGCGCCTCGGCGGCGTCGGCGGCCGCCGACACGCGATAACCGGCCTGCGCGAGATAGCGCGTCAGCAGCGACCGGATGCGGGAATCGTCGTCGACCACCAGCAAATGCGGCGCATCGTCCGGCAGGATCGCGGAGGGCGCGATTGCGCTCATGGCGTCGGCCGCGCGCTTTGCGGCCAGACGAGCGACTTCACTTCCTCCTGATCGGATGGGTCGATCATGGCCATGAGAAATCTGATCGCATCCTGCCGCGCGCCCACCGGCAAGGAATCGAGCGCGCGCGAAAAACGGCGCGACTGCAGATGCGCGAGATCGAGGGCGAGCTTGCGCCCCTTGCCGGTCGGAAACAGATGGCGCTGGCGCCGGTCGGCGACGCCCGACCGCGCCTCCACGAAATTCTGGTCGAGCAATTCCTTTAGCACCCGGCTCAAACTCTGCTTGGTGATCTTCAGGATATCGAGCAGTTCGGCAATCGTGAGGCCGGGGTGGCGACTGACGAAATGCAGGACGCGGTGATGCGCGCGCCCGAATTTGTAGCTTTCGAGCAACCGGTCGGCGTCGCCCACGAAATCGCGGTAGGCGAAGAACAGAAGCTCGATCAGATCGAACATCGGATCGGCGTCCTGGCCCTCGGCCTGCGCCCTGTGCTTGCCGTGCAGAACGGTCTCCACGCGAATGCGCCCGAATTTAAGTCAGTGCTGTTGACATGTTTCAGGCAATCGGCGGCGCGTCAAGCTTCAAGCCGGGAAACGATACGAGAGCGGGCCTGCGCCGCCGCAACGCTCACGATAGCGCTCGACACCCGCGGCGCGCGCCCCATGTCCTTGACATGGCCTGATGGAACTCCACGTCCCCGTCGCCTGTTCATGACTTTGTCCACGAAAAGGAGGAACTCATGACGCTTCCCCTCAAGACCGGACTGCTCGCAACAGCGGCGTCCGCGTTCCTGCTTGCGGCGCCTGTCGCGCCGGCAAGCGCCGCGCCGATGGGCGTCGCGCCTTCGCGTCTCGTGCAGGCCGACATGCCGATCGGGCACGTTCGATATCGACGGCACGTCACGCGCCACCGCCACCATGCGACCCGGCATCGCGCGCTGCGCCATCGCCACTATGCGCATCGCCACGCCTATGTCGCCCGCTACTACGGACGCCCCTATCGCTACCGCTACAATCCCGGCGCAGCGATCCTGGGGACGGTGCTCGGAACGATCGCGGGCGCCGCCACCTATGATTATTACGATCCTGGCTACTACTACCCCTACGCCTATCCGGCCTATGGCTACGGATACTCCGCCTACCCGGCCTATCCCGCCTATTACGGCTGGAGCGGCGGCGGATGGGGTTGGGGCGGCGGCCGCGTCATCCACGCCGGCCATTGGGGCTGGCGCCGCTGGTGAACAACCCCGCGACGGGCGTGAGTGGCGCGCCGCTCACGCACCTTCGCGCCGCAGGATGAAGCGCTGGATCTTGCCGCTCGGCGTCTTGGGCAGCGACGCCACGAAAGCGATCTCGCGCGGATAGGCGTGCGTCGACAGGCGCTTGCGCACCATCTGCTGGATTTCCTCCTTCAGCGCGTCCGTGTCGGCAACGCCCGCCTTCAGCACGATGAAGGCCTTGACGATTTCCGTGCGCTGCGGGTCGGGCTTGCCGACGACGGCGACTTCGGCGACGGCAGGATGCTCCATCACGACGCTTTCGACATCGAACGGCCCGATGCGATAGCCGGCGGACGTGATGATGTCGTCGTTGCGGCCGACGAAGAAATAATGACCGTCGGCGTCGCGCATCATCGTGTCGCCGGTAATGTACCAGTCGCCGCGCACATTCGGGCTCTCCGCCTTCCAGTAGCCGCCGAACGTATAGAGCGGCGATTTGGAAATCCGCACCGCCAGCACGCCGGGCGTCTCCGGCGGCTGTTCGTTCAGATCGTCGTCGAGGATCGCCATGTCGAGGCCGGGCATCGGCAGGCCGGCCGCGCCTGGTTTCACCTCATGCTTCAGCGCGTGATGATTGTTGATCATCATCGCCACTTCCGTCTGCCCGTAATGATCGGCGAGCGGACAATGCAGCACGCGCTCGGCCCAGCGGATCACTTCCGGATTGAGCGGTTCGCCGGCGCTCGAGCCAACGCGCAGCTGATGCGCGATCGGCGCCATGGCTTCGTCGCCCGCCGCCATCAGCAGGCGATAGGCGGTCGGCGCCGCCGCCAGATTGGTGATCTTGCGCTCCGAAATGATGCGAACGGTGGAATCCACCGCGAATGCGCCTTCGTTGAACGTCGTCGTATGGCCGAGCAGCAGCGGCCCGAGCACGGCGTAGAGCATGCCGTAGGCCCAGCCGGGATCGGCGACATTCCAGTAATTGTCGCCCTCGCGCAGATCGACCGCATCGAGCATGTAGGAGGCGACCGGCAGCAGCAGATTCAAGGGATAGCGCACGCCCTTTGGCTTCCCGGTCGTGCCTGAGGTGAAGAGGACGATGAAGGCGTCGCTCCCTTTGCGCATGACCGGCGCGAAATCCGTCGGCTGTGCGGCAAGCGCTTGCGCATAGCCATCGCCGATCGTCAGGATCGGCGGGCAGTTGGGCACGTCCTTCAGCTTCGGCCTGTTGGCGATATCGGTGACGACGAGCTTCGCCTTGCTGCCGCCCTCCGCCGTCACGCGGCTTTCGACCGCGGCCGGTCCGAACGCCGTGAACAGCGGCTGGTAGATGGCGCCGGCGCGCCAGGTTCCGAGCACGACAGTGAAGAGATCGGGAATGCGCGGCAGAAGGCCCGCGACGACATCGCCCGCGCCAATCCCCTGCGCCTTCAGGTAATTCGCGAAACGCGCGGCATCCGCACGCATCTCCTCGAACGTGACCGTCTTGCGCTCGCCGGTCGCGCCATACCATTCAAGCGCGATTCTGCCGTCCTTCGCCCAGCGGTCGCAGCATTCGACGCACGGATTGAGTCCGTCCTTCAACGAGCCGGAAATCGTCCGGCGCTCCAGCGCCTCGAACGAGAAGTTACGGACGGCATCGGCATAATCGCGCATGGTGATTTCTCCCTGCGCGATTTGTAGCGCTCTTTCACAAGAGCCGCGAGCGTCAGCGCCAATTTCGCTGTCATCCCCGCTTTCGCAGGCATGACAAAGGCGTCAGTTCGCGAAGCGGAAATGCAGCACGTCACCGTCGGCGACGACATATTCCTTGCCTTCGAGACGGAATTTTCCGGCTTCGCGCGCGCCCGCCTCGCCCTTGTTCGTGACGTAATCGTCGTAGCCGATTGTCTCGGCGCGGATGAAGCCTTTTTCGAAATCCGTGTGGATCACGCCGGCCGCCTGCGGCGCGCGCGTGCCCTTCTCGATCGTCCAGGCGCGCGCTTCCTTCGGGCCGACGGTGAAGTAGGTCACGAGATGCAGCAACTCGTAGCCCGCGCGAATGACGCGGTTGAGGCCGGGCTCGGCGAGGCCGACGGCTTCGAGATAATCCTTCTGCTCGTCCGCTGGCAGCACCGCGATCTCGCTTTCGATCTTGGCGGAGACGACGACGGCTTCGGCGCCTTCTTCTTTCGCGCGCGAAAAAACGCGCGCGGAAAATTCGTTGCCGGAATCGGCCGAGGCTTCCTCCACGTTGCAGACGTAGAGCACGGGCTTGGACGACAGCAGCCCGAGCGCGGCGAAAGCCTTGCGCTCTTCCGGGCTCGCGGCGACCGCGACGCGCGCCGGCTTGCCTTCGCGCAGCAGCACGAGGCATTGCTCGACCAGCGCCAGCGTTTCCTTCGATTCCTTGTCGCCGCCGCGCGCTTTCTTTTCCAGATTTGTCACGCGCTTCTCGAGGCTCTCGAGATCGGACAGCATCAGCTCTGTTTCGATCGTCTCGATGTCGCGGATCGGATCGACGGGCCCGTCGACATGGGTGATGTCGCCATCCTCGAAGCAGCGCACGACATGCGCGATCGCGTCACATTCCCGGATGTTGGCCAGAAACTGGTTGCCGAGCCCCTCGCCTTTCGAGGCGCCGCGCACGAGGCCGGCGATGTCGACGAAGGTAAGCCGCGTCGGGATGATCTCCTTGGAGCCAGCGATCTTGCACAGCGTCTCGAGGCGCGGATCCGGGACCGCGACGTCGCCGACATTCGGCTCGATCGTACAGAACGGATAATTCGCCGCCTGCGCCGCCGCCGTCTGCGTCAGCGCGTTGAACAGGGTCGACTTACCGACATTCGGCAGGCCGACGATACCGCATTTGAAGCCCATGATCCGGTCCGGTTTTCGGGAAGAGTGAAGTTGCGGCGGGTATGCGGGGCGGGGGCGCAAAAGGCAAGGTTTTTGGCGGACCCTGAAACGTCCCGCCTCATGCCCGGGCTTGACCCGGCCATGACGGATCAACGCGGCAGAACACCAGGACAACCCAACAAAAAAGGCCCCGTCGCCGGGGCCTTCTTCGATGCGTCATGCGCTCAGCTCAGTGCGGAACGTTCGACCACACGCGCTTCTTGGTCGCATAGAGCAGGCCGGTCAGGATCGCCATGAACACCAGCACGCGGAAGCCGGTCTTCTTGCGCTGGTCGAGCTTCGGCTCGGCCATCCACATCAGGAAGGCGGAGACGTCCTTCGAATAGTTTTCCAGCGTCGCCGGCGTGCCGTCGGTATAGTCGACCTGGCCGTCGCTGATCGGCTTGGGCATCGCGATGCGATTGCCCGGCATGATCTCGTTCCAGTACTGGCCGGCGTCGAGCTTCACGCCATGCGGCGGCTCGTCCTTGTAGGCCTGCAGCAGCGCGGCGATGTAGTCGGCGCCATGCTCCTGGTACTGGATGCCCGGCAGGGCGTCGAGCACGAACCAGGGGAAGCCGCGCTTGTAGGAGCGCGCCTTGGCAAGCACCGACATGTCGGGCGGCAGGCCGCCGCCATTCGCGGCGCGCGCGGCATTGTCATTCGCGAACGGGGACGGCCAGGTATCCGAAGGCCGCGCCGGACGCTCGAACATGTCGCCGGCGTCGTTCGGGCCGTCCTTCACCTTGTATTGCGCGGCGAGCGCCTTGACCTGCCCTTCCGAGAATTCCGGGCCGCCCGGCTCGCCGAGGTTGCGGAACGCGAGCTTTTCAGCCGCGTGGCAATTCGCGCAGACTTCGCGGAACACCTTGAAGCCGCGCTGCAGCTGGCCCTGGTCGTAATGGCCGAAGAAGCCGGCGAAGGACCAGGAGAGGCGCGTCGGCTTCAACTGGTCGTGGCCGCCGCCTTCCGCGAAGGCGGGAGCGCCGAGGAGAGCGGCGCCCATCA
>JAGRKN010000012.1:0-324 GCA_020442275.1 Rhodoblastus sp. | reverse complement strand
TTGATCGAGGCCGGAACCTCTTTCGGCGTCTCGAACAGGCCAAGCAGCGGCAGAATCACGAGGAAGTGGGCGAAGTAGTAGGCGGTGAGGATCCGCGCGGCGAGAACCGCCCCGCCTTCCGGCGGCTGCGAGCCGAGGTAGCCCAGGCCGATCACGCAGGCGATGAAGACCCAGAACAGGATCTTGTACACCGGGCGATAGACCGCCGAGCGCACCTTCGACGTATCGAGCCAGGGCAGCAGCACCAGCATAACGATCGCGCCGAACATGAAGATCACGCCGCCGAGCTTGGAGGGAATAGCGCGCAGGATCGCGTAGAACGGC
>JAGRKN010000088.1:10812-13326 GCA_020442275.1 Rhodoblastus sp. | reverse complement strand
CGCGACTGGGTGCGCCACGCCAAGTTCAACGTGACGCAGGGCAAGAATTTCGACCAGACCGGCTCGCTCGGGCCCTGGATCGTGCCTTACGAGGACGAGAACCAGATCGCCGACATCCGCCTGACGACGCGCGTCAATGGCGAGTTGCGACAGGACGATCGCACGAGCCGCATGGTCTTCGGTTTCCGCTACCTCATCTCCTACATTTCGACCTTCACGACGCTGGTTCCCGGCGACGTGATCGTGACCGGCACGCCGACCGGCGCCGGCGCGCGCTTCGATCCGCCTAAGTTCCTGGTTCCCGGCGACGTCATCGAGGTGACTGCGGAGGGAATCGGCACGCTGGCGAACGGCGTGGTGGACGAGGTTTGAATCATGCCGTCATTGCGAGGAGCGCAGCGACGAAGCAATCCAGAGCGCCGTCGCGGCTCTGGATTGCTTCGCTACGCTCGCAATGACGGTCGCGGAAAGGCGATGACATGCTGACCCCTGACGAAATCCTCTCCGCCGCCCGCCGTCTCGACGAAGCCGAGCGGACACGAAAACAGATCCGCATGCTGTCGCTCGATCATCCCGGCATGGACATGGCGGATGCCTACGCCGTGCAGAAGGCGTGGATCGATCTGAAGATCAAGGCGGGCCGCACCGTGCGCGGGCACAAGATCGGTCTCACCTCGAAGGCGATGCAGCTCGCGCTCAACATCGACATTCCCGATTCCGGCTATCTGCTCGACGACATGTTTTTTTCCGACGGCGCGACCATTCCGACGGACAAGTTCATCGGCACGCGCATCGAGGCGGAAGTCGCCTTCGTGCTCAAGGCGCCGCTCAACGGTCCGGACTGCACCCTGTTCGACGTGCTGAATGCAACGGACTACGTGATTCCCGCGCTCGAAATCCTCGACACCCGCATCCTGCGCGTCGATCCAGAAACCAAGAAGACGCGCACGGTTTTCGATACGATCGCCGACAATGCGGCCAATTGCGGAATTGTCATGGGCGGGCGGCCGATCCGGCCCGACGCCGCCGACCTTCGCTGGATCGGCGCCATCGTCTCGAAGAACGGCGCCATCGAGGAAACGGGGCTGGCGGCCGGCGTGCTCAACCATCCCGCCAACGGCGTCGCCTGGCTCGCCAATCGCATGGCCGAGCACGGCGGCGCGCTCAAGGCCGGGGAAGTCGTGCTCGCCGGCTCGTTCATCCGGCCGATCGAGGCGGGAAAGGGCGACACGATCGTCGCCGACTACGGACCGTATGGAACGGTGAGCTGTTACTTCGGATAGGCGAAAACCAATGAGCGACCTCGACTCACGCGCCGCATCGCCCGTTCGCATCCGGCATTTCTCTCGCTCGCTGCCGATGTCGCTCTTGCGCGCGCGCGAAGCCGTCATGCGGCATTTCCGGCCGGCGCTGCGGCGCCACGGCATGACCGAGCAGCAATGGCGGGTGCTGCGCGCGCTGATGACGCGGCCCGGCATGGAAGTATCGGAACTTGCCGAAGCGACCTTCCTGTTGGGGCCCAGCGTCTCGCGCATCCTGCGCGATCTCGAAGGTCTGGACCTGATCACGCGGCGGCAGGACAAGGCGGACCAGCGGCGCAGCATCATCGCGCTCTCGTCCAGGGGCGAGGAGCTGATCGAGCGCGTGTCGCCGCAGTCGGAGGCGATCTACGCGGAGATCACGCGGCGGTTTGGCGCGCAGAAACTGGCTGAATTGCAGGCCATGCTGCGCGAGCTCGAAAGCGTGCTGAGCGAGGGGCCGGCAATCGAGGGCGTCGAGACCCGCGACTGATCGCTTACCCGTGCGCGCGTTCCAGCTCCGCGCCGAAAGCCGTCGCCTTGGCGCGCATGCGGCTGGCGAAGGAATCGAGGTCCTGCGCGAGGCGGACCACCGAATCGACGCTGTCGCCGACATCGCCGACCGCCTTGGCGACCGCGCCGACGTGATCGGACATGCCCGTCGTGCCTTCGGCCGCCGAGCGTGTGGAGCGCACGATCTCCTGCGTCGAGGCGCCCTGCTCGTGCACGGCGGAAGCGATGATCGCGGAGATGCGCTCGACCGCGCTGATCTTGTCGCGGATGGCGGCGATGGCCTCGACCGACTGATCGGTGGCGGCCTGCATTTCGGCGATCTGCGCGGCGATGTCCTGCGTCGCCTTGGCGGTGCGTGTCGCCAGCGTCTTCACCTCTTGCGCGACGACGGCGAAGCCGCGACCGGCCTCGCCAGCGCGCGCCGCCTCGATGGTGGCGTTGAGCGCGAGCAGGTTGGTCTGGGCCGCGATGCGCGAAATCAGCTCGACGACGTCGCCGACGCGCGCGGCGGCGGTCGACAGGCGCGAAATGCCGGAATTCGATTTTTCGGTCTGCACGACGGCTTCGCGCACGACGCCGGTGGAATCCACGACCTGACGGCTGATCTCCTCGATGGCGTCGAGAAGCTGCTCGGCGGCGCCCGCTACAGCCGACACGTTTTGCGCGGCTTCGCCCGCCGAAAGGGTCGCCGAGTCCGAGCCTT
>JAGRKN010000088.1:9174-10642 GCA_020442275.1 Rhodoblastus sp. | reverse complement strand
ATCTCCTCGACCAGCGCGAGGTTGGAGCGGACATGGTCGCGTAGCGCGACCAGACTGCGGGCGATCTCGCCGATCTCGTCCTTGCGGTTCTCGAAATCGATCTCGATTTCGGTGTCCCCGTCCGCCAGCTCGCGCATCTGGGCGGCGACGCGCGAGATCGGGCGTGCAACCAGGGTGTGCAGGGCCGGGATGAGAATGCCGAAGGCGAGGACGCAGACGAGCGCCAGGCTGCCGAGCAGAAGATGCTGCAGGCTTTCGGCGGTCTTGACGGCCTGGGCGAATGTCGCGTGGGCCTCGGCCTGCGGCGCCGTGGCCGCGCGCCGCGCGAGGTCGACCACGTCGCCCGCGCCCAGATAGGCGTAGAAGCCGAAAGCCGCGACGATCAGAAAGAACAGGCTTTGGCGGAAGACAAGGCCGCCGCCGAGCGAAATCCTGGGCATCATCCCCTCGCAGAATGCGTCCATCCGGATATACGGCGCCCTCCTTTCAGGAAGGGTTAACGCTCCCCTCGCCCCCTGCGCTTTGTTTGCGGAGGGCAATCGCGCTACACCTTCGCCGCCCAGAAGAGGATGAGACATGAGCAAGCTCAGCGTGGCCGTTCAGATGGACCCGATCGACCGGATCAAGATCGCCGGCGATTCGACTTTCGCGCTGCTGCTCGAAGCCCAGAAGCGCGGGCACGACATCGTCTTCTACACGCCGGACCGGCTGTCGCTGCGCGGCGAGACCGTCTTCGCCAATGTGCAGGACCTGACGGTGAAGGACGTGCAGGGCGAACATTTCACGCTGGGCGAGCCGCGCGCGAAGGACCTGAGGGAATGCGACGTGGTGCTGCTGCGTCAGGATCCGCCCTTCGACCTCGCCTATATCGCCACGACCCATCTGCTCGAGCGCATCCATCCGAAGACACTGGTAGTCAACGATCCCGCGCATGTCCGCAACGCGCCGGAAAAGCTGTTCGTCATGGATTTCCAGGAGTTCATGCCGGCGACGCTGATCACGCGCGACAAGGCGGCAATCGAGGCGTTTCGGGCCGAGCACGGCGAGATCGTGATGAAGCCCCTCTACGGTTTCGGCGGCGGCGGCGTGTTCAAGGTCGCGCCGGTCGATCCCAATTTCGGCTCGCTCTACGACATGTTCGCGACCACGTTCCGCGAGCCGTGGGTGTGCCAGAAATTCCTGCCGCGCGTGTCGGAGGGCGACAAGCGCATCATCCTGGTCGACGGAGTCGCGCTCGGCGCGGTCAACCGGGTGCCGGCGCCCAACGACATCCGCTCGAATATGGTGCGCGGCGGCGCGGCCGCGCAGACCGAGCTGACTTCGCGTGAACAGGAGATTTGCGCGAAACTCGGCCCGGAATTGCGGAAACGCGGGCTGATTTTCGTCGGAATCGACGTGATCGACGGCCATCTGACCGAAATCAACGTGACATCGCCGACAGGCGTGCGCGCCATCCAGCGCGTCGGCG
>JAGRKN010000088.1:6841-9160 GCA_020442275.1 Rhodoblastus sp. | reverse complement strand
CCGCCATCTGGGACGCGATCGAGGCCAAACGGCGCGGCTGACGAGCGGGCGCGACGCCGGGCTTTTATGCTAGGACTACGCGATGGATCAGAGCATCGAGCCCACCAGCCGGACCGCCCGCGACGCGCGCCGCAATCCTGGCGCGCCCTTCGACCGGGCGGCGCTGGCGAAAGCAATCGCCGAGACGTCGACCGCCGTCCCTCAGCGCGACGAGTTTCGCAAGGCCGTCGTGCCCCTTTTCCAGAAGGTCTTGACCGACGGACATGCGCGGGCGCGGGAAGCGCTGGAAGCCGGCGGGCGGGGGCTGGCCTGCGCGCGCTTCCTCTGCGACCTCGAGGACGAACTGATCCGTGCGATCCACGATTGCGTCACGCGCCACATCTACCCGAGCCAGAACCCCTCGACCGCCGAGCGCATGGCGGTCTGCGCGGTGGGCGGCTATGGCCGCGGCACGCTGGCGCCGGGGTCGGACATCGATCTTCTGTTCCTCTTCCCGACCAAGCAGACCGGCTGGGGCGAGAGCGTTGTCGAAGCGACGCTCTACATCCTCTGGGACCTCAAGCAGAAGGTGGGGCATTCCACGCGCTCGATCGACGAATGCCTGCGCCAGGCGCACGGCGACATGACGATCCGCACGGCGCTCCTCGAGGCGCGCTTCATTCTCGGCGAGCAGCCGCTGTTCGCGCAGATGCGCGACCGTTTCGACAAGGAGATCGTGCGCGGCACCGCGCGCGAATTCGTGGCGGCAAAGCTCGGCGAACGCGACCAGCGCGTCACGCGCGCCGGCGCCTCGCGCTATCTGGTCGAGCCCAACGTAAAGGAAGGCAAGGGCGGCCTGCGCGACCTCAATACCCTCTTCTGGATCGCCAAATACGTCTACCGCGTGCGCGAGGTCGAGGAACTGGTCGGCGCGGGCCTGTTCACGCCGCAGGAGTTGAAGCTGTTCGAGCGCTGCGACGAATTCCTGTGGCGCGTGCGCTGCCATCTGCATTTCGTCGCCGGACGCGCGGAAGAGCGGCTGAGTTTCGACAAGCAGCGGATGATCGCCGAGCGGCTCGGCTATGTCTCGCATGCCGGTCTTTCGGGCGTCGAGCGATTCATGAAGCACTATTTCCTCGTCGCGAAGGATGTCGGCGATCTCACGGCCATCGTCTGCGCGGCGCTCGAGGAGAAGGAAGCCAAGCCGCGCGCCGCGCTCGACCGTTTCGTCGGTCGGTTCCGCCGACGCCGCAAGCTCGTGCAATCCGACGATTTCTCCGTCGAGGTCGATCGCGTCACCGTCGCGCGGCCGGATGTGTTCGACAGCGATCCCGTCAATCTGATCCGGCTGTTCTGGCTGTCCGACACGCACGGGCTCGCGATCCATCCCGACGCGCTTCGGCTTGTCACGCGATCGCTGCGCAAGATCGATGCGAAATTGCGCAACGATCCAGAAGCGAACCGGCTGTTTCTCGAAATCCTGACCTCGCGCAATTCGCCCGAGGTCGTGCTGCGGCAGATGAACGAATCCGGCGTGCTCGGCCGCTTCATCCAGGATTTCGGTCGCATCGTCGCGATGATGCAGTTCAACATGTACCACCATTACACGGTGGACGAGCATCTCCTGCGCGCTGTCGGCATCCTCTCGCAGATCGAGAACGGGCGACTGGTGGAAGATCATCCGCTTGCCAGCGAGACGCTGCCGCATATCGCCAACCGCCGTGTGCTCTACCTCGCGGTCTTCCTGCACGACATCGCCAAGGGGCGCCCGGAGGACCATTCGATCGCCGGCGCGGAAGTCGCGCGCAAGCTGTGTCCAAGGCTCGGGCTCAGCGAGGCCGAAACCGAGACGGTCGCCTGGTTGATCGAAAAACATCTCGACATGTCGAATACGGCGCAGAGCCGCGACCTGTCGGACCGCCAAACCATCAACACGTTCGCCAATCTCGTGCAGACGCCCGAGCGCCTGAAACTACTGCTCGTGCTCACCGTCTGCGACATACGCGCGGTCGGACCCGGCGTCTGGAACGGATGGAAGGGGCAGCTGTTGCGCAGCCTCTACTGGGAGACGGAAGTCGTCCTTACCGGCGGGCATTCGGCGATCGACCGCAAGTCGCGCGTCAAGCAGATGCAGGAGGAATTGCGTCATGCGCTGGTCGGCTGGTCGGATCCCGAATTCGACGCCTATGCCGAGCGTCATTATCCCGCCTACTGGCTGAAGACCGATCTCGCGCGCAAGGTCCAGCACGCCCAGTTGCTGCGGCTGACCGAGGTCGAGATGCGCTCGCTCGCCACGGAAGTGACGACGGATTCGTTCCGCGGCGTGACGGAACTGACGGT
>JAGRKN010000088.1:3820-6731 GCA_020442275.1 Rhodoblastus sp. | reverse complement strand
GGGCTCGCGCTCGACACGATCTCGATCTCGCGGCAATTCGACATGGATTCCGACGAGATGCGGCGCGGGGCGCGCATCGCCGAGGCGGTCGAGAAGTCGCTGCGCGGCGAGATCAAGCTGGTCGAGTTGATCGCGGCCAAGGGCGCGGCGCAGACACGTTCCGACGCCTTCAGCGTCGCGCCGGACGTGGTGATCGACAACAACCTGTCGAATCGCGCGACCGTCATCGAAGTGTCGGGCCTCGACCGTCCGGGCCTGCTCTACGATCTCACCAGCGCCATTTCGAAGCTCAACCTCAACATCGGTTCGGCGCATATCGTCACCTTCGGCGAGAAGGCGGTCGACGTCTTCTATGTGACCGACCTTACCGGCGCGAAAGTGACCAATCCCGCACGGCAGGCGGCGATCAAACGGCGACTGCTCGAGATGCTGGGCGGGGAGCGCAAGATGGCGAAGGCGGCCGGATAGACTGCGCCCGACTTGATTTTTGCGGCGCGCGACCTGATATCGGTCGCGACCGAAAGCATGGAATTGCAATGAATTCGACCGAAAAGCCCGAAACCGCAAGGGATGAAGCGCCCGAGCACGTCTCAGCGCTGGCCGATGCGGCCGCGCAGGCCACGACCGGCGAACCCGAGCCGTTTACGGAACTCGAGAACCTCTACGCCGAGAACGCCGCGCTGAAGGACCGCGTGCTGCGCGCCATGGCGGAAGTCGAGAACGTACGCCGCCGCGCCGAGAAGGAAGTCTCCGACGCGCGCGCCTATGGCGCGGCCAATTTCGCCCGCGACATGCTGACATTCGCCGACAATCTCGGCCGCGCGCTCGAGAATGCGCCCAAGGACGCCGACGGCGCGCTCAAGACGATGATCGAGGGCATCGGCGTGATCGCCGCCGATTTTCAGTCGCGGTTGACGCGTCATGGCGTCAAGAAGATGGAGCCGCAGGGCCAGAAGTTCGATCCGAACCTGCACGAGGCGCTGTTCGAAATTCCCGACGAGACCGTGCCGTCGGGCACGGTGCTGCAGGTCATGGAAGCCGGCTACTCGATCGGCGAGCGCGTTCTGCGTCCCGCCAAGGTCGGCGTTTCGCGCGGCGGCCCGAAGGCCTGAGCCGCGCAAGAGCGCGGCCACATGGTATGCACTCTTGAGCCGCGCAAAAGCGCGGCCTCTTGGTATTTTGATGCTGAGCCGCGCAAGAGCGCGGCTCAGTGCGCCATAAAGACCGGGATTTCCGCGTAGGTCAGGATATCGGCCGTCGCGCCGCCGAAGATCATCTGCCTGAGCCGGCTCTGCGTATAGCCGCCCTTCACCAGAAGGTCGGCGCCGAGCGAGGCGCACTGGTCGAGGATGGTGCGGCCGGGCGACAGCTGGCTGTTTTCGATATTCACGACATCGACCGTCATGCCGTGGCGCTGCAGCGACTTGGCGAGCGCTTCAGCCGATGGCCCCGGGGACAGCGCGCCGGCGACGGTCAGCACGACGATGCGCCGCGCCTTCTTCAGCACGGGCATGGCGAATCCGACGGTGCGTGCGGTCTCGGTCGAGCGGTTCCAGGAGATCACGACCGTGTCGCCGATCTTCTCCGGCGCCTTGCGCGGCGCGATGAGAATCGGGCGTCCCGCCTCGAACAGCACGGACTCCAGGGTCGCGCGACGTGGATCGCCGCGCCCGGAGCCCGGCCGACCGACCACGACGATGTCGGCGACGCGGCCATAGGCGCCAATGCCTGAATCCGTGCTCATGTCGCCGCCGGCCCAGCCAAAGGACAGGCCGGGATTGTCGCCGGAGGACGCGGCGACGCCATGCGCGGTCATGAAATCCTCGAAGACGCGGCGGGCGTGCTCGACGAGTTCGCGCCGGGTCTTCTCGTCGAAGATCGAGCCTGCGATGGCGAAATCGGCGGCGATGAGGTCACCGGTGTCGGGCCCCAGCGCAATGCCCTCGATGCGGCTGCCGAAGCCCTGAGCGAACCGCCAGGCGGTCTCCAGAACAGCGGCGATCGAATCGTGTTCCTCGATAGGAACGAGAACGTTTTTCATGTGAGGGCCTCCCGATGCGAGGCTAGCGCGGTTCGCATGTGAAGTGAAACCGGCTTCACAATTTGCGCGAGGGAATCGACCAGGCGAAAACGAGCGCGAGCGCGGTAAAGCCCGTGATGGTCAGAAACACCGCGCGAAACCCGGCGGAGAGCGCGAACTCTGCCGTTGAGCGCGCCGCCGGCGCGAGGCCGGCGAGTGACGAAGGACCGCGTTCGACGAGATCGGCGAAGACGTCCGCCGCCCCTCCGGTGTGCGATTTGAACACCGCGAACAGAATCGCGCCGACCAGCGCCGTGCCGAACGAGGCGCCCACGGCGCGCGAAAATTGCACCGAGCCCGCCGCGGCGCCGAGCATGCCGGGACCGGCGGCGTTCTGAACGATCACCTGCACCACGCCCATGACCGAGCCCATGAAGAAGGTGAGCACGCCGATGATGAGGCCGAACCAGGCGAGATCGAGCGTCTGGTGGTTGAAGGCGACGTAGAGGAGGATCGCCACGACCGGGATGAGGGCGAGCGAGGGAAAGATCGCGGTGCGCCCGGTCTGCGCGACCAGCCTGCCCGTCGCCAGCGACCCGATGCCGATGCCGAAGGCGATCGGCAGCAGGAGATAGCCGGTTTCGGCCGGCGAAAGGCCACGCGCCGTGCGCAGGTAGATCGGCAGATAGGCGATGAGCGAGACGAGCGCGGCGCCGTGGCAGGCGGCCATGGCGTCCGAGCGCCAGATCGTCTTTTCGCGCAACAGGGCGAAGGGGAAAAGCGGCTGCGGAACCTTCAGCTCCCGCCGCACGAGCAGGACGAGTGAAACGACCGCGACCGCGATCAGCGCCAGAATGACGGGCGCGTCGGCGAGCCGCAGGCGCCTGATCT
>JAGRKN010000088.1:193-3626 GCA_020442275.1 Rhodoblastus sp. | reverse complement strand
ACGTGTTGGAAAAGACGACGACGGACGCGAGATAGCCCTGATAGCGCGCGCGGTCGCGCGGCGGCACGCTCTCGCTGATCAACGCCTGCGAGAGCGTCATCAGGCCGCCGCCGCCAAGCCCCTGCATGACGCGCGCGAAGATCAGCGCCAGCAGGGTCGGGGCGAGCGCGCAGGCAAGCGAGCCGACAATCATCACCGCGAGAGCGACGAAGATCATGCGACGGCGGCCATAGACGTCGCCGAGGCGGCCGTAGACAGGGGCGGCGATAGTGGTGGCGACGAGATAGGCGACGACGATCCAGGCGACGCGCTCGACGTCGTCGAGATCGGTGGCGATCGCCGGCAGGGCGGTCGCGACGATCGTCTGGTCCATGACCGCGATGAACATCGGCAGGACGATGGACGGGAACATGCGACGGAAAACGCTGGCGCGATCGGGCGCCGGCGCGTCGTCCGCGCGGTCTGGCAGGGTGTCGGGCAAGGAATCGATCTTGTGCTTGTTGTGGCCAAAACTCCGTCAAAGCCCGCCCGCGATCAAGCCGCACGTGGTTGACACAGCTATGCGCCGACGCGACAAAGCGCCCGCTTACAAAGAGGTTTTGACCATGCGTCCTTCCAAACGCGCCGCCGACGAAATGCGCGCCGTCTCGCTCGAACGCAATGTGGCGCGCTACGCCGAGGGCTCGTGCCTCGTCAAATTCGGCAATACGCATGTGCTGTGCACCGCCTCGCTCGAGGACAAGCCGCCGATGTGGCTGCGCGGCCAGGGGCGCGGCTGGGTGACCGCCGAATACGCGATGCTGCCGCGCGCGACGCACACCCGCACGCGGCGCGAATCTTCTTCGGGCAAGCCTTCGGGGCGCACGCAGGAAATCCAGCGGCTGATCGGCCGTTCACTGCGCGCCGTGACCGATCTGAAAATGCTCGGCGAGCGGCAGATCACGGTCGATTGCGACGTGATCCAGGCCGACGGAGGTACGCGCACCGCCTCGATCACCGGCGCCTGGGTGGCGCTGCACGATTGCCTCAAATGGATGCGCGGCCGATCGATCATCAAGGACATGCCCCTGAAGGACCGCGTCGCCGCCGTTTCCTGCGGCATCTACAAGGGCGCGACCGTGCTCGACCTCGACTACGACGAGGATTCGTCCGCCGAGACCGACGCGAATTTCGTGATGACCGGCAAGGGCGGCATCGTGGAAGTGCAGATGACCGCCGAGAACGAAACGTTCGACGAGGCGCAGCTCGCCGCCATGCTGGGACTGGCCAAGGCCGGCATCGCGAAACTCGCCGACCTGCAGAAGGCGGCGGTCGCCTGATGGGCCGGCGCCTCTCAGGCAAAATCGTCATCGCCACGCATAATGCGGGTAAGCTGCGCGAAATGCGGGAGCTGCTGGCGCCCTATGGGATCGAGGCGGTTTCGGCGGGCGAACTGGGACTGGGCGAGCCGGACGAGACGGCGTCCGATTTCGCCGGCAATGCGCTGATCAAGGCGCAGTCTGCGGCCAAGGCCGCGAACCTGCCGGCCTTTGCAGACGATTCCGGCCTGTGCGTCGAGGCGCTCGGCGGCGCGCCCGGCATATTGTCGGCGCGCTGGGCGGGCGAGGCGAAGGATTTTTATGCGGCGATGGACAGAATTCGTCGCGAGGTGGAGGCGACCGGCGCGAAGAAGCCGTGGCGGGCCTATTTCATTTCCGCGCTGGCTTTGTGCTGGCCGGATGGCCATGTCGAGCAATTCGAGGGCCGGGTCGACGGCGATCTTGTCTTTCCGCCGATGGGAACGGCCGGGTTCGGCTACGATCCGTGCTTCAGGCCGGACGGGCATGAGCGGACGTTCGGCGAGATGACGGCGGAGGAGAAGCACGGGATTCCCGCCGATGGGTCGCGTGCGCTGAGCCACCGGGCGCGGGCGTTTCAGGCGCTGGCGCGGGGGTGTCTGGCCTGAGTGGACCTACGGCCTCACGGCGACTACATTGTGTTCACCACGAACACGCGCCAAGGGTTCGCATGCCTGCCAAAGCCGACACATTTTCGGTCCGCCTGCCGGAAGAGACGCGGCATCGGGTCGACGAGATCGCGCGTCGTCTGCGGCGCAGCCGGTCCTTCATCGTCAAGGAGGCGGTCGAGCAATATGTTCGCGATCACGCTCGCTATCTCGACGAACTCGACGCCGCGCTCGCGAGCGTCGAGACGGAGGGCGGTCATTCATCGGAGAGTATTTTCCGGTGGATGCGGTCGTGGGGCTCCGAGACCGAACTGCCTCCGCCAGAGCCGGATGTCGCCCCGTTGAAGTAGACGATGCGCGCCATCTTCTCACGCGCCGCGACCCAGGACCTGCGCGAGCTGCGCCGCTACCTGTCGCCGCTGAGTCCCTCCGGGCTCGCCGCCGTAACGAGCGCCATCGAGCGCCGAGTCCAAGTGACCCTCGAACATCCGGACAGCGGTCGTCCATCGCCGCATCCCGCCATTCGGGAGTCGATCGAGCCGCGCTACGGATTTCTGATCCCGTACGTTGTGCGCGGCGAATATCTGATCGTGCTGCGCATCTATCGTTCGGCGCGCAAGCCTCTGGACTACGAGGCGCTGGCGAAGTCCCTGCCACGGAACGACTGAGCCCGTCCCATTCCGGCACATTTCCCGGCGGCCCCCTTCGTGCAATAAGGCGGCATGGCCTCCAGATCACCGCTTCGAATCGATCCGGGCTTCGGCGTGTACGTCCATTGGCCGTTCTGCCTGTCGAAGTGCCCCTATTGCGATTTCAACAGCCACGTCCGGCGCAATCCGGTCGATGAGGATCGCTATGTCGAGGCCTTCAGGGTCGAACTCGCCCATCGCGCCAAGCTCACGCGGGGGCGGACCGTCGGCTCAGTCTTCTTCGGCGGCGGCACGCCCTCGTTGATGAAACCCCGGACGGTCGAAGCGATTTTGCAGGCGATCGCGGACAACTGGACGATCGAGAAGGGCGCCGAAATCACGCTCGAGGCCAATCCGTCCTCGGTCGAGGCGGAGCGCTTTCGCGGCTACAGGTCCGTCGGCGTCAATCGCGTCTCGCTCGGCGTGCAGGCGCTGGACGATTCCGACCTGCGCATGCTCGGCCGGCTGCACAGCCGCGAGGAGGCGCTGACCGCTCTCGATGTCGCGACCTCGACTTTCGAGCGCGTGTCGTTCGATCTCATCTACGGTCGACCCGCCCAGAGCATCGAGCGTTGGCGGGCGGAACTGACCGAGGCGCTCGCGCGCGCGCCCGAACACATGTCGCTCTATCAGCTCACCATCGAGCCCGACACCATGTTCGAGCGGCTCGAGCGGGCCGGCAAGCTGGTCATGCCCTCGCTCGACATCCAGCGCGACCTCTGGGACGTCACGCAGAGCATGATGGCCAAGGCCGGCATGCCCGCCTACGAGGTGTCCAATCACGCCCGCGAGGGCGCCG
>JAGRKN010000088.1:0-171 GCA_020442275.1 Rhodoblastus sp. | reverse complement strand
CTACTGGCGCTACGGCGAATATGTCGGCGTCGGGCCCGGCGCGCACGGCCGGATCATGGATCGCGAGGGCCGGCGCGCGCAGGCGACCGAAAAGCATCCGGAAATGTGGCTCACCTGCGTCGAGACGGAAGGCCATGGCCTCGTCGAGGACGAGGCGCTTTCGATCGAGGA
>JAGRKN010000001.1:20680-20819 GCA_020442275.1 Rhodoblastus sp. | reverse complement strand
GCATGGGTGTAGTCCGCGGAGCGAAACCGCATGTCCGGCCGCGCCGCGCAGGCCCAGCAGTCGGCCGTGCCGATCGCCATGCCGGTGACGCCGACGCCGCGATCCGCCGATTTGGCGGAATTGTCGAGCACGCCCTTGT
>JAGRKN010000001.1:12193-20640 GCA_020442275.1 Rhodoblastus sp. | reverse complement strand
CGGTCGAAGAGATTGGCGAGCACGGCGGACTGCACCTTGCCGATGCCGATCTGGATCGTGTCGCCGTCGCGGATAAGTCGCGAGGCGACGACGCCGACCTTCTCCAGCGTTCCCGAGGCTGTCGCAGCGGGGAAGGCGCGCAGCGGCTCGTCGATCTCGACCAACGCATCGCAATCCTCGGTGCGCAATCCCGGCTCGCCCGCGATATGCGGCATGCCCTGATCGACGAAGGCGAGAACGCGTTGCGCCGCGCGCGCGGCGATCGGCGCATAATCCTGATTGAGGCCGAAAGACATGCGACCGTCCGGGCCGGGCGGCGAGACGCGCAGGACGGCGAGGTCGATCTTCATGCGCGCCAGCGTGCCGGCAAAGCCGCTGTAGGCCCTGGGCAGATAGCGCAGTCGCCCTGACGAAAAGGCGTCGGCGAAGGGCGGCGAGACGAAGGTCGAGGCGATGCGCGCGTCGGGCGCGACCGCCGAATAGTCGGTCGTGTTGAGGCCGGGAATGAAGACGCCGACGAATTCGACGCCTCGCGCGCGCTCGGGATCGGCCCTGAGCGCTTCGACGAATGTCATGCATTCCGAGGGGCCGGCGTGGACGAAGACGCGCATGCCGGGTTCGAGCAGGCCGAGGGCGGCGGCAGGCGTGAGGCGTCGAGGCGTTTTCAAGGGGCTTGCCGTCTGCTGTGAGGAAGAGGAAAGGGGGATGCGCGAACTTCGCATGGCGAAAGCTCGTTTCGCAACTGTTCCACATCGCAAGGCGCTGCTAAGCAGAACGCATGGCTTCGGGGTTGCTGGAATTCGCGCGTGCGCGCTCGGCGGCATTGCTGGCGATCACGCTGGCGGGCGCAACGCTGCACGCCTATACGCGCTGGGCGCCCGCGGGCTATGTCGCCGCGCCCGCGCTCGTCGTCTATATCGTGCTCGAATGGCCGCGGCTGCGCGGCAATGCTCGGCTTCTGGTCGCGGCCTGCGTCGCGCTCGGCCTTTACGCGGGTATTTCGACCGGCGCGTGGCACAGGGTCGGCGACGGGCTGGCGTCGTCCTGCTTCTATCCCGCATTTCTCGCGGCGCTGAGTTTCTTGCGGGACGCGGCGGCTTCCTCGCCGATGGTCGAACGAGCCGGCCGATATCTCGTCGCGCAGCCGCCGGGCCGCCGCTACGCCGCGCTCACCTTCGGCGGCCATGTGTTCGGCATCCTGCTGAATCTCGGCGGCCTCGCGCTGCTCGCCTCCATGCTGAAGCAGACCAACACGCTGGCGGCCGCCGGCGGCGATCAAGGCCGGTTCGAATTGCGCGAGAAGCGGATGACGCTGGCCGTGCTGCGCGGCTTTCATTCCATGGCCATGTGGTGTCCACTGTCGATCACCATGGCGCTCTTGTTCTCGCTGACGCCCGGCGCGCACTGGAGCGAGTATGCGCCCTATGGACTGGCGCTGACCGCTGTCTTTCTCGCGCTCGGGTGGCTGTTCGACTATGTGCAGTTCCCGCGTGGACGGACGGCGCCCGTCAATGATGATCCCGGCGGCTGGCGTGCGGCGCTCGCCATGCTCGCGCAGGTGACGGCGATCACCCTGATCGCGCTGTTGCTGGAGCAGATCACCGGCGTGCGTTTCACCATCCACATTCTCGTGGTGGTGCCGCTGTTCGCGCTGGGGTGGCTCGTGCTGCAGAATCTCGCGGCGGGACCCGTGGAGGCCCTGCGGCAATCCGTCGTCACGCTGGTCGAACGCTCAAAACTCGGCTTCCCAGCCTATGCCAACGAGGTCACGCTGTTTGCGACCGCCGGATTTCTTGGCGCCATGACGCCCCTGGTCTTGCGCGAAGATACGCTGGTGGCGGTCATCACCAATCTTCACCTGACGCCTGCTGTGCTCAGCGTCGCCATCGTGCTGGTCATCGCTGGTCTCAGCGTCGTCGGCATCAATGCGATGGTCACGGTCACCATGCTCGTCGGCGCGCTGGCGCATGCGCCAGCGACGGGCCTCAGTCCGCTCAAGCTCGTCTTCGTCATCGTCGGCGCCTGGTCGCTCAGCAACGGCATGTCGCCGCTCAACAGCTCGATGGTGCTGCTGGGCGGCGTCATGGGGCGGCCGTCGGAAACGATCACGATCCGCTGGAATGGCGTTTTCGCGTTGACTACGCTCGCCCTGTTTTGCGTCGCGGTCTATTTTCTGCCGCTCTGAGATCAGCGCAGCGTCACGAGCCCGTTGTCGAGCACGACGATGTCGCGTTCGACAACGCGGGCGCGGAACGACACATCCTTTCCGTCGATCCACATTTCCGTGCGGATCGTTTCGCCGGGATAGACAGGCGAGGAGAAGCGCAGCTTCAGAGAGGTCATGCGCGTCGGATCGTAGTCGCAGACGGTCTTGAGAATGGCGTGGCCAGCGAGCCCGAGCGTGCAGAGGCCGTGAAGGATCGGCGCCTTGAAGCCGGCGTGTGTCGCCACGTCCGGATCGGCGTGCAGCGGATTATAGTCGCCGCTCAGGCGATAGATCAGCGCCTGCTGCGGCAGGGTCGCGAGATCGCAGGTCTTGTCAGGCGCGCGCTCGGGCAGCTTGTGCGGCGCGGGCGCCGGGCCCGTCGGGCCGCCGAAACCGCCGTCGCCGCGCAGGAAGCTGGTCGAGGTCAGCGTGGCGATCGTCTCGCCCGTGACGGCGTCCGTGATCGTGCGTTCGATGAACGCCAGTGCGCCCTTGCCGGCGCCCTTGTCGACGATCTCGACGATGCGCGAGCGGCCGATGATCTCGCCCTCGGCCGGGATCGGCTTGTGGAGGGTGAAGCCCTGTTCGCCGTGCAACAGCTTCTTCCAGTCGACGCCGACTTCCGGGTCCTTCATCCAGAAGCCGAGCGGCGCGAGCACGACCGCCATGGTCGGCAGCGCGAGGAGGCTTTCCTCATAGACGAAGCGCAATTGTTTCGGATCTAGCGGGTCAGCGCCGAGTCCGAGCCCGAGCGCGTAGAGCATCGTATCCTTGGGCGTGAGCGCTTGCCGGATTTCCGGCAGCGGCCAGTTCATCAGCTTTTGGTAATCCAGCGCCATCGGATGCGTTTCCTCAGTCCATTCGTCATTGTGGCGGCAGATTACACCGGGGTCCGGCCCGGTCAATTTGCGAAAGCATGATTTCGCATTGCGAAAGGGCTTGATGTTTTCGCGAAATCGCGGCAAACAGACGAAAACATCGAGGAAACCCATGGACGGCGCCATCGAGAGACCGGAACACGCGCGCGCCAACGATCGTCAGTTCGTCACTGCGCTGGCGCGCGGGCTCGATATTTTGCGCGTGTTTCGTCCCGAGGACGGGCCGCTCGGCAATCAGGAACTCGCCAGGCGGACGGGCCTGCCGAAGCCGACGATCTCTCGCCTGACCTACACGCTCACCCAACTCGGCTATCTCAATTACGACCGCAAACTCGGCGTCTATTCGCCTGGCGGCGGCGTGCTGGCGCTCGGATATGTGGCGCTGGCGCAGCTCGATGTGCGGCGTGTCGCGCGTCCCTTCATGCAGGAGCTCGCGGACGAATGCGGGGCGGCGGTCGCGCTCGGCGCGCGCGACCGGCTCAATATGCTCTATATCGAAAATTGCGAGGGGCAGAACATCGTTGCGCTGCGCGTCACCGTAGGGTCGCGCATTCCGCTCGGCGTCTCCGCCATGGGCCGCGCCTATCTGTCCGCGCTATCGGAGCGCGAACGCGCGCCGCTGATCGACCAGGTGCTGCGCAAATATCCCGACGACAAGGCTAAGATCCTGCGCGGCATGGAAAAGTCGTTCAAGGATATCGAGAAGCGTGGCTTCTGCACGTCGATCGGCGAATGGCGCAAGGATGTGAATGGCGCGGGCGCGCCGCTGGTGTTGCCGAACGGTGCGGGGCTCTATGCGCTCAACTGCGGCGGGCCGGCCTATCTTCTGAAGACCCGCGATATCGAGGAAACCTATGGTCCGCGTCTTGTCGAGATCGCGCGCAAAGTCGCGTCGCTCGTCGGCGTGAAGGGCCGCAAATAAGCAGAGAGAAGAGACGATGAGTTCCGGCGAGGCCGAAGACCTAATGCGGATGCTGCGCGACAGCGCTGCTGACTACGTGAATCGTTCCGACATGGCGCGCGACGTGCGCGCCTGGCGCGGCAAACCCGAAGGGTATGACTTCGCGCGCTGGAACGAGATGGTCCAGCTCGGCTGGGTCGGTCTGCGCGCGCCCGAGCGCTGTGGCGGCATGGCGCTCGGCGTCCAGGAATGCGTGGCGTTGCTTGCCGAAACCGGTCGTGGAATCGGACCTGAACCGCTGTCGGCCGTCGGCGTACTCGCGATGCGCGCGCTCGCGGGCGGCGAGGGAGAGCACAATGACGATCTGGTTGCAGGGCTCGTCGAAGGCGGGCGCGTGATCGCGGTCGCCTGGCAGGAAGCCGCGGGCGCGCTGCATGCGAGCGAGTGCGAGACCCGGGCGACCCCGACCGCGAATGGCTGGCGCCTGACGGGCGTGAAGGACTACGTGCATGGCGCGAGCCAGGCCAATGTGCTGATCGTATCCGCACGCGCGCCCGAGGGCGTTGGTCTGTTTACCGTGCAGCCCGGCGACAAGGGGGTGAAGCTCGAAACGCGCTACTTCACCGATGGCACGACCTGTCATCGCGTTCATCTGCAGGATGTCGAGGCTCCGAACTTCTTCTGTGTCGCTCCGCCCGGCAAGGGCGAAGCCGTGCTTGATGCAGCGTTCGACGAGACGCGGATCGCGGCGTCTGCCGAAATGTTCGGCTTGTCGCAGCGCGCGCTCGACATGACGCTCGACTATCTGCGTCAGCGCAAGCAGTTCGGTAAGGCAATCGGCTCGTTCCAGGCGCTGCAGCACCGCGCGGTCGATCTCTACGTGACGACACAGATGATGCGGGCGGCCATTGACCGCGCCGCGCGCGCCTTCGAGGCCGCCGATGCGCGCGACAAGGCGCTGATCGCGTCCGCGTGCAAGGCGCGCTGCTCCGACGGCGCCTTGCTGATCGCCAAGGAGGCGATCCAGATGCATGGCGCCATCGGCTATACGGACGAGCACGACATCGGGCTCTTCGTCCGGCGCGCGATCAAACTTGCGGCATGGCTGGGCAATGGCGCGCAGCATCGCAAACGCTACGCGGCGCTCTCGCCCGCGCTCGAACAGGTTTGAGGCCCGCCATGACCGCTGTCGCCCTAGACGATTATGACGCGATGACCGATGCGGAATTCCGCACCATGGTCCGCGATTTCATCGAGGCCGAATGCCCGGCCGAAATCCGGCATCTGCCACGCCGCATCCGCTGGCATGAGGTGAAACCCTGGAGCGAGAAGCTGTCGAAGCGCGGCTGGCTCGCGCCACAATGGCCGAAAAAATACGGCGGCATGGGCATGTCAGTGTCCAAGCAGATCGCCTATCTCGAGGAACTCGACCGCGCCGGCGTACCGCGCGCGCCCGACATGGGCATCGTGATGCTCGGACCGCTGCTGATCAACTATGGCAGCGAGGAGCAACGCCAGACCTATCTGCCACGCATTCTTGCTTGCGAGGACGTGTGGTGCCAGGGCTATTCGGAGCCAAACGCCGGCTCCGACCTTGCCTCGTTGCGGCTCGAGGCCGTACTCGACGGCGACCATTGGGTCGTCAACGGTCAAAAAACCTGGACGACGCTGGCGCAGGATGCGAACTGGATATTCCTGCTGGTGCGCACGGACAAGCAGGCGAAGAAGCAGGAGGGCATTTCCTTCCTGCTCGTCGACCTCTCGACGCCCGGCGTCACGCGGCGGCCGATCATGACGCTCGGAGGCCACGAGGAATTCTGCGAGACCTTCTTCGACAATGTGCGCGTGCCGAAGGACAATATCGTCGGCAAGGTCAACGAAGGCTGGACGATGGCCAAGGCGCTGCTCGGCTTCGAGCGCATCTTCCTCGGAAGCCCGAAGCTCTCGCAGGTCGCGCTCAACCGCCTCGCCTTGCTCGGCCGCTCGACCGGCGCTTTCGACGATGACCGCTTCCGCGACAAGTTCACGCAACTCCGGCTCGACGTCGCCGACCTCACCGAGGCCTATTCGCGCTTCGCAGACATCCTGCGACGCGGCGAGGCGCTCGGGCCCGACGTGTCGATCCTGAAGATCTTCGCGACCTCGACCTACCAGAAGATCACCGAGGCTCTGGTCGAAATGTCCGCCGAAAATGGTTCGATCGACGAGCCGGTGACTTACGGCAACGACAGTCTCGACGCGCTCGCGCATTACTGGCTGTCGCGGCCGGCGACAATCTACGGCGGGTCGAGCGAAGTGCAGCGGAACATCGTCGCCAAGCAGGTGCTGGACCTGCCGGGCTAGGCGCAGCCAAGCCACGTCATTGCGAGCGGAGCGAAGCAATCCAGAACAGGGTCATGACTCCGGATTGCTTCGTCGCTTCGCTCCTCGCAATGACGATGGAGAGAGAAAATGATTTTCACACAGGAACACGAAGAACTCCGCCGCTCCCTGCGCAAATTCGTGCAGACGGAAATCGATCCCCATGCCGACGCTTGGGAAGAGGCTGGCATCTTTCCCGCGCATGAATTGTTCAAGAAGGCGGGCGACGCCGGGTTTCTGGGCATCAGCAAGCCGGAAGCCTTCGGCGGACTGGGGCTCGACTATTCCTATTCGATGATCGCCGCCGAGGAATGGGGCCGCGCGCTCGCGGGCGGCGTGGCGACCGCGCTCGGCGTGCAGACGGACATGGCGACGCCGGCGCTCGCCAAGCACGGTTCGGACGAGTTGCGCCGCGAATTTCTCGCGCCCGCCATCGCGGGCGAGATGGTCGCCTGCGTCGGCGTGTCGGAAGAGGGAGCGGGCTCCGACGTCGCCTCGATCCGCACCCGCGCAGTGCGCGACGGCGACGACTACGTCATCACCGGCTCGAAAATGTGGATCACCAATGGCGTACAGGCGGACTGGATGTGCCTGCTCGCCAATACGTCCGACGGTCAGCCGCATCGCAACAAGTCGCTGATCATCGTGCCGATGAAGACGAAGGGCGTCGAAGTCGCGCGCAAGCTGAAGAAGCTCGGCCTGCACGCTTCCGACACGGCGCAGATTTTCTTCGACAATGTGCGTGTGCCCGTGCGCCACCGCATCGGCGAGGAGGGGCGCGGCTTTACCTATCAGATGGAGCAATTCCAGGAAGAGCGGCTCTATGCGGCGGCGAAAGCGACGACGATGCTGGAGACGGCGATCGCGATCACCATCGATTATGTGCGCGAGCGCAAGGCCTTCGGCTCGGCGTTGATCGACATGCAGACGATCCAGCACAAGCTCGCGGCCATGCATTCCGAGGTCGAAGCGTTGCGCGCGATCTCCTGGAACGCGGCGGAACTGTACATCGGCGGCGGCGACGTAACGGAAAAGGCCTCGATCGCCAAATATCTCGCGGGCAAGCTGGCGCTCGAAATTCCCAACGCCTGCCTGCAGTTCTGGGGTGGGCAGGGCTACATGTGGGAATCGCGGATATCGCGCATCATGCGCGATATCAGGCTCACCGCGATCGGCGGCGGCGCCAACGAGATCATGCTGCAGGTGATCGCCAAGCAGATGGGTCTGTCGAGCGGCAAGGGCCGCAAGGCGCAGGCGGCGCAGTAGGGGCGTTCCCGTCTCCCGCGTCGCGGGAGACGGGAACGATTCTTCTACTTGTACCCGCGCTCGTCCCACCACGGGAAATAGGGCGGCATGTCCTTCGACACCTTGTCGGGGAATTTCGCGGGGCGTTTTTCCAGAAAACTCATCACGCCTTCCTTCACGTCGGCGGAGCGGCCGCGTTCGAAAATGCCGCGCGAGTCGACTTTGTGGGCTTCCATGGGATCGTCGGCGCCGAGCATGCGCCAGACCATCTGGCGCATCAGCGCCACCGACACCGGCGACGTATTGTCGACGATTTCCTTGGCGATCTTGCGCGCTTCCGGAAGCAGGTCGCCGGGCGCGTGAACGCTGCGAACGAGGCCGCCGCGCAAGGCTTCGTCGGCATTGAAGACGCGGCCGGAATAGACCCATTCCAGCGCCTGTTGCGGGCCGACGAGACGGGGCAGGAACCAGCTGGAGGCGGCCTCCATCACGATGCCGCGTCGCGAGAAGACGAAGCCGATGCGCGCCTCGGTGGAGGCGAGACGGATGTCCATCGGCAGCGTCATCGTGGCGCCGATGCCGACCGC
This sequence comes from Rhodoblastus sp., assembly GCA_020442275.1. Classification (GTDB taxonomy): domain Bacteria; phylum Pseudomonadota; class Alphaproteobacteria; order Rhizobiales; family Beijerinckiaceae; genus JAJXWB01. The sequence continues at coordinate 12,462 of JAGRKN010000001.1, read as the reverse complement.
CGGTCCGTTGATCGCGCCGATGACGGGCTTGAGCGACTTGAAGATGCGCAGAGTGACGCGGCCGCCGCCATCACGGATCGCCTCGTCGGAATAATTGGTCTTGCCGTCGGCGGTTTCCTGCGGCTGCGCGCGATCCTTGCGTTTGGAGAGCTCGAAGGTGCTCGCGCCAGCCGAGAGGTCGGCGCCGGCGCAGAAGGCGCGGCCCTCGCCGGTGACGATGACGACACGGACGTCGTCATTTGCATCGGCCTCGTCGAAGGCGGCGATCA
>JAGRKN010000001.1:0-11972 GCA_020442275.1 Rhodoblastus sp. | reverse complement strand
CCACCGCCGCCGCCTCCACCTCCGCCGCCGCCTCCCACGGCGTTTCCGCTGCCCTCGGGCTTGATCTGGAACTTGGCGACCTCAGGCGTCGGTTGCGGTTGCGGCCGCGGGCGGGTGACTACGATCCGGCGCGCCCGAGGCGTCGTGATCTGCACGCCGTCCGGCGCGCATTGGCGCGGTTGCCAGCCGTACTGGCATTCGTACCAGAGGGCGCGACCGGGCGCCGCACTGGCTGTTGTCGACAAGGCGGCGCTCGCACAGGCTGCCGCTATAGCGGTGATCGTGATGATCCTGATCATGATGTTCTCCCCAATTTGCACGGCGCAGATCAGTTGAGCGCCGTCGCAGGGAGACAAGTAGCAAATCATTTACCATCGCGAGGCGCCATAGGACACATCGCATTCCCAACGGCGTGGATGGTTCGCGTTTGAACATTTTCCGTCCGCGCCTAAGATGTCGCCGCACCAAAATGTCTCAGGAGGAATTCGTGTCGCTCTTCGATCTCACGGGCCGCGTCGTCGTCGTCACTGGCGGCAATGGCGGCATCGGCCTCGGCATGGCGCAGGGCATGGCAGCGGCAGGGGCGTCTGTCTCGATATGGGGCCGCAACGCGGAGAAGAACGCGGCCGCGCTAAAGACGCTCGCCAACGGCACATGCGAGGCGCGTCAGTGCGACGTGTCCGATCCAGCCTCGATCGAGCGCGCTTTCAATGAGACGCTCGCCAAATACGGTCGCGTCGACGGTTGCTTCGCCAATGCCGGCATCGGCGGCGGCGGGCGTAGTTCCTTCATCGATCGACCGCAGAGCGAATGGCGCGAAATGCTTGCGACCAATCTCGACGGCGCGGTGCTGACGCTACAGCACGCCGCGCGCCACATGCGTGATCGCGCCGGCAAGGGCGACGCCTTCGGGCGGCTGGTTGCGACCTCGAGCCTCGCGTCCATCTCGGGCACAGCCCGCAATGAGCACTATGCGGCGACCAAGGGCGCGCTGAATTCCATCATCCGCGCGCTGGCGGTTGAGCTTGCGCGCTATGGCGTGACCGCACATTGCGTGCTGCCGGGCTGGATCGAATCCGAAATGACTGGCGGGCTGTTCTCGAACGAGAAATTCGTGGCGAACGTCATGCCGCGCATTCCGATGCGCCGCTTCGGCAAGCCGGAAGATTTTGCGGCGGTGGCCGTCTACATCATGAGCAAGGGCTCATCCTATCACACCGCCGAAATGTTCCTCATCGACGGCGCCTATTCGATCTTCTGACCTCGAATGCTTCACGCGCAGACTCGTATTCAACGCGGGTTTGCGCGACGAGGTCGGCGACGCCGCGCACCTCGTCCACGCCCGAGACGCTGTGGCCGGCGCTCCAGATGTCGCGCCAGCGCTCGGGCTTGTTCGCGCGTCCCTCGATGCTGATGTCCTTCGCGATTTCGATCGCGCCGCGCGCCGGGAGATTGTCCGGATCGAGACCTGCGGCGACGATCGAGGGCCGCAGCATATTGGTCTCGAGGCCGGTGAAGGCTCGCGTCAGAAGAATGTCGTCGGCGCGCGCGCCGACGAGCATGTCCTTGTAGGCGCCCTTCGCCATGCTTTCGCGCGTGGCGATGAACTTCGTACCCATGTAGGCGAGGCCGCAGCCCATTGCCTCGGCGGCGAAGAGGGCGGCGCCATCGGACACGCCGCCGGCGAGCACGAGCGGGCCGTCGTAGAAGGCGCGCACCGCGCGCACGAAGGCGAGCGGATTGAGCCAGCCGGTCTGGCCGCCGGCGCCCGCCGTGAGCAAGACGAGACCGTCCGCGCCGGCGGCGACCGCGCGTTCGGCGTGGCGGATCGTCGCGACATCGACGAGTACGCGCGCGCCGACATCATGCAGCGGGCCGATGACAGGCGCCGGAGAACCGACAGAGGCGATGACGAGTTCCGGTCTGTGACGGACGAGAACGGCGACATCGTCCATCAGGCGCGCATTGGACTTGTGGACGACGAGGTTGGCGCACCATGGCGCTGGCGTGCGGCCGCTTTGCGCCAATGTCGTGTCGTTGCGCGCGCGTATGTCCGTCAGCCAGGCGTCGAGTTCTTCCGTCGTGCGGCAATTGACCGTCGGAAATGCGCCGACGACGCCGGCCGCGCAGGCCGCCGCCACGAGATCGACGCCCGAGACGAGAAACATGGGAGCCGCGATCAGCGGCAACGTCAGGCGCGCCTCAAGGTCGTCGAGCCAGCCGTCGGTCATCGTGAGGTCCTCAGAGTTCAAGCGCGTCGGCCGCTTCGGCGAAGGAGCCTGCGGGATCGGCGACATCGAAGCGGATGGCGATCAGGCCCGCCGCTTTCGCGCCGTCGACATTGCGCTGCTGGTCGTCGACGAAGACCGTGTTTTCCGGCGGAAGGCCGAGCGCCGCGCAGCCGAGCGCATAGGCGCGCGGATCGGGCTTGAGGATCTTGGTGCGCGTGGCGTCGACCAGACAGTCCATCAGTTTCAGTATGTCGAGTCGCGCCATCGTGTCCGCGCCATAGAACAGTTCGAGCTCGTTGGAGAGTATGCCGACGCGACGACCGGCGGCCTTGGCGAGAAAGGCGAAATCGCGCGCCTGTGGTCTGACATGCGCATTGGGGTCTTCGCCGAGCGTGCGGCGGATCATCGCGAGCATGTCCCAATCCTCGCCGACGCGCGCGCCCGTCTCCTGTGCACGAAAAGCCCAGTAGTCGCGTTCGCTGATGCGGCCCTCCTGCATGTCGCGCCAGAGAGTGTCGCCGACAGGATCGAATGGGCCGCGCCAGGCGAGGGTCCCCTCGGGCAGGCCGAGCAGGCGTTCGCTGAGGCGATGCCGTTCGAACAGCGTGACGGAGATCACGCCGCCGAAGTCGAGCAGCAGGCCCCGTTGTCGTGTGGTCATTTCGCGGGGTCGAGGCGCACGCTCTGCAGAGCGTTCGTCACGGCGTCGACGATCTGCTGCGACTCCTTGCGCTCCAGCACCAGCGGCGGCGACATGATCATGTTGTTCCCGGACACGCGCACCAGCGCGCCTGCCTCGTAGGCGGCGTCGGCGAGCGCGCCCATATAGGTCTTGCCCGCCGGCGCCTTTGTCTTGCGGTCGGCAACGAATTCGATCGCCAGCATCAGGCCCTTGCCGCGCACATCGCCGATCGTCTCGTGCTTTTGCGCGAGCCCGTTGAAGGCGTCGAGGATGAAGCCGCCCTCGCGCGCCGAATTGCCGGGCAGGTCGCGGGCGAAGGTTTCGTCGAGGCAGGCGAGCGCTGCGGCGCAGCCGACGGGGTGGCCGGAATAGGTGTAACCGTGGAAGATCGCGGCCAGCGCATCGTCCGACGTCATGAAGGCGCTCTCGATCTTTTCGTTCACCATGCAGGCGCCGAGCGGGAAATAGCCTGACGTGATCGCCTTGGCGATGCACATCATGTCCGGCGCGAAACCATCGACGCGTACGCCGAACCATTCGCCTGTGCGGCCGAAGCCGGTGATGACCTCGTCGGCGATCATGAGAATGTCGTGCCGGTCGAGCAGGGCGCGCACCTTCGTGAAGAAACCCGGCGGCGGCACGATCACGCCGCCCGCGCCGAGCACGGGTTCTGCGATGAAAGCGGCGATCGTGTCGGCGCCCTGGAACTTGATCTCGTCCTCGATTGCGGCGACGCAGAGGTCGGCCAATCGTTCCGGGTCGGTCTCGTTGAAGGGATTGCGATATGTGTAGGGCGAGGGGCCGTGATAGACGCCCGGCAGCAACGGCTCGTAGGCGCGGCGGAAATTCGAATTGCCATTGACGGAGGCGCCGCCGAAATGCGTGCCGTGATAGCCCTTCTTCAGCGCCAGGAACTTGGTCTTGTCGGCCTTGCCGCGCACCTTCCAGTATTGCCGCGCGATGCGCAGGGCCGTCTCCACCGAGTCCGAGCCGCCGGAGGTGAACATGGCGCGACGCATGTTCTCGGGCTTCAATATGTCGACCAGACGCGCGCCGAGTTCGATCAGGCGCGGATTGGTGGTGCCGCGAAAGGCGGAATAATAGGGGAGTTCGGCGAGCTGGCGGGCGATCGCGTCCTTGATCGGTTGATTGGAATAGCCGAGGTTGACGTTCCACAATCCGCCGACGGCGTCGACGACCTTCTTGCCCTCGAGATCGACGATGTTCACGCCTTCGCCCGAGACGATGATGCGCGGCGGGATCGCCTCCATCTCGGCGGGATGCGCCATCGGATGCCAGACCTGACGGGCGTTGTGCTCGCGCAGGAAATTCGAGGAATGTTCGTTCATGGCTTTCGTCCCGTCAGCGCTGTTGGGCGCGCTCGCGGGCGATTATAGACTGAGCGCGGAGGTGTGCGACAGGGGAGGACCAGCATGGGCGGCGTAACGGGACAGAGGCCTGGAATTCTTCTGATCGGCACCGCCGACACGAAATCACCCGAACTCGCCTTCCTGCGCGACTGCATTGCGGAGACCGGCGGGCAGGCCGTGTTCATGGATGTCGGCGTGCTGTCGGGCGGCGCCTATGCGCCCGACGTGAGCAATGCCGACGTGGCGGCGGCCTCCGGCGCGACGCTCGAGGAGATCAAGGCCTTTGGCGACGAGAACCTGGCCATGGCGAAGATGGCGGAGGGCGCCTCTCTTCTCGCGGCGCGCCTGCTGCGCGAAAAACGCATCGATGGCATGCTGGCGCTCGGCGGGACAATGGGGACCGACCTGGCGCTCGATGTCGCAGCGGCCCTGCCGCTCGGCGTTCCTAAATGCGTCGTCTCGACGATCGCGCATTCGCACCTCGTGCCGCCGGAGCGCGTGACGCCCGATCTCATGACGATCCTGTGGGCGGGCGGGCTCTACGGTCTCAACGCCATCTGCCGCTCGGCTCTGGCTCAGGCGGCCGGCGCGGTGGTCGGCGCCTGTCGCGCTGCGCGCCCGCCGCTCGGCGACCGGCCGCTGATCGGCATGACATCGCTCGGCAAGAGCTGCCTCAGTTATATGGAGAGGTTGCTGCCCGCGCTGGAGAGCCGAGGCTACGACGTCGCCGTCTTCCACACGACTGGCATGGGCGGGCGCGCGTTCGAGGCGCTGGCGGCCGAAGGCGCCTTCGTCGCAGTCATGGATTTCAGTCTGCAGGAACTCGCCAATCATCATGCGGGCTCGGTCGTCACGGCGGGACCAGGACGGCTCGAGGCGGCGGGGCTTCGTCGCGTGCCGCAGATCGTCGCGCCCGGCGCGATCGACATGATCGATTTTCCGACGTGGCGACCCGACGGCCGCGCGGATGAGACGCGCGGCTTTCATGCGCACAACAGGCTAATCGCCTCGATCGCCGCCACGGCGGAGGAACGACGCGGCGTCGCGCGGTTGATTTCGCGGAAGCTGGCGCGCGCAACCGCGCGCACCGCCTACATCCTGCCGCGCGGCGGCGTGGAGGCATGGGACCGGCCCGGCGAGCCGATGCACGATCCGAATGCGCTCGCCGCCTTTCTGGAGGAGGCGCGGGCGTCCGCGCCGGGCAATGTCGATCTCGTCGAGATCGATGCGCATATCAACGACGCCGCCTTTGCCGAGATTGCGTTGCGCATCTTCGATCGATGGGTCGCGGACGGCTTGGTCGCGCGCGGGCGCTGAACGACCTGTTCAGCCGCGTCTGGGCTCGCTAGTCTTTGCGCAAACGACGCGCGCCGCAGACGCGCGACCTGGAGGACGCCATGCACGATGCCATTCATCAGGGGCCGACCGTCGGCGCGCAGGCGCTGCGCGCGCTGGCGCGTTATCCCGAGCGCATCGCCTTCGTGGAAGGCGACAGGCGCACGACCTATGCGGCGACACTCGATCTCGTTGCCCGGATACAGGCCGTCTTTGCGGCGCAGGGATTGGGGCGTGGCGACCGGATCGCGATTCTCACCGCCAATCGCTCGGAATCCTGGTGCGCGAGCGCGGCGGCGCAGGCCTCGGCCATGAGCATCACCTGGCTGCACCCGCTTGGCTCGCTCGACGATCAGGTCGACCAGATCGTCGATGGCGAATGCACCGTGCTGCTCGTCGACGACGCCAATTTTCTCGCGCGCGGCGCCGATCTCGCGCAACGGGCGCGCGGGGCTCTGCGTGTCCTGTTTTCTCTCGGCAAGACCGACTATGCGCTTGATCTGCTGGCCGCGGCGCGGGCCGCGGGCGCAGCCAACGCGCGGAACAGCGCGCGGCCGGACGATATCGCAATTCTCAACTACACGGGCGGCACGACCGGCAAGTCGAAGGGCGCGCTACGCAACCATGCGCAGAACGCGAGCTACACGACGGCCATTCTCTCCGATTTCGAAATCCCGGACTCCCCGCGCTATCTCGTGATCGCGCCGATGAGCCATGTCGCCGGCACGAAAATCCTGCCGGCGCTGATGCTGGGCGGCACGATACACTTGATGAAAGGTTTCGATCCGAAGGGGGTGCTGGACACGATCGCGCGTGAAAAGATCAACATGACGCTGCTCGTGCCGACGATGATCTATATGCTGCTCGACCATCCCGATCTCGACCGCACCGACCTGTCGTCGCTCGACCTGCTGCTGTATGGCGCCTCGCCGATGTCGCCGGCGCGGCTGGAGGAAGGGCTGAAGCGGATCGGGCCGGTGTTCTCGCAGCTCTACGGCCAGACGGAATGCTATCCGATCTCGGTGCTGCGCAAGGCCGATCATGACGCCGCGCGACCGGAGCTCTTCGCCTCCTGTGGCTTTCCGATCGCCAGCGTGGACGTCGCCATTCTCGATGATCAGGACCAGCCGGTCGCCCACGGCGGCGCCGGCGAAATCTGCGTGCGCGCGGCGCATGCTGTCGGCAGCTACTGGAAGCGACCGGAACAGACCGCGGAACTGTTCCGCAACGGCTGGCTGCATACAGGCGATATCGCGCGCATGGACGAGCGCGGCTACATGTTCATTCTCGACCGCAAGAAGGACATGATCGTGTCCGGCGGGTTCAACATCTATCCACGCGACGTGGAGGACGCCCTCTCGGCCCATGCCGGCGTCGCCATGGCGAGCGTGATCGGGGCGCCCGACCCGAAATGGGGCGAGACCGTCGTCGCCATGGTGGTGCGCAAGCCGGGCGCGGCGCCGAGCGCGGAGGAACTGATTGCGCTCGTGAAGGACCGCAAGGGCGCCGCGCATGCGCCCAAGCGCGTCGAGTTCGTGGACGCCCTGCCGATGACGCCAGTCGGCAAGGTCGACAAGAAGGTGCTGCGCGCCAAGTTCTGGGAGGGGCAGGAGCGGCAGGTTGGTTAACGAAGCCCGCCTGCTCGAAACCCTTCGTTTTCCAAGCTTCTCACGGGCGCGGGGCATCCTGGCGCGCTCCCGCGACGGGCACGGTTAATACCATTTTAGACATATCGATTGATCGACGATTTGAATTAACTCCGCTCTTACGTCGGGGAACCATGCTGCGACGCAAAGGAAGGAGAGGCGCAGTCGCGTCCTCCCCGGGAGCGTCGGTATATGCGTTGCGGTCCTGTCATTCTGACGGCATTGGCGGCTTTGGCCCCGAGCGGCGTCGCGCGCGCCGCCGAATGGTATACGGGCGCGCCTGGCTCGCAGAGCGTCGCGCCCACTGCCTATATTGCGGCTTTCCCGCCGCAGACGGATCCGGTCTATACGTCCTATGCGCCGGTCACCAAGTCGGAATATGCGCCGGCGCCGCTCGCGGACGAAAAGTTCGGCGCCGCGATCGACTTCGCGGTGACCGCCGATTCCAAGGGCTCGAAGTTCCTCACGGCCATCGCCACGATCGCGCCGTTCTCGGGGCTCGATCAATCGGGCATCCGCATGCGGCTCGGCGGCGTGATCGGCCAGTATTCCTATACGAATTCGACGCTCGGCACCATCAAGGGCACCCAGTCGGACGTGTCGTTCATGATCGGCTACGAGTGGGTGACGCGCCGGGCCTCGTTCGGCGTCTACGGCGGCGCCAACTACGACAACAACACGATCGACAAGGCCGATACCGCCAATAATTCGGTCGGCAAGGGCACGGGCCTGAAGATCGCGGTCGACTTCAACTACCGGCCGACAGACTACACGATGTTTTCCGGCGTCGGATCGTTCTCGACCCTGCACAGCGCTTACTACACGCGCCTGAAGGCGGGTTACGCGATCGCGCCGCAGCTCTATGTCGGCCCCGAAGCCATTTATATGGGCGATGATTTCTTCAAGCAGTGGCGTGTCGGTCTGCACATGACCGGCGCCAAGTTCAGCATGCTGCAGGTCGGCGCCTCGGCGGGCATTCTTGTCGACAAGGTCCGCGGAACCGGCCTCTACGGCATTCTCGACGCGCGTCTCGGCTTCTGAGGCGCCACGGCAATACAATCTTAACTTGTAGCGGATATCGGCGACGTTGGGTCGCCGCCGCGCCCGAGGGGGAGGGCAGGCGGATTGCGAACGACGACAATTTCCGGTGCGATACGCGGCTTGCCGCGTTGCGACAGATGGCGGAGACGCCGCCAATCGTTAACGGATCATGCACGGTCCGCCTCTCTTCGTTCAGTCTCCAGTTACGTTAACCGAAGCGTAAATCGTCGCGACTAGAGTCATGCCCAAGCGTCAGGGAGTTGCGTGAATGTCGGCGACGATGCGCGCCATAGCGTGGGGGATGTCGGGCCTTATGGCCCTTATTCTGCTTACGCAGCCGGTGAGCGTGCATAACCAACTCGCGCTGAGCGCGACGGTTATCGTCGGCTTGATCGTCATCTGGATTTTCGGTCGCGGTCTCGTCGCGCGCCAGTTTTTCCTGGCGCTGGCGAGCTTCGTGGTCATTCGTTACATGTACTGGCGCTGGACCTCGACACTGCCGCCAGCGAGCGATCCGCTCGCCTTCGGCATAGGCCTGGTCCTGATCGTCGCCGAAATGTACTGCATGCTGATCCTGGCGATCAGCCTGATCATCAATGCCGATCCGCTGGTTCGTCCGCGACTCGAACGCGAGGACGACGACAGGCTGCCGGTCGTCGACGTCTTCATCCCGACCTATAACGAGGACGAGTATATTCTCGCCACGACGATCGCGGCGGCCAAGTCGATGGACTATCCGGCCGACAAGCTGAACGTCTGGCTGCTCGATGACGGCGGCACGGACCAGAAGTGCAACGACAAGGACCCCGCCAAGGCCGAAGCCGCCCGCCAGCGGCGCATTTCGTTGCAGGCCCTGTGCGCACAACTCGGCGCGATCTACCTGACGCGAAAGCGCAACGAGCACGCCAAAGCCGGCAATATGAACAATGCGCTCGGTCACGTGAAGGGCGACATCGTTGTCGTCTTCGACGCCGACCATGCGCCATTCCGCGCCTTCCTGCGTGAAACCGTCGGCTATTTCGCGAAGGACCCCAAGACCTTCCTCGTGCAGACGCCGCACGTGTTCCTCAATCCCGATCCGATCGAGAAGAACCTGCGCACTTTCCACGAGATGCCGTCCGAGAACGAAATGTTCTACGGCGTCACGCAGCGTGGTCTCGACAAGTGGGACGGCTCGTTCTTCTGCGGCTCGGCGGCGCTTCTGCGTCGTGCGGCGCTCGAGACGACGGGCGGCTTTTCGGGCATCACCATCACCGAGGATTGCGAGACCGCGTTCGAACTGCACTCCAAGGGCTGGAACAGCGTCTATGTCGACAAGCCGTTGATCGCGGGGCTGCAGCCGGAAACCTTCACGTCCTTCATCGGCCAGAGATCGCGCTGGTGTCAGGGCATGTTCCAGATCCTCATGCTGAAGAACCCGGCCCTGAAGAAGGGCCTGAAGTTCATTCAGCGGGTCGCGTATCTCTCGAGCATGACCTTCTGGTTCTTCCCGGTGCCGCGCATGATCTTCATGTTCGCGCCGCTGACGCACATCTTCTTCGACATCAAGATCTTCGTGTCGAACTTCGACGAGGCGATCGCGTACACGCTGACCTACATGATCGTCAACGTGATGCTTCAGAACTACCTCTACGGCCGCGTGCGCTGGCCGTGGGTGTCGGAACTCTACGAATATGTGCAGGGCGTGTTTCTGGCCAAGGCGATCGTGTCGGTGGTGATGAGCCCACGCAAGCCGACGTTCAACGTGACCGCCAAGGGCCTGACGCTTGACGAGGACCATCTGTCGGAACTCGCCTGGCCGTTCTTTGCCATCTACGGTCTCCTGTTCAGCGCCGGACTGGTGGCGGCCTACCGATACATGTTCGAACCCGGCGTCGACAATCTGATGCTCGTCGTAGGCTTGTGGAACCTGTTCAATATGATGATCGCGGGCGCAGCGCTCGGAGCGGTCGCCGAACGCAAGCAGCCGGATCGCCATCCGCGCCTGACCATCACGCGCGAAGGAACGCTGACGGTCGGCGACAAAAACATTCGCGTGCGGATGAAGGACGTTTCGGCGGGCGGCGTTTCATTGCTCGGCTCAAGCGAGTTGTCGGCGCTCTCGCTCGATGTGGGAATGGCAGGTCGACTTTCGATTGATCCACTCGGAGAGATCGTCAAGGACGAAACGCTGCCGCTCACTTTCGTCCATCAGAGCGGGACAGGCGATACGGCTGTCTACGGCTTCGAATTCGGGGCGATGGAGCCGGACGAATATTACGTGCTGGCCGATCTCATGTACGCCGATTCCGAGGCGCTGCCGTCATTCCTGCAGACGCGGCGCAAGCACAAGAACGTATTCGTTGGTTCGGGACGCTTCATCTGGTGGGGCATCAGCGAACCGGTTCGCGCCATCTCATATCTGTTGAAGCGCGAGAAGGAGAAGAAAGAAGTCGCGGCGGCCGAAGCGCCGCCCAAGACATCGCTTTCCTGGCTGCGTCGCTTCGTGGCCATGGGCAAAGCAGCGCAACAGCCCGCCGCCGACGCGGCGGCGCAAGTCAAACAATCCGCCTGACAGGGTCCGTTCGAGCACGCATGCGTAGAAGCGTCCACATTCTCTTGCTGATGACCGCCTCGCTGGCGGCGCAGGCGGACGCGTGCCTCGCGCAGGCCATTTTCACGACGGCCCCGCCGAGCCTTTCGCGGGTCATACCCTATGGTACGAGCCAGTCGGCGCCGCAGGCTGCTCCGTCCCAGCGGGCTCATCACGCGCCTGTCGTAGAGACCGCGCCGCGTACGCCGGTCGCCGTGCAGGCCGCGCCGCGGGCGCTCGAGCCGACGCAGCCCGCTCCGCCCGCTTCCGCGCCGCCCCGGAGCGCTCCGCCCGCGCTTTCGCCGCCCCCGCCAGCCGCTTATTCGTTTACGCCCACGCCCACGCCCACGCCCACGCCCACGCCCGCGCCCACGCCCACGCCCTCGTCGCCTCCCGCGCCAGCGCCCGTCCACGCCCAGCCCGCGCCGCAGTTTGCGGCGCCGACGGTTGCAGCGAGCGTTGCGCCCGCGACCGGCTCGACGCTGCGCCATCTGACGAACAATATCCAGGGCTTCCGTCTCGCCGGCGAAATCGCGTCGTCGGAATGGCCGGTCTACATCACGGCCGAGCAGGCGCGGCTGCCGATCAAGTTCCAGGTCGGCTATCTCTCCGCCATATCCGTTATGCCCGAGGCGTCCTATCTGACGCTGTCGATCAACGACGTCGTGGTCGCGCGCGCGAACATCCGCGCCACGCATTCCGTCAAGACGCTCACCTTCGACATCCCGCTGAATGCTCTGCAGGCGGGTTTCAACTCGATCCGCCTGACCGCCGAGCAGCGCCATCGCGTCGATTGTTCGCTGCAAGCGACCTATGAATTGTGGACGCAGATCGACCCGTCGCAGACTGGTCTGCTGCTGCCGCGTTCCACGCCGGTCTCGCGCCTGTCGGACCTGCCGGCTCTCTCGCCCGACGCGCAGGGCGCGCTGCCAATCCGCGCCGTCGTGCCGGGTCGCACCAACCTCGCCAATGTCGAACGCATCGTGCGCGCCGCGCAGCTGATCTCGCTGCATGGCCGCTTCGAGCAGCCGGTCGTCGACATCGGTCCGCTCGCCGATGGCGAATATGGCGTCAATCTCGTCGTCGGTCCGGCCA
>JAGRKN010000382.1 GCA_020442275.1 Rhodoblastus sp. | reverse complement strand
CGAAGGAGACGTAGTGTCCATTGCCGCGCGCCTGGATTTCCGCCTTGAGCGTGTCCGTTGGCGCGAAGAACGGATTGCCGTGTTCCTCGAGGATGGCGCTGCCGGCCAGGCGGTAGCGCCTGTACGCGTATTCCGAAAGGCTTTTGTGCTTCTTCGCCACGCAGAGACGTTCCGGTTACGGGCGATCCGCCCCTGATTGCGTCGCCGCGCTCCCTCGAGCCGCAGGTCCGACGCAGACCCTTACCACCAACCCCTAGGCCCGCGCCAGTAGTGCAGTTAACGGCGCTGTTCGCAATTGGTCCTCAGCTAAACCATTGTCGGGCGCCCCGTCAAACCCGGGCGGCCGGCTCGGCAGGGCTTGAACGCGGCGCCGGATCGCCCATATCCTCGTTTGTGCGGCGCGCCATAACGGGCGTCGCGGACCGAGGCGCCTGAGGGGCTTCCAGATGTCGCGTACGCCTACCCTGAATTCCCCCTTTCTGCTGGGGTTCGAGACGATCGAGCGAGCGCTCGATCGCGTCACGCGCGCCGCCAGCGACGGCTATCCGCCTTACAATATCGAGCGCCTGTCGCGCACCGAGAGCGAGCCGGACCGCCTGCGCATCACCTTGGCCGTAGCCGGGTTCACGCGCGAGCAGCTCGAGATCACTGTGGAGGAGAACCAGCTCGTCATCCGCGGTCGTCAGCAGGACGATCGGGAGCGCAATTATTTGCATCGCGGCATCGCCGCCCGGCAGTTCCAGCGCGCTTTCCTGCTCGCCGAAGGCATGCAGGTGCTGAGCGCGGACCTGTCCAACGGACTTCTTTCGGTCGATCTCGTCCGGCCCGAGCCGGAGCGGATCATCCGCAAGATCGATATCTCTGCACGCGACTGAGTTCGGCGCAGGGACAAGCGGGCCCGAACGGGCCGCAAGGAGAGTAGAATGACCCAATCGCCCTTTACCCCCGAACAATTCGCCAAGCTCGGCGCGGGGCAGGTCGCCTATGTCCGCGAAATGACCGGCGACGACGTCAAGCGGCTGTTCCCGCAGGCGCCCGAGGTGGAGCCTGGCCTGAAACTGTTTGCCTTGCTGTCGGCCGAAGGCGCGCCGATCGTGCTCGCCGACTCGCGCGACACCGCGATCGCCAGCGCGTGGGAAAACGAACTGCAGACGGTGAGCGTGCACTAGCGCGGAAGCGGGATTGCGAGCCTGAAGGCTCGCGGTCCATCATCCGCCGAACAGCTTCTCCAGGAAATTCTTCTCGCGCGGCGCGCCGTCCCGCGCCGCGGACCGCTCGCCGATCTCGCCCGGCGGCAGCAGATCATCCATCGACCGTGGGCGCGAGTCGCGACCGAGCTGAACCGGCGGACCGGCCGTACGCAGCGACGGCGCCGCCGGCGATCCGAACCCGCCAGACGGTCCGGCGGGATCGGGCCCACGCGACACGGGAATGGCCGACGGCGGCGCGGGCAGGTTGGCCGGCCGCCACGCGCCGCCGGGCAGGGCCGCCACGGGCTGGCCCTTGAGCGCGGCGCGCATGTATTTGCTCCAGACTTCTACCGGCAGATTGCCGCCGGACGCATGCTTGGTGGGTGAGGAATCGTCGTTGCCGAGCCACACGCCCGTCACCAGCGCGCTCGTGTAGCCGACGAACCAAGCGTCGCGGAAATCCTGACTGGTGCCGGTCTTGCCGGCCGCCTGCCAGCCCGGCAGCGATGCCTTCTTCGCCGTGCCGGTCTGGAGGGTCTCCTCCATCATCGTGTTCATCATCGCCACATATTGCGGCTCGATCAGCCGGCCGTTCGACGAGCCGCGCCGTTGGTAGAGCAGTTTGCCGTCGGCCGTGCGCACGCGCGTGATGATGTGCGGCTGCACGCCGATGCCGCCGTTCGCGAAAGGCGCATAGGCCGTCACCAGTTCGAGCGGCGTCACCTCGCTCGTGCCGAGCGCGATCGAGGCGTTGGGCTGCAGGGTCGACTGGATGCCGAGCCGGTGGGCGGTCGCGATCACGGCCTTCGGCCCGACCTCCAGCCCGAGCCGGACGGCGACCGTGTTGAGCGACATCGCGAGCGCGTTGGTCAGGGTCACCGGCCCGAAATATTCGCGGCTGTAGTTCTCCGGCCGCCAGCCCTTGACGTTGAGCGGCCCGTCCTCGCGCACGGTATCGGGCGTCAGGCCGCGCTGGAGCGCGGTGAGATAGACGAAGGGCTTGAAGGCCGAGCCCGGCTGGCGCTTGGCCGCGACCGCGCGATTGAACTGGCTTTCGGAATAATTGCGCCCGCCGACGAGCGCGCGGATCGCGCCATTCGGGTCCATGGAGACGACGGCGCCCTGGGACACGCCGAATTTCGCGCCCTTCTTGTCAAGCTCATCGGTCAGCGCCTGCTCGGCGGCCTTCTGCATGTCGCCGCTCAGCGTGGTGGTCACGACGATGTCCTCGTCGATCGCGCCGACCGTGTCGTTGAGCGCGTCCATCACATAGTCGGCGGCGTAATTGATCGAGCCGCCGCCGCCGTCGCGCTGCGCGGCGGCCGGTCGCGCCAGCGCCACCTTCGCCATGGCCTCGGTGATATGGCCTTCTTGAGCCATGGCCGTGATGACTTGCGCGGCGCGCTCGGCGGCGCCTTCGGGATTGCGATTGGGCGCGAGCTTGGTCGGCGCCTTCATCAGGCCGGCGAGAATGGCGGATTCGCCCAGCGTCGCCTGTCGCGCGCTATGGCCGAAATAGCGCTGGCTCGCCGCCTCCACGCCGTAGGCGCCCGAGCCGAAATAGACGCGGTTGAGGTAGAGTTCGAGAATCTGGTCCTTGGAATAGCGGCGCTCCAGCCACAGTGCGAGGATCGCCTCCTGGATCTTGCGGCTGAGCGTGCGCTCCTGGGTCAGGAACAGGTTCTTGGCGAGCTGCTG
>JAGRKN010000381.1 GCA_020442275.1 Rhodoblastus sp. | reverse complement strand
CGCGAGCAGCGCGGCCCGCAGATTTTCCTGTCGCGCACGCATCCGCAGCTCATGGCCAAGCTTTTCCGCCAGGAAGTGCCCGAGATTTACGACGGCGTGATCGAGGTGAAGTCGGTCGCCCGCGACCCCGGCTCCCGCGCGAAGATCGCCGTCATTTCGCGTGATTCGTCGATCGATCCCGTCGGCGCCTGCGTCGGCATGCGCGGCTCTCGCGTGCAAGCGGTCGTCAACGAATTGCAGGGCGAGAAGATCGACATCATTCCGTGGTCGGCGGACGCCGCCACCTTCATCGTCAACGCGCTGCAACCGGCCGAAGTGGTCAAGGTCGTGCTGGACGAAGATTCCTCGCGTATTGAAGTTGTCGTCCCCGATGACCAACTCTCCCTTGCGATCGGTCGTCGCGGCCAGAATGTGCGTCTGGCCTCGCAGCTGACCGGCTGGGACATCGACATCCTGACCGAGGCCGAGGAATCCGAGCGCCGGCAGAAGGAATTCGTCGAGCGCACCAACACCTTCATGGAGGCGCTGAACGTCGACGAGGTCGTCGGCCAGCTTTTGGCTTCCGAGGGCTTCCGCTCGGTCGAGGAAATCGCTTTCGTCGAGCCTGCGGAACTCGCGTCCATCGAGGGCTTCGACGAGGATACCGCGGCCGAGATCCAGAACCGCGCCCGCGAATATCTGGAGCAGATTGAGGCCGAACACGACGCCCGCCGCAAGGAGCTCGGCGTCTCGGACGATCTGAGGCAGATCGACGGGATCACGACCGCCATGCTGGTCAAGCTGGGCGAGAACGACGTGAAGTCGGTCGAGGATCTCGCTGGTTGCGCCACCGACGACCTCGTCGGCTGGACCGAGAAGAAGGACGGCGAGACCGTGAAATATTCCGGCTTCCTCGACGGATTCGAACTGTCCCGCGAGGAGGCCGAGGCCATGATCATGGCCGCGCGCGTTCATGCGGGCTGGATCGAGGCCGTCGCCGAGGAGCCGGCTGGCGAGGCGGAGGCCGAGTAAGGCCGATGCAGGGCACGGCCGGAGGCGCGGACGACGAGGAGCGCGGGCCGATCCGGACCTGCATCGTCACCCGCGCCGGGCGGCCTCCGGAGGAGATGATCCGATTCGTTCTCGCCCCCGACGGGAGCGTGACGCCTGATATCAAGCACCGTCTTCCGGGGCGTGGCGTGTGGGTGACGGCTTCGGCCGAGGTCGTGGCGCAGGCGGTCAAGCGCCGGGCCTTCGACCGGGGCTTCAGGGGCAAGGCGGTCGTTTCCGACGATCTGCCGGGCCAGATCGACCGGCTTCTGGAGGCCGATTGCCTCCAGCGCCTGTCGCTCGCCAACAAGGCTGGGCTGGTGACCCCCGGTTTCGCCAAGGTCGAGGCGGCGATCGTCGAAGGCGGCGTTACGAGCGTCCTGCACGCGACCGATGGCGGGCAAGACGGCAAACGCAAAATCGGTCAGGCGCTGCGCCGGCGTTTCGGCGACGCTGCGCCGCCGGAAATGGAATGCTTCGCCTCGGCCCAATTGGATTTGGCATTAGGGCGGACAAATGTGATACATGCAGCGCTCCGAGCCGGGCCCGCGAGCGGGGCGCTGCTGGAGAGCATGAAGAGATTGCAGGTCTACCGGTCGGCCGCGACCCTGCCCAGTCGGGTGGAGCGCGCGGCGGAAACGGACTGACCTTTTCGAGTTTACCGTACGCGCTAGACGACAGACGAAGACGCAGGACGAATGAGCGAAACCAAAACTCCCGGTGACAAGACCCTCTCGGTCGGACCGAGCAAGACGCTGACGCTGAAGCGCCCCGTCGAGCAGGGCACTGTGCGTCAGAGCTTCTCGCATGGCCGCTCGAAAGCGGTCGTGGTCGAAAAGGTCAAGCGCC
>JAGRKN010000087.1 GCA_020442275.1 Rhodoblastus sp. | reverse complement strand
GCGCGCGCAGGTCGCGCCACGCGAGACGTTTCTGCAACGGCTGGCGCAGCAGATAGGCGGGATGCAGCATGGCCATGGCGGGAATGCTGCGCCCGCCGTCGCGATAAGCCATCCAGCGCCCGCGCGTCTTCAAGATACCGTCCTTGATCTCGAGCAGCGCCTGCATCGAGGGGGCGCCGAGGCAGATAACGAATTCAGCGCCGACAAGTTCAATCTGCCGGCGCGTGAATGGCAGGCACGCTGCGACTTCCAGCGGCGAGGGCGTGCGATTGCCTGGCGGGCGCCAAGGCACGACGTTGGAAATATAGACCTGTTTCCGGTCGAGCCCGATCGAGCCCAGCATCTTGTCGAGTAATTGCCCGGCCCGCCCGACGAACGGCCGCCCCTCGCGATCCTCGTCCGCCCCCGGCGCCTCGCCGACCAGATGCACGCGCGCATCGCGCGCGCCGTCCTCGAACACGAGCTGCGTCGCGGTGGTCTTCAGCGCGCACCCCTGAAAGGCGTCGAGCGCGGCGCGCAATTCGTCGAGGTCTTGGGCGCGAGCCGCGCTCTCGGCGGCCGAAGCCGCGACGGCGGCGGCGTCGGCCGCAAGCGCCGGGTTCAATGGCCGCGAAGCCTCCGGCAGAGGCGGCGGGGCAGGGCGGCGCGGCGGCTCACGAAATGTTTCGCGGGGCGGCTGCCGCGATGGCTCGGACGCTGGGCGCGC
This sequence comes from Rhodoblastus sp., assembly GCA_020442275.1. Lineage (GTDB taxonomy): Bacteria > Pseudomonadota > Alphaproteobacteria > Rhizobiales > Beijerinckiaceae > JAJXWB01. The sequence goes on along the minus strand of JAGRKN010000087.1, from coordinate 2,837 downwards.
CTCTCCCTCCCCCTTGTGGGGAGGGTCCGCCGCAACACGACGGGGGTGTGGCTCGATCCGCTCGACGGAAGCCGGGCGCGCATCCAAACGCAGCGCCGCAGCCGCCTCCGACTCGCCAAAAAAATTCCGCGGCGCCTCGCCGAGCGCAATGTCGACGCCGACATGCCGGTAGAAATCGAGCGCGGCGGCAAGGGTCTCGCGCGAAGGGGCGTCCGTGGCGGGCATGGGGGGAGATTACAGGTTCGCTCCGCTGAACGCGAGCCGTGGGCTCTTGGTCACTTCCCCGTGGCGCGCCGCCCGGACATAATCCAGGCCGTTTTCAACGCAGCCGATTTGCATGACCGAAGCCCCAGCCACCTCTTCCTTCCTCGCCCACCTCGCCTCAGACCGCCGCTACGCCGCCATGACGGCGCTCGGCTTTTCCATGGGCATTCCCTATCTCCTCGTCTATTCCACGCAATCCGCGTGGCTGTCGGAAGCCGGCGTTCCCCTGCATACGATCGGCCTGCTCGCCGAACTCACCATTGCCTACAAGTTCAAGTTCATCTGGGCGCCCTTTCTCGACAAATACGATCCGCCCCTCCTCGCTGGGCTCCTCGGGCGCCGGCGCGCGTGGATCGTGCTGTCGCAGATCGCCATCATCCTTTCGCTGATCGGCGTCGCCTTCGGCGATCCCGCGCATTTCATCTGGTGGACCATCGCCTTCTCGCTGGCGCTCGGGTTTGCCGGCGCGACGCAGGACGTCACCATCGACGGCTGGCGCATCGTCGCCGCGCCCGCGCACAAGCAATCCATGATGACCGCCTTCATGGAGGCCGGCTATCGCGTCGGCACGCTGGCGGCCGGCGCGCTCGCCCTGATCATCGCGGACAAGTATGGCTGGCGCGCCGCCTATCTCTGCATGGCCGCGCTGATCACGGTCGGCGCCGTCGCCGCCTTCGTCGCGCCAGAGCCTGAATCCGATCTCCATGCGAAACACGAACATCCGGGCTTCGTCGCCACCGTCATCGCGCCGATCAAGGAGCTGGTCACGCGCCTCGGGCCATGGGCCGTGCCTGTGCTGCTTCTCATCGCGGGCTTCCGCATGCCCGGCTATCTCACCAGCGCCATGGCCATGCCCCTGTTCAAGAGCCTGCATATTTCGGGCACCGACATTGCGACGGTGACCAAACTCTTCGGCTTCTGGATCGCGCTCGCCGGCACGTTCTTCGCGACCTTCGTCGTGCGCAAACTGGGCCTGATGACGACGCTGCTGATCGGCACGATCGCGGGCTCGGCCTCGCATCTCTCGCTCGCCTGGCTGGCGGCCGAAGGGCGCAGCGACTACATCGCCTTCGTCACGGCGGTCAGCATCGAGGGCTTCGCCTACGCCTTCGCGCAGGTCGTTCTGATCACCTACATGTCGGAACTGGCCTCGACCGAACTCGCCGCGAGCCAGTATGCGCTGCTGACTTCGCTCTGCGCGCTGCCCGGCAGTTTTCTCGCCGGCGCCTCGGGCTTCATCGTCGAGCGCGTCGGCTTCGAGCATTTCTTCATCGGCACGTCGCTGATCGGCCTGCCCGTCGCGCTGCTGGCGTGGTTCGTCTGGCGCAATCATCCGCCGGTCGTCACTGCGGCCGAGCCGGCGACGGTGGAATAGAGGGATGCTCGACTTTTAGGACCCGCCGGAAATTCAGAAACCCTCATCCTGAGGAGCCGATTTATGTGCCTGGCTTTTCAGCCCGAATGCGCGATCCATCCCCGACTGTCGAAGCATATCCGGGTATGGATCGCCATGTCGCATGGTCCGAAGTCGGATATATCCGACTTCGCATCGAGCGCCTCGCGATGACGGTTTACGCCACCTTCGCCTTCGCCGCCATCGCCTGCCACGCCGGCTCGCATTCGGCCTTCACCTTGGCGTAGGACGGCCGCTGTTGCGCTCGCGCGAAATAGGCGGCGACATTGGGATGTTGCGCGAAGGGCGCGGCGATCTGCGCGTAGAACAGCGGCGGGATAGCCGCGCAATCGGCCATGGTGAATTTCTCGCCGCACAGCCAGGGCTGCGACGCCAGCCGCTTGTCCCAATAGGCATAGGTCACATCGACATATCTGCGCGCGCGCTCGGCGGCCTCGGCGTTCTTCGGCCGGAAGCCGATGTGCTGGAACAGCAGCTCCAGCACGGGCTCGTTGAAATAGAGATCGGCCGTGCGATCCATGAATCGCACCTGTCGCGCCGCCTCCTTCTCGACGGGAATGAGCCGCGGCGTCTCGGGAAATCGATCCTCGAGATATTCGATGATGATTGTCGATTCCGGCACGACCCAGTCGTCGCTCGCGGCGAGGAAGGGCACCTTGCCGATCGGATTGATCGCCTGATAGGCGGCGCGCCCCTCGGGCGAGCCGAGATCGACGAGCGCCGGCTCGTAGGCGATCCCCTTCTCGTTGAAGGCGATCATCGCCTTCTGCGAATAGGTCGAGAGCGGATTGTAATAGAGCTTCATAGTGATATCCCTCCCTAGAGCCGTCACATGTCGATCGCTTCGGCGATCTCGATCGTGCCGCCGCGCTTGAGCAGCGGGCATCCCTTGGCCTTGGCGTGCGCATCGGCGAGGCTCGAGGCCTCGATCAGGCTGTAGCCGCTGGCAGGATTGGCGCCGCCGCCCGAGACCAGCGCGCCGTCCGACTTGACCGTGCTCGAAAGCCCGACCGGATTGCCGCCGTCGATCACGGCCGCGCCCATCGAACCGAACCATTGGCCCCAGGCGTCCATGATTTCCTTGTGCTCCGCCGGGCTCGCCGGCGGCGTTCCGCCGCCGTGGTAGACGAACAGATATTTGGCCATGTCCTTCTCCCTT
>JAGRKN010000380.1 GCA_020442275.1 Rhodoblastus sp. | reverse complement strand
ATCGCCTCGGTGCGGACATATTTGTATCGTGATCGCAAGACCTATCGCGTCGTCTTCGAACTCGATCCCGGCGCGGAAACCCAGTCCGAAATCCGTCTCGTCCTGGAGGCGGACGGCAAACCCGTGAGCGAGACCTGGCTCTACAGATGGACGCTCTGACCGAAAGCCGCCCGGGCGCCCTGCCGAATACGGCGCCGGCCATGCCCCCGGAATCGCATCTCGCGATGCCGGTTCAGAGCCTGTCGCGTTTCGACAAGAAGGCGCGCCGGAAATGGCTGATGCCGGCCAACATGCGCAGCCCCTGGCTGGCGCGGCTCGCCGTGTTCGGCGGCGGCTTCGCGCTGACCGCCTATGGCGCGCATGAAATGTACAAGGTCGTCGAGGTCGGCGGCGTCACGCTCCTGAAATGGGCGCTTCTGCTGCTGTTCGTCGCGAATTTCTCATGGATCGCCCTCGCCTTCACGAGCGGCGTGGTCGGCCTGATCTGGATGCTCGTCTACGGCCGCATGCGGTTCGACATGCCGAAAACGCTCGGCGCCCGAACCGCCGTCGTGATGCCGATCTACAACGAGGAGCCGAGCCGCGTGTTCGGCTCCCTGCAGGCGATCTGGGAGGATGTGCAGGCCACCGGGCTCGGCGCGCATTTCGACTGGTTCTTCCTGTCCGACACGACCGACCCCGACATCTGGATCGCCGAGGAGCGCGCGCTGATTGCGTTGCGCGAGCGACTTGGACCCGATTGCCGTGTCTATTACCGCCACCGCCAGAAGAACACGGCGCGCAAGGCGGGCAATATCGCCGATTTCGTCATGCGCTGGGGCGGCGCCTATCCGCATATGGTGGTGCTGGACGCCGACAGCCTGATGACGGGCCACGCTATCGTCACGCTTGCACAGCGCATGGAGGCCGATCCCGATTCCGGCATCATCCAGACGCTGCCGCTCATCATCAACCGCAACACGCTGTTTGCGCGTGTGCAGCAATTCGCCGCGCGCATCTACGGACCGGTGATAGCGGCCGGGCTCTCGGCCTGGATGGGCCGCGACGGCAATTACTGGGGCCACAACGCCATCATCCGCACCGCCGCCTTCGCGGCGCATTGCGGATTGCCCGATCTGCGTGGCAAGCCGCCGTTCGGCGGGCACATCCTGAGCCACGATTTCGTCGAGGCGGCGCTGATCCGGCGCGCGGGCTACGCCGTCTACATGTTGCCGACGCTGAAGGGCTCCTACGAGGAAAGCCCGCCGTCCCTGATCGACGTCTCCTCGCGCGACCGGCGCTGGTGCCAGGGCAACCTGCAACACACGCGGCTTCTGCCGACCAAGGGGCTGCACTGGGCCTCGCGCCAGCACTTCCTGACCGGCATTTTCGGCTATCTCGCCTCGCCGCTGTGGCTGATGCAGCTCGTCATCGGCATTCTCATCGTGTTGCAGGCGACATATATCCGCCCGGAATATTTCACCAGCGACTTCACGCTGTTCCCCGCCTGGCCGCGGTTCGACGCGGAACGGTCGCTGGCGCTGTTCGGCCTGACCATGAGCATCCTGCTCGCGCCTAAATTCTTCGGGCTGCTTCTCGCCCTGATCGACGGCGAGACGCGGCGCGGCGGCGGCGGCATGTTTCGTCTCGTCTTCTCGTCGCTGATCGAAATCATCATGTCCGCGCTGCTCGCGCCGATCATGATGCTCGTCCAGACCGGGCATGTGATGAACATTCTGTTCGGCTTCGACACCGGCTGGAACCCGCAGCGGCGCGACGACGGCTCGATCCCGTTCAAGGCGATCGTGCGCAAGCACCGCTCGCACATGGCGCTCGGCGTCGTGAGCCTGATCGCCGGCCTCCTGATCTCGACGTCGCTTGTCGCCTGGATGTCGCCGACGATCGCCGGCCTCATCTTCGC
>JAGRKN010000379.1 GCA_020442275.1 Rhodoblastus sp. | reverse complement strand
CGCCAGTCGTCGAAAGCTCCGGCGTGCGGCCGGTCTGCTTCTCGATTGCGGCGACGACCATATCGGTGAAACCGGAGCGCTGCGTGCGAAACGAAATCGAATTGGTCGGATGGATTTTCACGCGCGCATCGGCGCCGGACGCGGCCTCCGCAACGATTTCCCGTATGCGCGCGGCAAGCGAGTCCGGCGTCCAGATGTCGTTGAAGCGGACATTGAACTTCGCGGTCGCTTCGCCGGGAATGACGTTGCGCGCGCTGTTGCCGACGTCGAAGGACGTCACCACCAGCCGGGTCGGATCGAAGGCGGCGTTGCCCTCGTCGAGGGGCGCGGCCGAAAACGCAGTGACGATGCGCGCGAGCGTCGGTATCGGATTTTCTGCCTGTTGCGGATAGGCGGAATGGCCCTGCCTGCCGACGACCGTGATGTCGCCATTGAGCGAGCCGCGCCGGCCGATCTTGATCATGTCGCCGAGCGCATTCGGGTTGGTCGGCTCGCCGACGATGGCGTGCGAGAATTTTTCGCCGCGCGCATCCGCCCATTCGAGCAGCTTGACGGTGCCGTTGATGGCGGGGCCTTCCTCGTCGCCGGTGATCAGCAGCGAGATCGTTCCTCTGGGCTTGCCGTGCTTTTCGACGTAGCGCAGCGCGGCTGCGGCGAAAGCGGCGATGCCGCCCTTCATGTCGCAGGCGCCGCGGCCCCAGACACGACCGTCAGCCACTTCCGCCGAAAAGGGCGGAAAGCGCCACAGCGTCTCGTCGCCGGTCGGCACAACGTCGGTATGACCGGCGAAGGTCAGGTGCGGCGCGCCCTCGCCAATCCGTGCGTAGAGGTTTTCGACATCCGGCGTGTCATTGTCCGCAAATGTCACGCGATGCGTTTCGAAGCCGGCGTCGCCGAGCAGCTTTTCGAGATAAGCGAGAGCGCCGCCCTCCTTCGGCGTGACGGAAGGGCAGCTGATGAGCGCGCGCGTGATGTCGAGTGCAGAGACGGTCATTCGGATCGGCCTTTCGCGAGCACATCGAGCATCTCGAGGAAAGTCCAGATCGCCACCACGACCAGCGCCCCCTCGCAGGCCCACACGGTCGCGCGCGGCATCACTTCCGCCACACGCGGCTGCAGCCAGTCGGCCGCGCCCGCCACCAGCATGGCGAGCGGCAGCAGCCCAGCGAGTCCAAGAGGCGCGGGCCTGCCGCGATCGCGAAAGCGCTTGGCGCCGAGATTGACCCAGGAGATGGCCGTCAGAAGCGTCAGCGCCGCATAGGCGAGAATGTAGCTGTTGGCGGCGAATGCGGCGGGATCGAAGAAGGCGCGTTCCGTCAGTGGGCGATTGGCCCAGGGCAGGAGCGCGAGCATGATCGCCGTTGTGACAACGAACGACACCGCCAGCGGCGCCGCCGCGCGGAACCAGCCCGCGCGATCGATGCGGCCCTTGTCGGTCCGGTAGAGAAAGCGGAAGCCCGCCGTCGGCTCCGTTTCCGGCATCAGTCGCGCAGCAGTTCGTTGATGCCGGTCTTGGAGCGGGTCTGCGCGTCGACAGTCTTCACGATGACAGCGCAATAGGTCGACGGCCCCCAGTTCTCGCCGGGCAGAGCCTTGCCGGGCACGTTGCCGGAGACGACGACCGAATAGGGCGGCACGTAGCCAATATGCGTCTTGCCGGTCTGTCGGTCGATGACCTTCGTGGAGGCGCCGATATAGACGCCCATAGCCAGCACCGCGCCCTGCCCGACCACGACGCCCTCGACGACTTCCGAACGCGCGCCGATGAAGCAATCGTCCTCGATGATAGTGGGGCCGGCCTGCAGCGGCTCCAGCACGC
>JAGRKN010000378.1 GCA_020442275.1 Rhodoblastus sp. | reverse complement strand
ATGACCTTGACGCCGTGCTTCTTGAAATCGTCGACATGTTCCTGCGGCTTGTAACCCGCCGTCTCCACAATCTTCACGCCGCCCTCGATGATCGCGCGGCGATATTCGGCATAGGGCGGCGGATTGATCGAGGGCAGGATCGTGAGGTTCACGCCGAACGGCTTGTCGGTCATCTCACGACACCGCTTGATCTCCTTGACGAGATCCTCGGGCGTTGGTTGCGTCAGCGCCGTGATGAAGCCGAGCGCGCCGGCGTTCGCCACGGCGGCGACGAGCTCCGCGCGCCCCACCCATTGCATGCCGCCCTGCACGATCGGGTGCTGCACGCCGAACATTTCGGTGAAACGTGTCTTGAGCATGGTGTCCTCCGTATTGTCGCACTCTTGCGTCGTTGTTCCCTTCTCCCCGCTCGCGGGGAGAAGGTGGCCGAAGGCCGGATGAGGGGTCAAACGGCCGGCATGCATACCAGTCGCTTGGCCCCTCACCCCAGCCCTCTCCCCGTAAACGGGGAGAGGGAGTCAGTCTCCACTGAACCGCGCCGGCCTCTTCTCAAGAAATGCCGCCACGCCCTCCCTGAAATCCGCGCTCGCGCCGGCGATGCGCTGCGTTCTGTATTCGAGGTCGAGTTGATCCTCGAAGCCATTCTCTGTCGAATCCCAATAGAGCCCGCGCATCAGCGCCAGCGCCTTGGTCGGTCCCGCCGCCAGTTCGCGCGCGACCTTCATCGCTTCGGAGAGCGCCGCGCCGTCATTGACCACGCGATTGATCAGCCCCCATTCCAGCGCCCTTGCCGCCGGCAATTTTTCGCCGAGCAGCGACAATTCCATTGCGCGCGCGATGCTGATGCGGCGCGGGAGCAGCCATGTCGAGCCGACGTCGGGCGCAAGCCCGATGCGCCGGAACGCCTGCAGAAAATAGGCGGAGCGCGCGGCGATGACGATGTCGCCGGTCAGGGCCAGAGCCATGCCGCCGCCAGCGGCGGCGCCGTTGACGGCGGTGACGACAGGGCAATGCAGACGACGCAACCGGCGCAACAGCGGATGCCAGTGCGTCTCCAGCACGATTCCGACGGGCTTGGCCTTGCCCGAGCCACGGTCTTTCAGATTTGCGCCCGAGCAGAAGGCCGTTCCGGCGCCCGTGAGGATGAGGCAGCGCGCGCCGTTCTCGCGGTCCTCGACAATGCCGAGCGCCGCCAAGATGTCGTCGAGCATCGGCTCGCCGGCGGCGTTCATCACGTCCGGATCGTTCAACGTCAGAACGGCGACGCCATCTTCGATCTCGATCCGGACGCGATCGAACGTCATCTCATTCGCCCTTGAATTTCGCCGGCCGCTTTTCGAGGAACGCTGTCACGCCCTCCTTGAAGTCGGCGCTCGCGCCGGCGATGCGCTGCGTGCGGTATTCGAGGTCGAGCTGTTCCTCGAACGTATTTTCCGGACTGTCCCAATAAAGGCCGCGGATCAGCGCCAGCGCCTTGGTCGGGCCGTTGGCGAGCTCCTTCGCCATCTTCCTGGCTTCGTTCATCAGCTCCGCATCGTCGTAGACGCGGTTGATCAGGCCCCATTCCAACGCCTTTTCCGCGGGCAGTTTTTCCCCGAGCAGCGACAGTTCCATCGCGCGCGCCGTGCCGACGAGACGCGGCAGCATCCAGGTCGAGCCGGCGTCCGGCACCAGGCCGATGCGACGAAACGCCTGAAGGAAATAGGCCGACTTGCCCGCGAGCTTGAGGTCGCCCATCAGCGATAGGCTCATGCCTGCGCCGGCGGCCGCGCCATTGATCGCGGTCAGGATCGGGCAGTGCAGTCGGCGCATGCGGCGCAGGATCGGGTGGTAGTGGCTTTCGAGCACCGAGCCCGCGCCGCCGCTCTTCGACGTCGAAGTGTTGCGCCCCTGCAGGTTGGCGCCGGCGCAAAACCCCTTGCCCGCGCCGGTCAGCACGACGCAGCGCACGCCGTTCGACCTGTCCTCGATGAAATCGAGCGCGGCGATCAGCCCTTCGAGCATGTCGACCGAAATGGCGTTCATGACCTCGGGATGATTGAGCGTGACGACGGCGACGCCGTCTTCCGTTTCGACCTTGACCTTGTTGAAATCAGGCATTGGCGTTTTCCTTCTTCGAGAATGTTTCGTCGTTGTCCCTTCTCCCCGCGCGCGGGGAGAAGGTGGCGCGACGCGCCGGATGAGGGGCCCAGGCCGCAACAGCGCGCCCGGTCGTTTGCCCCCTCACCCCGCCCTCTCCCCGCATGCGGGGAGAGGGGGAGATCGCTAAAGACCCATCTCCGCGAACATCTTCTTGCGCGGCCCGATGAAGCCGAACAGATAGGCCGCGACCTTGCGCATCTGGATTTCCTCGGACCCCTCCGTGATGCGGTAGCGGCGGTGGTGGCGATAGATGTGCTCGAACGGCTTGTGGCGCGAATAGCCGATGCCGCCATGCACCTGGATCGCGCGGTCGGCCGCCTGGCCGCACAGACGGTTCGCCCAGTAATTGCACATCGACACCTTGTCGGAGAGCTTGTGCTCCAGCCCGGCGCGCTCCGTGCGGTCCATTTCCCATGCGGTCTTGCGGATCAGCAAGCGCAGCATTTCCGCCTGCGTCGCAAGCTCCACCAGCGGGAACTGGATCGCCTGGTTGGTCGCCAGCGGCTTGCCGAACGGCTTGCGCTCGCGCGCATATTTGATGCTCTCCT
>JAGRKN010000377.1:5184-5702 GCA_020442275.1 Rhodoblastus sp. | reverse complement strand
TGTCGGCGAAATTCTCTCCGTCGAGCCGCGCGGCGATCTTCGGCGGCTGCGCATCGCCTGCTCCTATGATCCCGCGAGCATCGCGCTCGGCGCCTCCATCGCCTGTTCGGGCGTGTGCATGACGGCGGTCGACATCGGCAATGACGGCGTGCGCAACTGGTACGAGGTGGACGCCGCCGCCGAGACTCTCGCCAAGACGACGGTCGGCTTGTGGACCGTGGGGCGGCGGATCAATCTCGAGAGATCGCTGAAGATCGGCGACGAACTCGGCGGTCACATCGTGACCGGCCATGTCGACGGCGTGGCGCGCATCGTCGCGCGCAAGGATTTCGATGGCATGGCGCATTTCGAGATCCAGGCGCCGCATGACCTCGCGAAATTCATCGCGGCAAAGGGTTCCGTCGCGCTCGACGGCACGTCGCTGACGGTGAACGAAGTCGACGGCGACCGCTTTACCATCCTTCTCATCCCTCACACATTGGCCGTGACGACCTGGGGCGAGAAGGGCGACGGCGATC
>JAGRKN010000377.1:0-5163 GCA_020442275.1 Rhodoblastus sp. | reverse complement strand
CTGATGGCGCGCTATGCGGCGCGCCTGATCGAGGCGCGATAGGGCGAAAAAGCGACGGCTGTGCGCTGCGGCACATGCGCGTTGCGCGCGGCGCACTAATCCTCCCCCATCGAATTTGCCGGAGGGGGCCATGACCAGATTTTTGCGCACGATCTTGCTGTGTGGGCTCGCGATCGGCGCGAGCCTTCCGGCGCTCGCCGAGGACAAGCCGACGCCGATCGGACCGAAACTGCAGCCCTATATCGGCTGCATCAACCGGCTGTCGGAGCGCTCCTATTCCTCGCGCGCGCGCTATCTCTCGTGGTCGAAGCCGAGCGGCCCGACCGGGCGCGAGCGCATCATCTACGGGCTCTACACCATCTACGACACGGCCGACTGCCGGAAGAATGTCGAGAAGGCCGCCGAAATGGCCCCCAAGAACGAGGAACTTGAAAAGGCCGGCGCCGCCTTCGCCGCCGCCGTCGGCGCGCTGGAGCCGATGCTGAAAGAGGCCGACGACTATTACAGCCAGCAGAACTACAAGGACGACAAGATGGCCAAGGGCAAGGCCATGCATCCGAAACTGATGGCGGTCTGGGCGGCCTTCGCGTCGGCCGATCAGGAGTTGCGCGGCGTGGTGCAGAAGCTGAACGACGTCTCGCAGGCGGAAGAGATGGCGGAGGTCGAGAAGCGCGAGGGCCGCAAGGCGCGTTGGCACGTCATGGACACGATGCTGAAGGCCAAGGCCCTCAATCGCATCGAGGGCGGCGATCCCGCCAAGATGGATCTGGCGAAGGTGCAGGAGGCGATCGGCGTCTACGAAGCCTCGGTCAAGGCGCTCGAAACCTATGCGGAGGAACACAAGGGCGGGGCGCTCAACCCCGACAGCATCGGCTCGATCTATGTCAGCGCGGCGAAATCCTACCTGACGTCAGCCAAAGGCCTGATGCGCCGCGTGCGCGATAAGGTCCCCTACAGTTCCGGCGAGCGCATGATGCTGTCGCAGCAGGGCGCGGGCTGGATGATCGAAGGTTCGCCGCCGCGCCTGATGCGCGACTACAACGAGCTCGTGAACCGTTTTAATTCGGGGGGACGGTTCTAGGGGACGCTCGCTCCGCCTTGCCTCGGCCACGCGGCGCCTCTATTGAAGCGCCTCACGTTTTCGAGCGCTTCGCGCTCTCACCTTTCTGCCGATCAGCTTTTCCGCCTTCTAGCGAAGGCGGGCTGATCTCGAGGACCCCATGGCCGAGCCGCAGCGCGCGAAAAATCAGGACGAGACGCCGGTCGGCGGCGCGAAGTTTCTCATCGTGGAGGCGCGTTATTACGATTCCATCGGCGCCATGCTGCTGGAGGGCGCCACCGCCGCGCTGAAAAAGGCCGGCGCGACCTGGGAGATCGTCAACGTGCCGGGCGCGCTGGAAATTCCCGCGGCCATCGTTATCGCCAGCGATTCCTCTCGCGACCCTTACGCCGGCGCCATCGCGCTCGGCTGCGTCATCCGCGGCGAGACCTATCATTTCGAGATCGTGGCCGGCGAAAGTTCGCGCGCGCTGATGGATATCTCGGTGTCGCTGCCCATGCCGATCGGCAACGGCATTCTGACCGTCGAGAACGAGGATCAGGCGATCGTGCGCGCCGATCCGAAGCAGGGCGACAAGGGCGGCGACGCCGCGCGCGCCGCGCTCTCGCTGTTCCGCCTGTCGCAGCGCGGGAACGCCTAGATGTCCAAGGGCGAAAACCGCTCCGCCGCGCGGCTCGCCGCCGTGCAGGCGCTCTACCAGATGGACGTGACGGGCAAAGGCATCGTCGACATTCTCGCCGAGTTCGAGGCCCACTGGATCGGCCGCGAGATCGAGGGCGCGGAATACAAGCCGGCCGAGATCGCCTATTTCCGCAACATTCTCGAAGGCGTGCTCGCCGACCAGATCGCCATCGACCGCGAAGTCGACACGACGCTGTCGGAGGGATGGCCGCTGAAGCGGATCGAGGCGGTGATGCGCGCCATTCTTCGCGCCGGCGATTACGAACTCCGCAAGCGCGGCGACGTGCCGGCGCGCGTGATCGTGTCCGAATATGTCGATATCGCCGGCGCCTTCTTCGCGCGCGAGGAAGCCGGCATGATCAACGCCGTGCTGGACGCGCTGGCGCGCAAGACGCGGGCGGCGGAATTCGCGCGTTAGCCAAGCGAACGCGGCCGCTCCATAATTCAAGCATGTCCGACCGCCCCTCCGAAGACGACCTCATCGCCCGCTATTTCGCGCCGCTCGCGGGCGAGGGCGGGCTCGGGCTGCGCGACGACGCCGCGCTTATATCGCCGCCTCAGGGGTGCGAGATCGTGCTGACGGTCGACGGGTTGATCGCGGGCGTGCATTTCTTCGCCGAAGATCCGCCAGAAGCGATCGCGAAAAAGGCGCTGCGGGTGAATCTCTCCGATCTCGCGGCCAAGGGCGCCGCGCCGCTCGGCTTCCTCCTGACGCTGGCGCTGCCGCGCGACTGGAAGCCGGACTGGCTCGAACTGTTCGCCCGGGGGCTCGGGGAGGATGCGGCGGCCTTCGCCTGTCCGTTGCTCGGCGGCGACACCGTGTCGACGCCGGGACCGCTGACGTTGTCGATCACGGCGCTTGGGGCCGTGCCTGCCGGCCGCATGGTCCCGCGCGACGGCGCGCGGGCAGGGGACGCGCTCTACGTGTCGGGTACAATCGGCGATGCAGCGCTGGGATTGCGGGAAAGGACCGCGGGCCTTCAGTCCCGCGACGAGCCAGAAGGCTCGCGGTCCAACGCCGCCTTCCTGATAGACCGCTATCTCGCGCCCCAGCCGCGCCTCGCGCTGGCGCAGGCGTTGCGAGAGCACGCTTCAGGCGCGATGGACGTGTCGGACGGGCTCGTCGGCGATCTCGCGAAAATGTTGCGCGTTTCCGGCGCGAGCGCCGAGGTGGACATCGCTCGCATTCCCTTGTCCGAAGCGGCGCGGGCGGCGATCGCCGGCGAGCCGCGCCTGCTCGAAACCGCGCTCACCGGCGGCGACGACTACGAGATCCTGGCCAGCGTGCCGCAAGGACGCGCCTTGGCTTTCGAGGGCGCGGCGGCTGCCGCCGGCGTGGCGATCACGCGCATCGGAACAGTCACAACAGGCCAGGCCGCGCCAACGTTCCGCGACGCGCGCGGGGCCCCCATGTCCTTCGCACGCGGCTCCTTCGCACATTTCTGATTGCTTCGGTCCCGCGCATCGCTAGTTTGCGCCGACATATTCGGAGCATATGATATGACGGAAGCTCAGCGGCTGGCGCAGGCCGACCGGGACCGTGCGGCCAAGCGCCTCGCGCTGCGGCTGTCGGTCGCCTCGGCGTTGGCTGGCGCAAACGCCTCCGTCATCTTCGCCACCGAGGCGATCCTCGGCGCCAGCATGGCGCCGTCGGCGGGGCTCGCCACCGTGCCGCTGACCTCCTATGTGGTCGGCCTCGCGCTCGGCACGCTGCCGATCGGCTGGATCGCGCGCCGCTTCGGCCGCAAGCCCGCGCTGTTGATAGGATCGCTATCGGGGGTGTTCACGGGCGCGCTCGCGACCGTGGCGACGCTGATCTGGTCATTCCCGCTACTGTGCGTCTCGGCGATTTTCGGCGGCATGTACGCGGCCGCCTCGCAATCCTATCGCTTTGCCGCGACCGACGGCGCGAGCCCGACGCTTGCGCCCCGCCTGATCTCCTGGGTCATGACCGGCGGCGTGCTGGCCGGAATCCTCGGGCCGCAGCTCGTTCAACACACGATGGACATATGGCCGCAGCATCTGTTCGCGGCGACCTATGTCGGTCAGGCGGTCGTCGCGCTGATCGCCATGGCGGTTCTGGCTGGCGTCGAGGCGCCGCCCGCCTCGCTACAGGCGGTCGACCAGAAGCCCGGCCGCCCGCTCGGCGAGATCGTGGCGCAGCCGCAATTCGTCGTGGCGGCGATCTGCGGGACCGTGTCCTACGCGCTGATGAACATGGTCATGACGGCGGCGCCGCTCGCCATGAAGATGTGCGGGCTGTCGCTGTCCCAATCCAATCTCGGCATCCAGTGGCACATTTTGGGCATGTATGCGCCGAGCTTCGTCACGGGTTCGCTGATTGGCCGGTTCGGGGCCAAGCGCATTGTCGCGCTTGGGCTGGCGCTGGAAGTCGTCGCAGCCCTCGTCGACCTGCATGGCGTGAGCGTCGCGCATTTCTGGACGGGGCTGATCCTGCTCGGCGTCGGCTGGAATTTCGGTTTCATCGGCGCCTCCGCCATGGTGGTGGCGGCCCACCGGCCGGAGGAGCGCACAAAGGTGCAGTCCTTCAACGACTTCGTGATCTTCGGAACGATGGCGGTCGGCTCCTTCGCGTCCGGCCAGATGCTGGCCGGCGGCGGCTGGAGCCTGGTCAATATGATCGTCTTCCCGCCCGCGGCCATCGGCCTGGTCGCGCTCGGCTGGCTCGCGCTGCGGCCACAACCGGCAGCCAAGCCCGCGGAGGCCGGCTGATCCGCGTCAAATAAGGGCCAAAATCAGCCTCCGACCGATTGCGGCCATATTTACTTTCTGGCAAGAAGCGCGCGCCCCGGGATTCTGCGGAATCCCGGGCAAGGAAACGCGCTATTTCGCCGCGCCCCCGCGCGGGCTCGAAAGTCGCCGGCGCCGGCGACCCAGAACAACGAGGACAGGACAGGCGGACCAATGACACTCTGGCTCATCATTCTTGGCGGACTTCTATCCGTCGTCTACGGGATCATGACGATCTCGCAGCTCATGTCGGCTAGCACCGGCAATGCCCGCATGCAGGAGATCGCGGCCGCGATCGCCGAAGGCGCGCAGGCTTACCTCAACCGCCAGTACACGACGATCGCCATCGTCGGCGTCGTGATCTTCGTCGCGCTCGGCTTCCTCCTGACCTGGCCTGTGGCCATCGGCTTCCTGATCGGCGCGGTGCTCTCGGGCGCGGCCGGCTATATCGGCATGAACGTGTCGGTGCGCGCCAACGTGCGCACGGCGCAGGCGGCCTCCGAGTCGCTCGCCAAGGGCCTCGACATCTCGTTCAAGGCGGGCGCGGTCACCGGCATGCTGGTCGCCGGCCTCGCGCTGCTCGGCGTCGCTGGCTATTACATGGTCCTGACCATGGGCATGGGCAAAGCCACGAACGATCGCCTCGTGATCGACGCGCTCGTCGCGCTCGG
>JAGRKN010000086.1:6169-16870 GCA_020442275.1 Rhodoblastus sp. | reverse complement strand
AGTTCAACATGAAATGGGTCGAACCCGCCGGGCTCGTGAAGTTCGACTTTCTGGGCCTCAAGACGCTCACGACGCTCTCAACCACTGTCGCGCTCTTGCAAAAGCGCGGAGTCGAAATCGATCTCTCGGCAATCCCGCTCGACGACCAAAAAACATACGAAATGCTGGGGCGCGGCGAGACGGTCGGCGTGTTCCAGCTGGAAAGCGCGGGCATGCGCAAGGCGCTCGTCGAAATGCGCGCCGACCGGTTCGAGGACATTATCGCGCTGGTCGCGCTCTATCGTCCGGGCCCGATGGCGAACATCCCGACTTATTGCGCGGTCAAGCTCGGCGAGGAGGACGCCGACTACATTCATCCCAAGATCGAGCACATCCTGAAGGAGACCTTTGGCGTCATCATCTATCAGGAACAGGTGATGCAGATCGCGCAGGTGCTATCTGGCTATTCCCTGGGCGAAGCCGACATGCTGCGCCGCGCGATGGGCAAGAAGATCAAGGCCGAGATGGACGCACAGCGCGCGCGCTTCGTAACCGGCGCGGTCGAGGGCGGGCTGGAGAAAGCCAAGGCCGACGAAATTTTCGATCTTCTCGCCAAGTTCGCCGACTACGGCTTCAACAAGAGCCACGCGGCGGCCTATGCGCTGATCGCCTACCAGACCGCATGGTTCAAGGCGAACTATCCCGTCGAATTCCTCGCGGCCTCGATGACGCTCGACAAGGGCAATACCGACAAGCTCGCCGAATTCCGCAACGAGGCGCGCCGTCTGAAGATCCGTGTCGATCCGCCCTCCATCGTCCATTCCGGCGTCGATTTCGATGTGCACGGCAAGGAAGACGCCCTGTCGATCCGTTATGCCCTGTCGGCGGTGAAGGGCGTCGGCGAAGGACAGGCCGAGGCGATCGTCCGTGCGCGAAAATCGCACGCCTTCCGCTCGCTCGGCGACATAGCCGCCGCTATCTCGCCGCGCGAGGTGAACAAGAAGGTGCTGGAAAGCCTCGCCGCAGCCGGCGCCTTCGACGAACTGGAATCCGATCGCGCCCGCGCCTTCGCGGCTGTCGAACCGATCCTCGCCACAGCCAATCGCATGGAGGATGAGCGCGAGCGCGGACAGAGCGCGCTGTTCGGCGCGGGCGGCGCGGAGCCCTTCATCACGCCCAAGGCGCAGGCTTGGGCGGCCGCCGAAAAGCTCAAGCGCGAATTCGACGCCGTCGGCTTCTTCCTGTCGGGCCATCCGCTCGACGCCTACGAGGGCGTTCTCGCCAAATTGCGCGTGCAGCCCTATGCGGAATTCGCGCGCGCCGTGAAGAAGGGAGCGTCAGCAGGCCGCCTCGCCGCCGCGGTGCTCGATCGCGCGGAACGGCGCACCAAGATCGGCAACAAGATGGGCATCGTGCAATTGTCCGACGCCTCGGGCCAGTACGAGGCGATCCTGTTTCAGGAGGGCCTGAACCAATATCGCGACCTTCTTGAGAAGGGCGCGTGCCTGCTCGTCAACATGCAGGCGCATGTCGAGGGCGAAGATATTCGCGCGCGAATCGTCTCGGTCGAACCTCTCGATCAAGCCGCCGCTCGCATTCAAAAAGGTCTGCGCATCTTTCTGCGCGATCCCGCGCCGCTCGTTTCGATCGAGCAGCGCCTGAAGGGCAGGGGCGAGGGCGATGTCTCGCTCGTGCTGATGCGCGGTCCCGGCGAGGAGGTCGAAGTGAAGTTGCCGGGCAAGTTTCCGGTCAACGCGGCCATTGCCGGCGCGTTGAAGGCGATTCCCGGGATTGTCGCCGTGGAACATGTGTAGATGAGCGCGACCTTCCCCGTCGCCAGCCTCGCCTTCTGCCTCGCAATTTCCGCGCACAATCTGGAAGAGGCGGTCTGGCTGCCGGCATGGTCCGAGCGCGCCGGTAGATTGCATGCAAGGGTCGGCGCGCGCGAGTTTCGATTTGCAGTGATCGTCCTCACTGCGCTCGCATGGGGTGTCGCGGTCTCGGCCTATCTCGGCGGTCGCGAGAGCGTAGGCGCATATCTGCTCGCCGGTTATGCGCTTGCTATGCTGCTCAATGTCGTCGCGCCACACCTCGCAGCCACCGCGCTCATGCGCAGCTACGCGCCGGGTACGGCGACGGCGGTCCTGCTCAATCTGCCCGCTTGTGCGCTCCTGCTGCGCGCGGCGCTCGTTGATGGTTATGTGCGGCCCGATGTTTTTCTCTACGTCGGGCCAGCCTGCGTCGTCGCCTTGCTCGCCTCGATTCCGCTGCTGTTTGCGATCGGGCGCCGGCTTCCGGTCTGAGCGCAACGCGGTCCGTCAGCCGCCGAGCACCCGCGCGCCCGCCTCCCCCAGCCGCCCGAACAACACT
This sequence comes from Rhodoblastus sp., assembly GCA_020442275.1. Taxonomy (GTDB): domain Bacteria; phylum Pseudomonadota; class Alphaproteobacteria; order Rhizobiales; family Beijerinckiaceae; genus JAJXWB01. The sequence goes on along the minus strand of JAGRKN010000086.1, from coordinate 14,521 downwards.
TTCATCAGCGTCTTCTTCTCCGGCGCGTCGATGGTGAACAGCCGCGCCTTGCCGCGCTGCGCAAGCAGATATTCGTCCGAGGTCGAGATCGCGTCGATCAGCCCGAGTTTCAGCGCATCCGTTGCATACCAGTAGTCACCGTCGCCGACCGCTTCGACATTCAGCGCCGGTCGGTTCTCGCGCACGAAATCCTTGAAGGCGACATGCGTCTCCTCGAGCTTGTGTCTGAAATGCTCGCGACCTTCCTCCGATATTGGCGCGAGCACCGAGATCGGCCGCTTGTGCTCGCCCGCTGTCAGTTCCTCGTAGTCGACGTCGATCTTTTTCAGGAGCCGGCTGACGTTGGGAACCTGCGCCACCACGCCGATCGAGCCGACGACCGCGAAGGGCGCGGCCACGATGCGGTTGGCCGCGACCGCCATCATGTAGCCGCCACTTGCCGCCACCTGATCGACGCAGGCGGTCAACTCCACACCCGCGCGCCGCACGCGCTGCATCTGCGCGGCCATTAATCCGTAGCCCGATACGATACCGCCCGGGCTCGTGATCGAAACGACGATCTCGTCCTTGCCCGGGCGCGCGGCGACCAGCGCCGCCGTGATTTTTCGCGCGAAGGCGTCGTGCCCGCTCGCCATCGGATCGCCCTTGAAACCGATGACATAGACGCGCTTGGCGCCCTCGTCCCTTTGCTTGGCTTCCTTTTTGCGCGCTTTCAAAAACGCCTTCGCGCCCTTCGCGCCCTCGGTGGCCACACGAATCTGCGCTTCCATCAGGTCGAAACGGTCGTCGAGGCTCGTCACCTTTACGTCGTCCTCGCGCCGCCGCTGCGTGCGGGCGCCAAGGATGATTGGTATGACCAGGACGATCGCGATCATGGCCGCGATCCAGAAGGACCGGAGTGCAAAACCTCCGAAATCGATCCAGAAATTCATGAGAGACTCGGGTGGGGTGAACGGGGCGGGTGGAGGGTACATAGGCGCTGCCCTCCCTCATTGCGAGCGGATCGGAGCAATTCAGAACCGGGGCGGGACTCCGGATTGCTTCGTCGCTCTGCTCCTCGCAGTGACGGCGCATGCAATCGGGTGAGTTGCGCAGCTTCTCCGGCGTCGTATCATCCCCCAAAACCTCCGGGGGAAACAATGAACAAGCCGCTTCGCGTCAATTCCGACGCCATCGCGCCGGATACGACGGGCCTCAACTTTTATACGATCGACCGTTCCCTGCAGGATCTGCTGGACATCCATCTCGAGCCAAAGCTGCGCGCCCACATCGAGCCGCATCTGGTCGCGCTCGGCGGCCTCGCGGGCGGGCGTCTCGACGAATGCGCGCGCCTTGCCGACCGGCACACGCCCATCCTGCACCAGCGCGACAAATTCGGCCGGGACGTGCAGACGATCGAATACCATCCGGCCTATCGCGAGCTGGAAGACGCCGCCTTCGGCCGCTTCGGAATCCATGCGCTCTCGCATCGCAAGGGCATCATGGGCTGGGACGACGTCTATCCCGCCGCCGCCAAGCACGCCTTCACCTATCTCTTCAATCAGACCGAATTCGGCATGGGCTGCCCGATCAACGTCACCGACGGCTCGGCCATGCTGCTGTCGCGCTACGGCGACGACGATCTCAAGGCCAAATATCTCGACGGCCTCACCACCACCGACATGGACCGCCTGACACAGGGCGCGCAATTCATGACGGAGAAGGAGGGCGGCTCCGATGTCGGCTCGCTCACGACGGTCGCGCGGCAGGTCGACGGCCAATGGCGCCTCTACGGCGAGAAATGGTTCTGCTCCAACGCCGACGGCAAGGTCGCGACGCTGCTCGCGCGTCCCGAAGGCGCCGGCGCCGGCACGCGTGGCCTCGCGCTCTTTCTCATGCCGCGTTTCCTCGACGACGGCTCGCAGAATTCCTATCGGATCGTGCGTCTGAAAGAAAAGCTGGGCACGCGCTCCATGGCGTCGGGCGAGATCAAGTTCGACGGCGCGCTCTGCTATCCGCTCGGCCGTCTCGATCGCGGCTTCGTGCAGATGGCCGAGATGGTCAACTGGTCGCGCCTGTCGAACGGCGTGAAATCGACTGCCCTGATGCGCCGCGCGCTCACCGATTCCTTCCATGTCGCGCGCAATCGCTATGTCTTCGGCAAGCTCATCGTCGACATGCCGCTCGCGCGCCGGCAATTGCTGAAACTCATGCTCCCCGTCGAGCAGGCGCTGTCGCTGAGCTTCGTCACCGCCACCGCGCTGGATCGCGCGGAAATCGGCGGCAGCCAGGAGGCGGCCGCGCTGGTGCGCATGCTCACCCCCGTCATGAAATTCCGCATCACGCGCGATGCGCGCAAGGTGACGGGCGACGCGCTCGAGATGCGCGGCGGCATCGGCTATGTCGAGGAATTCGCCTGCGCGCGCGTGCTGCGCGATTCCTATCTCGGCTCGATCTGGGAAGGCACGAGCAATATCGTCGCGCTCGATTCCATCACCCGCGCCGTCGGCCGCCATCATGCGGAAAGCGCGCTCGGCGCCGACCTGCACGCGCGCATCGGCGAGACGGATGTCGCGCCTGTGGCCCATCGCGACCGGCTCAAGAACGCTGTCGACCGCGCCATCGCGCTCGCGCGGAAGGTGGCGAGCGATGGTGACAACGAGGCTGAGGCGCGTCGCGCGACCAGCGTGCTCTACCATGTCGCGACCGCGGTCACGCTCGCCTGGGAAGCGCAGCAGACGCACGAGCGGCGCGGCGATGCCCGCCGGCTATTGTTCTCGCGGCTGGTGCTTGATCATCGCCTGAGCGCGCCCGATCCCTTCGATCTCCAGAGCGGCGCGCGCGAGGCGGCCTTCGCGGACGCACTCCTGTCGGATGCGTCGATCTCGAAGGCGCGCGTGGCGGAATTGCTCGCTTAAGGGTGGCTTGCCCGCGCCTCACGGCGGGCTTCGGCCTCGGCGAGCGCGCGTTCGGCGGCCGGGTTCAGCGGCTTCGGATCCGGCGGAACGCGGACGCGGGGCGCCGGATCGGCTCGCCCCGTTGCGACCAACCGGCCGAAATCCAGCAGATTGCCGATGCTGTTCAGCACATCCATGACGGACACCAGGAACTGCAGGATACGGGCGATGATTTCGAGCGAAAGGTTGAGCATGGCACGCCTCGATCGGCTCGGTTCTAGCAGGCCGGCCGCATTGCGCCGTGCCGGGCGGCACAAGAGCGCGAACGCGCAGGGCCGCAATGACCCGCACGGTCATCGCCATTGCGCCGAATTGCTCTACGATGGCGCCAAATACAGACGGGAAACGCCGATGCTTCGACCTCATTGCCCGCGCAGCTGCGACGCGCCCGCCAGCGTGCGCGCGAAATGATCGGCGCGCTCGCCAAGCGCCTGCCGTTCTTCTACGGCTGGGTCGTCGTCGCCGTGGCCTTCGTCACCATGGCCTTCGGCGTCAACGCGCGCACCTCGTTCTCGCTGCTGTTCGCGCCCATCGTCGCGGAATTCGGCTGGGAGCGCGCGACGGTCGCCGGGGCCTTCTCCTTCGGTTTCTTCATCTCCGCTTTGCTGAGCCCGTTGCTCGGTCGGCTCATGGACGCCAAGGGCCCGCGTCTCGTCATCGAGATCGGCATCTTTCTCGTCGCCGCCGGCCTGTTGCTCGCGCCGCTGACGAGCGCGCCGTGGCACCTCTATCTCACGCTCGGCATGCTGGTCGGCGGCGGCAGCGTCTGCCTCACCTTCACCGGCCAGTCGCTCTATCTGCCCAACTGGTTCATGCGGCGACGGGGTCTGGCGATCAGCGTCGCCTTTTCGGGCGTTGGCGTCGGCTCGATCCTGCTGTTGCCGGCCTTCCAGAGCTGGATCGATCGCTATGGCTGGCGCACCGCCTGTATCATCCTCGGCGTGGCGCTGCTCTGCGTACTGGCGCCGCTCAATCTCTTCGTCGCGCGCAAGCCCGCCGACATCGGCCTGGAGCCGGATGGCGACGCGGCTGCGACGCCTGGCGGGCCGGCCAAGCGCAGCAATGTCGTGGACGCCGAATGGGCGGCCGTGGACTGGACGCTGTCGCGAGCGATCAGGACGTTCCGCTTCTGGATGATCGCGCTCGGCTACTTCACGGGCCTCTTCACCTGGTACGCGGTGCAGGTCCATCAGACCAAATATCTCGTCGAGATCGGCTATTCGCCGGTGATCGCCGCCTGGGCGCTCGGCGCCGTCAGCCTCGCCGGCATACCCGGCCAGATCGGCCTCGGCTGGCTGTCGGATCGCATCGGTCGCGAATGGGTGTGGACCATCGGCTCCTTCGGCTTCGCGCTCACCTATCTCGCGCTCATCGCCATGAAGGGCGCGCCCACGTCCGCCTGGCTCTACGCCATGGTGACCGCACAGGGTCTGCTCGGCTACGGCGTGACGGCGGTCTTCGGCACGGTCGCTTTCGAGATTTTCGAGGGCAAGCATTACGGTTCGATTTTCGGCATGTTGTCGCTGACCTCGCTCGCGGGCGGGGCGGCAGGACCCTTTGTCGCAGGCGCGATGTACGATCGTTTCGGCTCCTACGATCAGGTCTTCTGGCTCTGCGTCGCGCTCACCTTCGTCTCGTCCGCGGCCATATGGATCGCGGGCCCGCGCAAGGTGAGGGCGGTTGCGGGCCGCATTCCGGCGCCGCCGGCGGGCTGAAGTCGCCGTCGGCTCGTGACGAAAATGTGGCGCCGGGCGCCCCGCAATCGCCGCAAGGCTTGACTATCGCAGCCTCCGAGGCCGCTTCGGCGGCGCAACGGACGGATGACACGATCGGCGATGTCGTCAGGCTCGACACTCACATTTTCTGGAAATTCCCGCAGCGCGGCGCTGGGCTTCAGCATTGCGCGTCTGGCGGTCATTTTCGCGCTGTTCGGCGGTTTCGTCCTGGTCGCCACGCAGATGGTCGAGCGCGACGCTGATCCGGCGAGCCCGTCCCGCGCGTCGCGTAAGCTCGCGCTCGAGGACGCCCCCGTCTCCATCGTTCCCGGAAAGCGCCGCAAGGCCGGGAAATCGGCCGCCATGCTCGCGACCGGGCCGCTCGACGAGGATTCCTCGGTCGATATCGCCCGGCAGGTCAGCGAGCGCATGATCCCGGAGGACGAACTCGCCAAGCAACTGGCGGTGTTCGGCGACGGCGCCGACAAGATGCAGTTTGGCCCGGTCAACGTCCGCCGTCGTCTGGTCGAGACCGTGATCCGCGCCGCCCAGCAGGCCGACTACGATCCGACCTTGCTGATGGCGATCGCCGACAAGGAATCGAGCCTGCGCGCGACGGTCAAGGCGAGCACGTCGTCGGCGGCCGGTCTGTTCCAGTTCATCGACAAGACCTGGCTGCAATGCGTGCGGCAGTTCGGCCCGCAACACGGGCTCGCACGCGAGGCGGCGATGATCGAGGGCCCCTACGACAAGCCGACCATTGCCGACGAGGTCGAACGCGCCCGCGTGCTGGCGCTGCGCGAGCGGCCCTATCTCGCCGCCGTCATGGCCGCCGAAATGCTGAAGCGCGACGGCGGCAAGGTCGCCGAGACACTCGGCCGACCGCTCACCGCCGGCGAAACCTACCTCATCCACTTCCTCGGGACGCGCGACGCGGGCCTCTTCATGTCGCGGCTCGCGGAAGAACCCAAGGGCTCGGCCGCCGCCATGCTGCCCAAGCCCGCCAAGGCCAACAAGCCGATCTTCTACGAGCGCGGCAAGGCCAAGGCGGTCGCCGACGTGCACAAGAAATTCGAGGACATGATGGGCCTGCGGCTCGACCGCTACAACCAGGTCCGCGACATCGCCGGCGCCATGGCCTACAGCGGCGATTGAGCGCCCGTCCCTCTGCGAGACGGGCGCTTGCCATCATCGGGAAGCCGCGCGTCGGGGCTCGGGATCGGCGTGGTAGGCCGCAGCCAGCAGCCCGGTGTCCTCATGCCCGCGGAAGGCGCAGATCTTGCCGTCGCGGAACGTGAAGACGTGGACCCAGTCGTTTTCGCCGGCGACCCCGTTGCGGTTCATGATCCACGCGACCGATCCGCCGACGTAGACATTGCTGTCGTTCGCCGCGAAATCGGAAGGCGAGAAGCGCGTGATTTCCTGCGTCTCCTTCAGGCAGCGGAAGAATTCCGCGGCGCCCGCCTTGCCTTGGTGGATGCCGGCCATCGGCACGTCCTCGGGCCGCCCGACCATGCCGAAGCTCACGTCGTCGGTCAGCACGGCGAGAATGGCTGGAACGTCGCCGCGTCCGAAAGCGGCGTAGCAGTCCTGCACGATCTTGATGTTGGCGTTGCTCATGTCGTCCTCCATTTGGCTGATGCCGGGAAGGACCTTGGCGCCGCGCCCGCGCCGCCGCATGGGGCGAATTCCCTATGCCGCTCAACAGAGCCCGTGTTCGATTGCAAACAGCGTCGCGCCGCCGCGCGTGCGCACCGCGAGTTTGACGAAGATCGATTGCGTCTGGTTGTCGATTGTCTTGGGCGAGACCCCGAGCGCATTCGCGATCTGCTTCGTCGACTGCCCGCGCGCAATCGCCCGCAGCACCTCGATTTCGCGCGGCGTGAGATCGGCGACCAGCGCTTTTCGCGCGGCGGCCGCGTGGCCCGCGGCGGAGAGGACGGCGGCGACGGCGTCCGCATCCAGCCTTCCGGCGCGCGCCTCGCGCTTCAGCGCTTCGGCGGCGGCGGATGCGGAGAGGGCGGGGCGGTGCGGGCGCGGTTCGATCTTGTTCTGGTAGGCCTCGGCGGCAGCGAGAATACGCGCGGGCGCGCTGAGCGCGCCGCCGCGCAGGCCGCGATGATAGCCCGAGCCGTCGAGCCGCTCGTGATGCTGCGCGACCAGGGCGCCGAGCCGCGCCAGCGCCGGAGGACGGGCAAGCGTGCGTTCGCCGTAATAGGCGTGCAGGCGCGCCTGTTCCCAATCGGCGTCGTTGAAGGCCGAGGGCTTGGTCCAGATGCGCAGCGGGATGCCGACCTGTCCGATGTCGTGCAGCAGGCCCGCGCGATAGAGGTCCTGCGCATCTGCCGCCGGCAGGCCGCAGCGCGACGCCGCCTCGCGCGCCAGCGCCGCGACGGCGCGCGAATGGCCTGAGGACCAAGGCGACTTGAGGTCGGCGAAATCGGCCATGGCGAGGCAGGCTTCGTCGAATTCCGCGTCGGTCATCGGCAGGTCTGGCTCCGGCGCCAGCGCCTGCACATCGCTCCATGTCACGCCGTCGAGGCCGCCGGTCAGGGCATCCGCGTGATCGAGATAGAGATCGACGAGGCCCGGCTCATAAGCGCTTCCGCGCCGCGCCGCGACCTTCGCCGCCGCGCCTTCCGCGCCGAAAGCCGCACGTAGCACGATCACGTCTTGCGCAAAGGCCACGATCCGCACGGCGACCGCGACCGCTTCGCCCTTCAGGCCGCGCGGCAGGCCTTTGCCGTCCCAGCGCTCGTAGAGCTGGCCGAGGTTGCGCTGGATTTCGGCGCCGAAGCCGAGGCGTTCGGCGAGCCGCTGCGCGACTTCGCAATGGCTCGACAATATCTCGACGCTGGCGGACTTGCTCAGCAGCAGTCCGCGCAGGACGGCGCCGAGCGCCGCCATGCCGCCGGCGCCGGCGTTGGCCCGACGCAGATAGGCGAAGATCAGCGCGCCCATTTCGCCGGCCTGTCCAGGATCGATGCGCGCGAAGTCGCGACGGAAATCGATTTCGTCGCCGAACAAAGCCGCCATGGCGTGAGTTTCGGCGTTGCAGCCGATATAGCGCAGCAGCGCGTGACAGTGGATTTCCGCCAGATCGGACTGGTGCGCGCCGAGCGCGCGGCCGATGCGGTTGGCGAGCACGCAAGATTGCTGCGCAAATTCCAGAGGCTGGCCGAGCGCGAGATCGGTGGCCATCGACAGGGCCGCCATCACCTCGCCGCGTCGCACGCGGGTATCGAGCATCCCGTCCGCCATGAAGCTACCTTAGATCACGCCGCCCGCCGGCGAAATCCGACCGGCGGGCGGCGCGCTCCGCCAGCCAGCCGGGTTGCATCCCCGCCCATCCTCCGCTATAGGGCGCGCCATCCCACAGGCGGGCGTTTGCGGTTCCTGATCGAAGGAATCGCGTCCGGTGGCCGGATTTCCGGCCTCTCAAGTCCGCCGAGGCACAACCGGAGAACGATGAATCATGGCGCTTCCTGACGTTTCCATGCGTGGCCTGCTCGAGGCCGGCGCGCATTTCGGCCATCAGTCGCACCGCTGGAACCCGAAGATGAACGAATACATCTTCGGCGTCCGCAACAACATCCACATCATCGACCTCGCCCAGACGGTGCCGCTGTTCCATCAGGCGCTGAAGGCCGTGTCGGACACGGTGGCCAAGGGCGGTCGCGTGCTGTTCGTCGGCACCAAGC
>JAGRKN010000086.1:1561-6142 GCA_020442275.1 Rhodoblastus sp. | reverse complement strand
GATCGCCGACGCCGCCAAGCGTTCGGCACAGTATTACATCAACTCCCGCTGGCTCGGCGGCATGCTGACCAACTGGAAGACGATTTCCGGCTCGATCAACCGTCTCCGCAAGGTGGACGAGATGCTGTCGGCAGGCGCCTCTGGCCTGACCAAGAAGGAGCGCCTGATGCTGTCGCGCGAGCGCGACAAGCTCGAGAAGGCGCTGGGCGGCATCAAGGACATGGGCGGCCTGCCGGACCTGATCTTCGTCATCGACACCAACAAGGAACAGCTTGCGATCAAGGAGGCGAACCGCCTCAACATTCCGGTCGCCGCGATCCTCGACACGAACTGCGATCCCGACGGCATCGCCTTCCCGATCCCGGCCAATGACGACGCCGGCCGCGCCATCGCGCTCTACTGCGACCTCGTCGCGCGCGCCGCCATCGACGGCATCGGCCGCGGCCAGGGCGCCTCGGGCGTCGATCTCGGCGCTTCGGAAGAGCCGGTCGCCGAGGAACTGCCGTCCGCAGCCGCCTCGGCCGACGCCGGCGAAGAGCCGACGGAAGCCTTCGAGCTGCTGGCCGCCCCGCGCGGCGCGCCGGACGATCTCGCCAAGCTGCACGGCGTCGGCCCGCAGCTCGTCAAGAAGCTGAACGACGGCGGCATCTTCCACTTCTGGCAGATCGCGGCGATGAAGCCCGAGGACGCCGCCAAGGTGGACGCCGATCTCAAGCTCAACGGCCGCATCGATCGCGACGGCTGGATTTCTCAGGCGCGCGGCTTCCTCGCGGCCTGATCCGGCTGCGGCTCGGGCCGCAACCGTCTTTACATCGTCACACACGTCAGGCCTGCCTCTCTAACGAGGCGGGCCGCTACCGCTAGAAGAGGATTTCCCCCATGGCCACGATCTCTGCCGGCATGGTGAAGGACCTGCGCGAAAAGACCGGCGCGGGCATGATGGATTGCAAGACCGCGCTCACCGAAGTCGGCGGCGACATCGAGGCGGCCGTCGACTGGCTGCGCAAGAAGGGCCTGTCCAAGGCCGCCAAGAAGTCCGGCCGCGTCGCGGCTGAAGGCCTCGTCGCCGCCCAGGTGCGCGACAAGGCCGGCGTTGTCGTGGAAGTGAATTCCGAGACCGACTTCGTAGCCCGCAACGAGGAATTCCAGGCGCTCGTGCGTTCGATCGCCGCCGTCGCGCTCGAGAAGGGCGACACCGAGGTCGCGACCCTGTCGAATCAGCATTATCCGGGCGGCGCCGGCACGGTCGCCGACGCCATCTCCAACGCCATCGCCACCATCGGCGAGAACATGACGCTGCGTCGCGCCGCCATGCTGTCGGTCAACGACGGCGTCATCGGCCAGTACGTGCATTCGCCGATCGCCGACGGCCTCGGCAAGATCGCCGTGCTCGTCGCGCTGGAATCGAAGGGCGACCCGGCCGTTCTCGGCGTCCTCGCCCGCCAGCTCGCCATGCATGTGGCTGCGACCTCGCCGGTCGCGCTCGACGCCGCCAGCGTCGATCCGGCCGTGATCGAGCGCGAGAAGGCCGTGCTCGCCGACAAGAACGCCGGCAAGCCCGCTCACGTGCTCGAGAAGATCGTCGAGTCCGGCCTCAAGACCTACTTCAAGGAAGTGACGCTGGTCGATCAGGTCTCGATCCACGCCGACCACGCCGGCAAGACCGTGTCGCAGGCGGTCAAGGAGCTCGAAGGCAAGGCCGGCGCGCCGATCGTCATCAAGGGCTTCATCCGCTACGGCCTCGGCGAAGGCATCGAGAAGGCGGTCGACGATTTCGCCGCCGAAGTCGCCGCCGCCGCCAAGGGCTGAACGGACCGCGAGTCGTCAGGCTCGCCATATCGCTGACGCGAGCCCCTGAGGCTCGCGAACCCGACGCCGTCCGCATTGCGGGCGGCGTTTTCTTTTTGGTCGGATGTGACCTTCGTCATGTCGCTTAGATGACTGACGGCACTCAATTTCCAGCTTCGCACGAGTCAAATTGTCGATGTTCGGACGGTTCGAGAATGATCCGTCTGAACGAGGCGCAGAATTCGCGTCCGGGCCATTCCGGGACCTCCAGTCCGGAACTACGGAACGCACAAGAGTTCATTCGAGCGCCGAAGCGTTGTTTCTGGCCGGGACGACGCAAAGGATCTGACAGCTCGCTGTCGGAACGCGAGGATGAGCGGAGGAGCGGCGACCCCCATGCCGCTCCTCCTTTTATTTTCAGCCTCCTCCAGACATTCTATGTTCCAGGCTCCCGCAACGAGGGCAGCATGGCGCGCGTCCTGATTCCGCTTCCCGCCCGCGACTACGATCCGACCGAGGCCGCCGTGTCCTGGCGCGTTCTGAGCGAGCTCGGCCATGAGGTCGTTTTCGCAACGCCGGACGGGGCGCCCGCGGAGGCCGACGATCTGATGGTGCATGGCCGAGGCCTCGACCCCTGGGGCCTTGTTCCCGGCCTGGATCGCCTCGTGTTCATCGGCCGGTTCCTGCGCGCCGACGCTGCCGGTCGCGCGGCGTACGATGCGATGAAGCGAAGTCCGGAATGGCGCTCGCCAATGCGCTGGAGCGATGGGCGGGCAAGCGAATTCGACGGCCTCCTTCTGCCCGGCGGCCATCGCGCGCGCGGCATGCGCGAATATCTGGAAAGCCCGGTCCTGCAGGCGCTCGCCGTCGATTTCTTCCACGCGCGCAAGCCGGTCGGCGCCGTCTGCCACGGCGTCGTGTTGCTCGCGCGCAGCGTCGATCCCAAGACTGGTCATTCCGTACTGTACGGCCGCAAGACCACGGCGCTGACCTGGGCGCTCGAAAGGGTCGCCGTGCGCGTCGGCCGCATCGCGCGCTGGTGGGACCCGACCTATTATTCGACTTATCCAGACCATCAGGGCGAACCCGAAGGTCATCGCAGCGTGCAGGCCGAGGTCACGCGCGCTCTCGCCGATCCCGCCGACTTCCAAGACGTTCCGCCCGGCATGCCCGACGCGGCGCTCAAGACGGGCGGTCGCGCCCGCGACCGCGCCAACGATTCGCGGCCCGCTTTCGTCGTCGAGGATGGCGACTACGTCTCCGCGCGCTGGCCCGGCGATGTGCATACGTTCGCCGCCGCATTCGCGCGCCGGCTGGCAGCCGCGGCGAAACAGGGCTGAGGCGGGCGTGGGCATGATCGGCGCGCCTTGCCGCCTTTCCGCGCAGACCCTATGAAAGCGCGCGGCTTGTTCAGAGCGAGCGGCGACGATTCGGACGAAAGCAGCGAAAGCAGGCGAGAGATGACCGCGTCCCCGGCGCAACCCCGTTTCAAACGTGTGCTGGTCAAGCTTTCGGGAGAAGCGTTGCAGGGCGCCCAGTCGCACGGACTCGAGCCGGAAACCGTCACGCGCATTGCCAAAGACCTCGCCGCCGCCGCAAAAGCCGGCGCGGAAGTGGCGGTTGTCGTCGGCGGCGGCAATTTCTTCCGCGGCCTGCAGGGCGCCGACAAGGGCATCGAACGCGCCCGCGGCGATTCCATCGGCATGCTGGCGACGGTCATGAACGCGTTGGCGCTGGAGCAGGCGGTGGAGGCGCAGGGGCAGGCGGCGCGAACCCTGTCGGCGATCGCCATGCCCTCGATCTGCCAGCCCTATTCGCGCCAGGCCGCGCTCGCGCAGCTCGCCAAGGGCCGCGTGATCATCCTCGGCGGCGGCACGGGCAATCCCTTTTTCACGACCGATACCGGCGCGGCGCTTCGGGCGGCCGAACTCTCCTGCGACGCGATCATGAAGGCGACGCAGGTCGACGGGATCTACACCGCCGACCCGAAAAAGGACCCGAACGCGAAGCGCTACGAGATGCTCAGCCACGATGAAGCCATCGAAAAGCGGCTCGCCGTCATGGACACGGCGGCTTTCGCCCTTGCCCGCGAGAACCGTATTCCGATAATCGTCTTTTCCTTGGCCGAGCCCGGCGCGATCACGAGCGCCTGGGAGGGCAGGGGGCGCTTCACGCTGGTTTCGCCGGCGGCCGGCTGAACGGCGCGCCGCTTTTGCGCCTCAGACGGGCGCCAGATTACAGGTGACATCATGTCCGCGACTTTCGATCTCAACGACCTCAAGCGGCGCATGCAGGCGTCCATCGCCTCGCTCAAGCACGAGTTTGGCGGCCTGCGGACCGGCCGCGCGGCCGCGAGCCTCGTCGAGCCCGTCCACGTCGAGGCCTACGGCCAGTCGATGCCGCTCAATCAGGTCGCCACCATCTCGATCCCCGAGCCGCGCATGATCCAGATCCAGGTCTGGGACAAGGCCATGGTGATCGCGGTCGACAAGGCGATCCGCGCCGCCAATCTCGGCCTGACGCCAACCGTCGAGGGCCAGATCCTGCGCGTGAGAATGCCGGAGCTGAACGAGCAGCGTCGCAAGGAGCTGGTCAAGGTCGCGCATAAATATGCTGAGGAAGCGCGCGTCGCGATCCGCCACATTCGTCGCGACGGCCTCGATATCCTGAAGAAGCAGCTCAAGGACAAGGTCATCGGCGAGGACGACGAGAAGCGTCACGAGACCGAAGTGCAGAAGGCGACGGACAGCGCCATCGGCGAAGTCGATCAGGCGCTGGCGACGAAGGAAAAGG
>JAGRKN010000086.1:0-1422 GCA_020442275.1 Rhodoblastus sp. | reverse complement strand
GCCATCATCATGGACGGCAACGGCCGCTGGGCGGCGAGCCGCAAGCTGCCACGCTTCGAAGGCCATCGTCGCGGCGTGGAAGCGCTGCGTCGGACCGTCCGCAACGCCATCGATCTCGGCATCTCCTATCTCACGGTCTATTCCTTCTCGTCCGAAAACTGGTCGCGCCCCGTCGACGAGGTGAGCGGCCTGATGGGCCTGCTCAAGCGATTCATCCGCAACGATCTCGCCGAACTGCATGGCAATAACGTGCGCATTCGCGTCATCGGCGCGCGTGAAAACCTGCCGGGCGATATCGCGCCGCTGCTCGTGGAAGCCGAGGATGTCACCCGCGCCAATACCGGGCTCGTGCTCGTCATCGCCTTCAACTATGGCGGCCGGCAGGAGATCGTCGCCGCCGCGCGCGCGCTTGCCGAGGATGTCGCGGCCGGCCGGCTCGATCCGCAGGCGGTCGACGCCGACGCCTTCGCGCGAAAACTCTACACGGCGGATCTGCCGGATCCCGATCTCATTATCCGCACGTCGGGCGAACAGCGGATTTCCAACTTCCTGCCATGGCAGGCGGCCTATGCCGAGTTCGTCTTCACGCCGACCCTCTGGCCAGATTTCGATCGCGCCGCGCTCGAGGCGGCGCTCGATGAATTCGCGCGCCGCGAGCGGCGCTTCGGCGGCGTCGAGGCCGTGCAGCCCGTGAAGAAGACCGCTTCGTGACGCAAGCGCCCCCAGGGCCGGACGCGCCGCGCGCGGGCCCCAATTTCACCGATCTGCGCACGCGCGTGATCTCCGCGCTCGTCATGGTCGCCGCCGCCGTCGCGGCGCTGGTCGTGGGCGGGGCGCCTTTCATCGTCTTCTGGCTCGCCGCGGCCGTCGCCATGGTCTGGGAATGGCAGCGTCTCGTCGGTCCCGAGCGCAGGCTCCCGCGTATCGTCATCGGCGCGGCGGCGCTCGCCATCGCCTGCGCCTTCGCCGCGCAGAACGGCGCCGACATAGCCCTGCTGATCCTGGCGGCCGGCGCGCTGATCGTCGGTTGGCTCGGGGCCCCCGGCTTGCGGATCTGGGCCGGGGCAGGGGTGCTTTATGCCGGCGCCCTCGTTCTTTCGATCGCCGCTATCCGCCCACCGCTGCCCGCGCTGATCGAACCGCCCTATAATCTCAGGGCGATCCTTTGGCTGTTCGCGGTCGTCTGGGGGACCGATGTCATGGCCTATTTCGGCGGGCGCCTGATCGGCGGCCCGAAACTGTGGCCGCGCGTTTCGGCCGGCAAGACATGGTCGGGAACGATCGTGGGCATTGTCAGCGGCGCGCTGCTCGGCCTGGCGGTCGCCGCGATCATGCCGGTCGGCCGCGTCTCCGTCGTTCCGCTCCTCCTGGTCGGGCTCGCGGCCGGCGCCGCCGCGCAGGCCGGCGACCTTCTCGAATCCT
>JAGRKN010000376.1:1510-1800 GCA_020442275.1 Rhodoblastus sp. | reverse complement strand
AGACCGTCAAGCAGCCGGGTCTGGGTCAGGTCGCCCGCCGTCGCCATGGCGGCGGCTAGCCCGTCGAGGCCGACCGCCCCGGCGAGCGCGCCGAGCAGCCCGAAGGGCTCTATCTTGCGCGGCTTCTTCCAGTCGCGGACCTTCAGCCCCTTGGCCACGCCCTTCTCCGACTCAAGCCAGGCAATGGCCTCGCGCTCGCCGCCGATCCGGTCGACCAGCTTCAGGTCCACGCCCTGCCGCCCGGTGAAGACGCGGCCATCGGAGACTGTCGCAAGGCCGGCGTCGTCGAG
>JAGRKN010000376.1:0-1437 GCA_020442275.1 Rhodoblastus sp. | reverse complement strand
CGGGCTCGTAGGGATTGGGCGCGGCCTTGAGAGGCGAGGACTTGATCTCCTCCATCTTCACGCCGACCGTATCCATGAGCTTGGCCGCATTCGGCATCTGCATCAGCACGCCGATCGAGCCGACCATGGAATTGCCGCGCGCGACGATGGCGTCGGCGCCGAGCGCGGCGATATAGGCGCCTGACGCCGCCGCGCCGTCGACGACCGCGACCGTCGGCTTCTTCGCCGCGAGCCGACGCAGTTCGTCATACAGGGCTTCCGCGCCGGTCGTCGTGCCGCCGGGGCTGTCGATCGACAGGATGGCGGCGCGGGCTGAGGAAGAGGCGGCGACGTCGCGCACGACCTTCAGCAGGTCGCGATCGTCCTTGATGACGCCGGCGATCCGCACCCGCGCGATATGCGCGGCGGCATGCGAGCGGTCGCCGGCAATCCGCCATCCGGCGACGACGACGGCGATGAACAAGGCGCCCAATGCAGCGATGCGCCAGAACGAGAGCTTGCGCGTCAGCAGACGGCGTTCGAGGAGATATTCGGGCGGGGGCGGAACCATGACACCTCTGATGGTGGTGAGGCGCGGAGGCTAGCTCCGGCAGGCGCCCCCCACAAGGCAAGACGGGGTGCGGGCCCCAAGAAAAAACCCGCGCGGATCGCTCCGCGCGGGTCTTGTTTCTTCAGGCGAAGAGAAGAGGCTTATTCGCCCTTCTTCTCGCGGGCCTTGAGGGCCGCGCCGAGAATGTCGCCGAGCGAGGCGCCGGAATCGGCCGAGCCGTACTGGGCGATCGCTTCCTTCTCTTCGGCGACCTCGAGCGCCTTGATCGAGACGCTGATCTTGCGCGCCTTGCGGTCGAACAGGGTGACGCGGGCGTCCACCTTCTCGCCGACGGCGAAACGCTCGGGGCGCTGGTCGGCGCGGTCGCGGGCGAGCTCCGAACGCTTGATGAAGGCGTTCAGGTCGGTGCCGACGATCTTGACCTCCAGGCCGCCGTCCTTGACCTCGACGATCTCGCAGGTCACGACGCCGCCCTTGCGCAGGTCGCCGCCTTCCTCGCCGCCCTTGGCGGACTGGAAGGGGTCGCTGCCGAGCTGCTTGATGCCGAGCGAGATGCGCTCCTTCTCGACGTCGACGTCGAGAACCTGAGCCTTGACCATCTCGCCCTTCTTGAAGTCGTCGATGACCTGCTCGCCGGGACGGTTCCAGTCGAGGTCGGAGAGATGGACCATGCCGTCCACGTCGCCTTCCAGACCCAGGAACAGACCGAATTCGGTCTTGTTCTTGACCTCGCCCTCGACCTCGGAACCGATCGGGTGCTTCTCGGCGAAGGCTTCCCACGGGTTCTGCAGGGTCTGCTTGAGGCCGAGCGAGATGCGGCGCTTGACCGGATCGACTTCCAGCACCTGCACATCGACTTCCTGAGAGGTGGAGACGATCTTGCCGGG
>JAGRKN010000375.1 GCA_020442275.1 Rhodoblastus sp. | reverse complement strand
CCGATCGCCGGCATGCCGGTGCTGGAAGTCTGGAAGGCCAAGCACTCGATCGTGATGAAGCGCTCCATGGCGTCGGGCTACGCCGGCATCGACAATCCGCTCTTCTATAAGGACAACAACCTGATGTTGTTCGGCGACGCCAAGAAGATGCTCGACGAGGTGGTGGCCACGCTGAAGGCGAAATAGGCAGAAGCCTGTCATCCCGGAGGGCCGAGAAGGCCGACCCGGGAAAATCAACTGGGGTGGCGCAACAAGATCTGTCTGCCAACATCGCGCGGCGGCTATTTCCCTCGTCTGAACGGTCAACGCACCCACGGAGCGGATACATGGGGGAGGACAACCGAGAGGCGCGGCCGCATCGCGTCGTCATCGTCGGCGGCGGCGCCGGCGGTCTCGAGCTTGCGACGCGCCTCGGCGACAAGTTCGGTAGAAAAGGCCCGGTCGAAGTCACGCTGGTCGAGCGTGCGCGAACGCATGTGTGGAAGCCCAAGCTGCACGAGATTGCGGCCGGGAGTATGGATATCGCCCAGCACGAGGTCGACTATCTCGCGCAATCCTACTGGCACGGTTTCCGTTACCGTATCGGCGAAATGACTGGGCTCGACCGCGAGCGTCGGGAGGTGCAGGTCGCTCCCTACTACGACACGGAAGGCCAGATCGTCACGCCGCAGCGCGTGTTTCCATATGACACTCTTGTCATGTCCATTGGCAGCCTCAGCAATGATTTTGGTACGCCGGGCGTGGGCGAGCATGCTTTGAAACTGGAGTCCCAGGCGGACGCCAGTCGCTTTCACGATCGCATGGTCAACGCCTGCATTCGCGCCCATGCCCAGCAGGGGCCATTGCGCCCGGAACAGCTGAAGGTCGCGATCATCGGCGCGGGGGCGACCGGCGTCGAACTCGCCGCCGAACTGCACCGGACGACCCGCGAGGTCGTCGCCTATGGTCTCGATCGTGTTGACCCCGACAAGGACATCAAGGTCACGGTGATCGAGGCGGCCGATCGCATTCTGCCCGCGCTGCCGGAACGATTGTCCGCCGCCAGCGAGGATCTGCTGCGACGCTACGGCGTGGAGGTGCTGACGAGCGCGAAGGTCGCGGCAGTTCACGCCACCGGCGTAACGCTCGCAGATGGTCGCGCAATTCCGGCCGAGCTGGTCGTTTGGGCGGCTGGCGTCAAGGCGCCGGACTTCCTGAAGGATATTGCTGGTCTCGAGACAAATCGTCTGAATCAGCTGGTTGTAGGTCCGACGCTGCAGACGACGCGGGACGTCGATATTTTCGCGATGGGCGATTGTTCGGCCTGCAAATGGAACGGACGAGACGGCAACGTTCCTCCCCGGGCGCAGGCCGCGCACCAGCAGGCGTCGCACATCTATGCGCAGATCAGACGCCGCCTCTCCGGAAAGCCGCTGACTGACTATCAGTACCGCGATTTCGGCTCGCTTGTGTCACTCGGCGAATTCAGCACGATCGGCAACATGATGGGCGGCCTGATCGGCGGCAATCTGGTGATCGAGGGCCTGTTTGCCCGCCTTATGTATGTGTCCCTCTACAAGATGCACGAACTGGCCTTGCATGGGTTCGCCAAGGTCGCACTCGACACGCTCGCCCGCTCGATCACGCGGCGAACGGAGCCCCACGTCAAGCTTCATTGATCTTCACTCTGAAAGGCACGGAAGATGAGCGATATCGTCATTGTTTCAGCGGCCCGCACTGCGGTTGGCAAGTTCGGAGGCTCGCTGTCCTCCATCCCCGCCAGTGATCTCGGTGCGGTCGCGATCCGCAGCGCGCTCGAGCGCGCCTCGATCGACCCTGCCTCCGTGAGCGAAGTGATCATGGGGCAGGTGCTTGCCGCCGGCGTCGGGCAGAACCCGGCGCGTCAGTCCATGATGAAGGCCGGCGTCGCCAAGGAAACGCCGGCGCTGACCATCAACGCGGTCTGCGGCTCGGGCCTCAAGGCCGTGATGCTCGCGACCCAGGCGATCAGCTTCGGCGACAGCGAGATCGTCGTCGCCGGCGGCCAGGAAAACATGAGCCTCGCGCCGCATGTTCTGCCCAACTCCCGCAACGGCCAGCGCATGGGGCCCTGGCAGATGGCTGACACGATGATTACGGACGGCCTGTGGGACGTCTACAACCAGTACCACATGGGCGTTACCGCGGAGAATGTCGCGAAGGCCAATGCGATCTCCCGCGAGAAGCAGGATCTGCTCGCGCTCGCCTCGCAAATGAAGGCCGCAGCGGCGCAGGACGAGGGTCGATTCAAGAAGGAAATCGCGCCGGTTTCGTTGCCGCAGAAAAAGGGCGACCCGATCCTGTTCGCGACCGACGAATTCCTGAATCGAAAGACGTCCGCCGAAGGGCTCGCGGGCCTGCGCCCCGCATTCGACAAAACGGGCAGCGTCACGGCCGGCAATGCCTCAGGGCTCAACGACGGCGCAGCGGCTGTCGTGCTGATGAGCGCGGCCAAAGCGAATGCGCTCGGGCTGAAGCCGCTGGCGCGCGTCGCGAGTTTCGCAACCGTGGGCCTCGATCCCTCCATCATGGGCATGGGACCCGTCGCGGCTTCGAAGAAAGCATTGCAGCGCGCCGGATGGAGCGTCGGCGACGTGGATCTGTTCGAGCTGAATGAGGCTTTCGCGGCGCAGGCCTGCGCCGTCAACGAGCAACTGGGCGTCGATCCCGCGCGCGTGAATGTCAACGGCGGGGCGATCGCCATCGGCCATCCGATCGGCGCGTCCGGCTGCCGCATCCTCGTGACCCTGCTGCACGAAATGGAGCGCCGCAACGCGAAGAAGGGCCTGGCCGCACTTTGCATCGGCGGCGGCATGGGCGTCTCGCTCGCGGTCGAACGATAAGCGCGAGCGGCTGCGGCGCCGCCTGAATCGGGGAGAGGGATATGGACGCGCTGGTTCTGGCCCGTGTGCAGTTCGCCGCCAACATCACCTTCCATATCCTCTTTCCCGCGATCTCGATCACGCTCGGCTGGGCGCTGCTGTTTTTCCGCGTGCGCTATCTCTCGGCGAAGGACGAGGCGTCGCGGGAAGCCTGGCTCGGCGCCTATCGGCTGTGGACCAAGGTGTTCGCACTGACGTTCGCGCTAGGGGTGGTGAGTGGCGTCACCATGAGCTTCCAGTTCGGCACGAACTGGCCGGGCTATATGGAGCGCGTCGGCAATATCGCGGGCCCTCTGCTCGGTTATGAAGTGCTGACGGCTTTCTTTCTGGAAGCAGGCTTTCTCGGAATCATGCTGTTCGGGCGCGAATATGTGAGCGAGGCCGTGCATATGCTGGCGACGGTGTTCGTGGCATTCGGCACCACGCTCAGCGCCTTCTGGATTCTCGCCCTCAATTCCTGGATGCAGACGCCGGCAGGCTACGAGATCATCGACGGCCAGTATCACGCGCAGGACTGGCTGAAGATCGTTTTCAATCCGTCTTTCCCCTACCGCTTCACCCACATGATGCTGGCGTCGACGCTGACCTCGGCGTTCCTGCTCATGGGCCTGAGCGCATGGCAATTGTTGAAGGGCGCCGCGGTCGAACAGGCGCGGCGGGTCTTGCGGGTCGGCCTCGTTCTGGCGGCCGTGGTCGCGCCGGCGCAGATGATTGCTGGCGACATGCACGGCCTCAACACGCTCGAGCATCAGCCGCAGAAGATTGCGGCGATGGAAGGCATCTGGGAGACGACACGCGGCGCACCGCTGCTGCTGTTCGCAGTGCCCGATGACAGTGCGCGGCTCAACCGGTTCGAGCTGGCCATTCCGGGCCTGGCGAGCCTCATCCTGCGCCATGACATCAAAGGCGAATTGAAGGGCCTGAACGAATTCCCGAACGCCCATCCGCCGGTCTTGCCTGTGTTCTGGTCGTTTCGCGTCATGGTCGGCGTCGGCGTTCTCATGCTGTGCGTCGCCTGGCTCGGCGTCTGTTTTCTGTGGCGCGCACGCGGCGATGCGCGCCTGCTGCCGCAACCGGTGCTCTGGATTTTTGCGGGCATGACTTTCTCCGGCTGGGTCGCGACCGTCGCAGGGTGGTTCGTCACCGAGATCGGGCGCCAGCCTTTCATCGTGTTTGGCCTCGTGCGGACCTCCGATGTCGCCTCGAACGTGCCGGCGTCGCATATCGGCCTCACGCTGACGATCTATCTCGCGCTCTATGTCGCCTTGATGATCGCCTACGTCGGCGTGCTGAAGCATCTCGCGGAAACCTTCGGCAAGGGCGCTGCCGCGAGCGCCCCGCTCGGCGCGACGCCGGGGTTCTCAGACGCTTCGGGAAGGCAGCCATGACGGGAATCGACATGTCGCTGGAGCATCTGCTGCCGCTCATCTTCATTACGATCATGGGTCTGGCCATGCTGATGTACGTCGTCAGCGATGGATACGATCTTGGCGTCGGCATGCTGATGCACCGTGCGACGCCCGAGGAGCGGGACGTCATGGTCGATTCCATCGGCCCGTTCTGGGACGCCAACGAGACCTGGCTTGTTCTCGGCGTCGGTGTCCTGCTGATTGCTT
>JAGRKN010000085.1 GCA_020442275.1 Rhodoblastus sp. | reverse complement strand
CCGCGACATTGGCGATGCCGGGGTTTCCGGGCGCGCAAAAGAGTTTCGTGAGGCGCGGGCTTTTCGCCAGCGCATTGGCCAGCGCATGCTCGCGCCCACCCGAGCCGATCAGCAAAACGTTCATGGCGGCCTTTCCCGAATTCCGCCGCCTCATATCAGGCGCAACAGGAAAAGTCAGGGCAGCGGCTTGATCCTCGCCGGGCGTTGAGCTTGGCTGCGCCAAACGGGAGATCGGGATGCGTCGGACCGCCTTCGCCATAGCTGGGCTAATTGCGTCTGTTGCGTCCGCCGCCGCCATGGACTGCAAGGCGGCCAAGAGCGATGTCGAAAAGGCGATCTGCGCCTCCCGGCAGGCGGTCGCGGCCGACGAAGCCATGGTCGCCGCCTATAATGCGCTGCGCCAGCGCATGGCGCCGGCGGAGCGGGCGGCGCTGCTCGTCGCGCAGCGCGGCTGGCTCAAGCGTCGGGGCTTGGGCTGCGAATCCGACAAGCCGGCCTATGGGCAATGCCTTGCGGACGACAACAACCAGCGCCGGGCTTTTCTCGAAGCTCGGCCGGAATCGGGCCCCGGCGTCGAATCCGCCCTGCAGCCCATCGTCATCGCCAGACCGGGCAAGCCGCGCGACTGGGAGATCGACGTCGAATTGCTCAGATTCGTCGAACCGAAGAGCCCGGGCGAAAAGACCTTCAATGTGGAGGTCGCGAAAATGGTCCGGGAAATCCCGACCGACCGTGGCGAGATCGGACGCGACCAGACCTATTCGCACAACGCCTGGATGCGCCTGACCTGGCTTTCGCCCCGTCTGATCTTCGCGCGCGTCGAAGGTTACGTGTTTTCCGGCGGCGCGCACGGCAATCCCTTCACGACCGGCCTCAACATCGACACGAAGATCGGCCGCAAGCTCTCCTTCGCCGACGCTTTCGATCATGCGGCGCGCGAAAAACTGGCGGACGCCTGCCTTGCGCAGATCATACCGGAGAAAGTGCGCCGCGGCTTGGAGGCGCCCAAGGGCGACGATCTCAAATCGCTGCGACAAGGGATCGACGAAGGCCTGTCGCACCTCGACGTCTGGAATTTCTCCGCCAAGGGCGCGACAATCATCTACGGCAATTACGCGATAGGCTCCTACGCCGAAGGCGCCTACGAATGCCTTGTGCCTCTGGCGCGCCTGAAGCAGCTGGCAAAGAGGGATTTTCCGCTGCCAGAATGAGCGTCAGGCCTCTACGCCGACCATCGTGAAGCCAGACTCCGCGCGCTCGTCCGCGTCCGGCGCCTGCCAGATTGTCTCGATGAAGTCGAACATCGGTCGCGTCACCTCGAAGGCATAGACGCCATCCCGCGCCGCGTTGCGGGCGGAAACTCGCGCCCAGCGCGTCTCGGCGGGCGCGGCGACATAGTGGAATTGCGTCGAGAATCCCCGTCGCGCTGCTTCCGCGCGCGCAACGTCACGCGAGGCGCGGGTCAGCAGCCCCGTGTCGAAAACGCAAGGCATGCCGAGTGGCCGCGCCTTGCCAGCGACATCCCACATCTGTCGCCGCGCGCGCTCGACACGCTCGCCGATCGCGGCGAAATCGGCGCCCACGAGATCGGGCGCGAACAATTCCTGCATCCATTCGTCGATGGAGAAGGGCAGGGCGCGATGTTCGCTGGCCAGCTGGCGTGAATAGGTCGTCTTGCCGGCGCCGGTCGAGCCGATGATGAAATGGATGTCGGTCATGGAGCCGTCCCCGGTCGGGCGAAGGCTGGTTCCGACAGCGTCAGCGCATGCGTGCGAATGTCTTCGGGCCATGCAGCGATTCGCGCTGCGAATCCCGCGCCGTCCTTCGCGAACAGGGCGCGGGTCGCTTCCTCGAAGTCGGGAAGGTTGCCGGCGATGGCGCTCATGAATTTATAGGCGGTTTCTTGCGCCCGGCGCCCTTCCTGACGAGGGTCGCGGCTGGCGGCTTCCACCAGCTTGCGCAAAGCGATCGACGCGCCGCCCGGCTGCTTGCGCAACCAGTCCCAATGGCGCGGCAGCAACGTGACTTCATGCGCTTCCACGCCGAGCTTCGGTCGTCCGCGACCGCGCGCGGGCTCGGGGCCGAACATCTGCTCGGCCCGCGCGGCCGCCTCGTCCGCCGAGCCGCGAAGGTCGAGGTCGAGCGGCGCGCTGGTCGCGGCGTTGAAGACCAGCAGCGGCGCGGTGTCCGACTGGGCGGCATGGGCGGCGCGGGCGATCGCGCCCACGGGCCCGCGGGCGAGCAGTCGGTGGCCGAGGAAGGCCACGTATATGGGTTGGTTCGTCATTCCGATATTTATACCCGGGTAAAATAATAAGTCAATATTGCCCGGGTAAAAATATCGCCCGTGACGCGCTACCATTCCGCCGCCGGGGACGAAAGGGCTGCGGCCCCGGGCCCGATCCGTCATAATGGCGCGATGGCAGAATCGCCCGCAGGCAACGCCCCCGAACTCTCCGTTTCCGAACTCGCCGCCGCGCTCAAGCGCACGGTCGAGGATCGGTTCGGCTTCGTGCGCGTGCGCGGCGAGATTTCGAACTATCGCGGGCCCCATTCCTCCGGCCATGCCTATTTCAGCCTGAAGGACCAGAACGCCCGCCTCGACGCGGTCATCTGGAAGGGCGTCTTTTCGCGTCTCCGCACGAAACCGGAAGAGGGGCTGGAGGTCATCGCCACCGGCAAGCTCACGACCTTCCCGGGCAAGTCCTCCTACCAGATCGTTGTCGAGGCGATCGAACCGGCGGGCGTCGGCGCGCTGTTGGCGCAGCTGGAGGAACGCCGCAAACGCCTCGCCGCCGAGGGCCTCTTCGACGCCGCCCGCAAACAACTCATCCCATACCTGCCGACGACCATCGGCGTCGTCACCTCGCCGACCGGCGCTGTGATCCGCGATATTCTCCACCGCATCCGCGACCGTTTTCCGTGCGACGTCATCGTCTGGCCGGTGCGGGTGCAGGGCGAGACGGCGGCGGGCGAGGTCGCCGCCGCCATTCGCGGCTTCAACGCGCTGCCCGAGGACGGGCCGATCCGCCGCCCGGACGTGCTGATCGTCGCGCGCGGCGGCGGCTCGCTCGAAGATCTCTGGGCCTTCAACGAGGAGATCGTTGTTCGCGCAGCAGCCGAAAGCATGATCCCGCTGGTGTCGGCCATTGGCCACGAGACCGATACGACGCTGATCGACCATGCCGCCGACCTGCGCGCGCCGACGCCGACGGGCGCGGCCGAAAAGGTCGTGCCGGTGCGCGTCGACCTCCTGGCGCAACAGACGGAGCTCGCGCGCCGGCTGGCGCATGCGCAGACACGATTGCTCGACACGCGCCGCAACGAATTGCGCGCGCTAGCCCGCGTGCTGCCGACATCAGACGACATTCTCGGGGGCCGCCGCCAGTCGCTCGACGCCTGCGCCTCCAGCCTGCGCAAGGACATGCGCGATCTTCTGGCGCGACGGAAGGCGGGGCTCGACGCACTCGCGCGCGTGCTCGCGGATCATTCGCCGCGCGCCGAACTCAACCAGAAGCGCGGCGAGTTCAATCGCGCGGCGGACAGACTGGAGCTAGCGCGTCCGGCGATCCTGTCGAAGCGCGCCGACGCATTGCGCGAAAAATCCCGCCGCCTCGACCGCGCGATGGAAAACCGCATGATTCGCGGCCGCGAGCAGATCGCGCGCCGCCGCGAAGCGCTGGCCACATGGCATGGCCGGCTTGCGCCCGCCTTCGCCCGCCTGATCGCACAGCGGCGCGAGAGGCTCGCGACGCTCGAAAAGCTGCGCGCCTCCCTCGGCTACGAAAATGTTCTCGCGCGCGGATTCGCGCTGGTGCGCGACGAAAATCGCACCCCCTTGAGATCGGCCGATGCGATTTCGCCCGGTCAGAAGCTGATCCTGCAATTGTCGAACGGCGAAAGGCATGCGACCGCCGATGGCGAGGCGCCGAAAAAGCCGGCCAAGCCGGCAAGGCCGCCGAGCGGGCAGGGGTCGCTGTTCTGATTATTGCGCGCGCGCGCGATCCGTGCGCTATGCTGATCTCTCGGGCGCCGCAAGAAGCGCCAGTCAGGGGAGAAGCGGCCGCACGATGTTGATTGCGCTGATGTCGGATATTCACGGCAATCGCGAGGCCTTCGACGCCTGCCTCAACCATGCGCGCAAACAGGGCGCGGAGCGCTACATGATCCTCGGCGATCTCGTCGGCTATGGCGCCGATCCCGCCTATATCGTCGACGTCGCGCGCGGCATGCAGGAAAAGGGCGCGATCGTCCTTCTCGGCAATCACGACGAGGCTGTGTCGGGCTCGCTGTCGGGCATGAACGAATATGCGCGCGCGGCGATCGAATGGACGCGCGGCAAACTCGATGTCGCGCAGAAGCAATGGCTCGCCGAGCTGCCGCGCACGCATCGCGAGGGCGATGCGCTCTTCGTCCATTCGGACGCCTCCAATCCGGCCGCCTGGATCTACGTCAACAATCCCGCCGTCGCGGAACGCTCCATGCGCGCCTGCGATGCGCATGTCACCTTCTGCGGGCATGTGCATGTGCCGCAGCTCTACAACATGGCCTCGATGAAGCCCGCCATTCCCTTCACGCCGCAATCCTCCATTCCCGTGCCGCTCTCGCAATCCCGAAAATGGCTCGCGGTTCTCGGCGCCGTCGGTCAGCCGCGCGACCAGATACCGACCGCCGCCTATTGCATCTACGACGACGCCAGGCGGACGGTCAGTTACTGCCGCGCGCCCTACGACATCGAACGCGCCGCACAGAAGATCAAGAACGCCGGCCTGCCCGCCATTCTCTCCGCACGACTGTTCGTGGGGCGCTGATCATGGGCCGAGACGTCCTGAAGACCGGCACGTTCGTCGACGGCTTTCTCGTGCGCGAGAAGCTGCATGTCGGCGGCATGGCATCGTTGTGGCGCGTGACGCGCGACGACATTGATTTTCCCATCGTCCTCAAGACGCCGCTCATCCTCGACGGCGACGACGCGACAGCGATCGTCGGCTTCGAGATGGAGCAGATGATCCTGCCGCAGCTCTCGGGACCACATGCCCCGCGCTGCGTGGCGGTCGGCGATTTCTCGCGCCAGCCCTACCTGGTGATGGAATATGTCGAAGGCGTCTCGCTCCTGCCGGAATTCGAGACCGCGCCGCTGTCTGTCGAGCGCGTCCGCGATCTCGGCGCGCGCATCGCCACCGCGCTCGATGCGCTGCATCGCCAGCATGTCATCCATCTCGACATCAAGCCTTCCAACATCATCCTGCGCACGACCGGCGAGGCCGCGCTGATCGATTTCGGTCTGTCGCGCCACGAGCAATTGCCCGACCTGCTGGCGGAAGAATTCCGCCTGCCCATGGGCACGGGCCCCTATATTTCGCCCGAGCAGGTGCGCGGCCTTCGCTCCGATCCGCGTTCCGATCTCTTTTCGCTCGGCGTGCTCCTGTACCATCTGGCGACGGGCGAAAGGCCTTTCGGCTTTCCGAGCTCGCGGCGCGGCCTGCGCAAGCGGCTCTGGCGGGATCCGGCGCCGCCGCGCGCGATCCGGCCTGAAATCCCGGAATGGATGCAGGAAATCATCCTGCGTTGTCTGGAGGTCGACCCGGCCAAGCGCCATCCGACGGCGGCGCAGCTTGCTTTTGATCTCACCCACACCGCCGATGTGCGCATTACCGAGCGCGGCCGCCGCATGGAGCGCGACCCGCTGTTGACCGCGTGGAAGCGGCGCTGGAAGACGCCGTTCGCTCAACCGGCGCCGGAGACCCAGATCGCCGACCAGATCTCGGCCGCGCCGATCGTTGCGGTCTGCGTCGATCTCGACGCGAGCGTCGCGCTGACGACGGCCCTGCGCGACACGGTCGGGCGCATCCTGCAGGCCATGCCCGGCGCGCGTCTCGCCTGCCTCAACATCCTGCGCCTCAACCGCATCGGGATCAATTACGCGCTGGATTCGGAGGGCCACAACATCCACGTCAATCGCCTCGTCGAGCTCAAGGATTGGGCGCGGCCGCTGGAGCGGCACGACGCGCAGACCACCTTCCACGTTCTCGAGGCCGCCGACGTCGCCGGCGCGCTCGCCGATTACGCGCGCGCCAATCGGGTCGACCAGATCGTCATCGGCGCGCGCGGCTCCTCCTCCGTGCGCCGCTTTCTCGGCTCCGTCTCCTCGCGCGTCGTCGCGGAGGCGCCCTGCACGGTCACGGTCGTCCGTGCTCCCGCCCTTGCGGAGCAGGGCGACGGGTTGGATGAGCTGGCGGCCGCCGAACAGCCATAGAATTGCCTGAGCGGGATCGCTATAGTCCGCGCGCTCAGGAGTTCAGTCACGAGATGAACCGTTTTGAACGCCCCACGCCGGCGGCCCAGGAGGCCGAGGTCGAATTTCTGGATGGCGACATTCGCGTGCGCCGCCCCGGCGCCTATGTGCGCTGCGCGGCGACAGGCGAGCCGATCCCGCTCGAGGATTTGCGCTACTGGAACGTCGATCTTCAGGAAGCCTACGCGAGTCCCGAAGCCAAGCTGAAGCGCCTCGGGCGCAAGGGCTGACCGGGTTCTCTGGTAGCCGACGCGAGAATCTCGCGACGCTATCGGCCTCCCTCCCCCTTGTGGGGAGGGCCGGGGAGGGGGTCGCGCAATCGTGCGATGCTGGCGTTTTCGAACCGCCGACAATTTCGTGAGATGGCGCGACCCCCCACCCTAACCCTCCCCCACAAGGGGGGAGGGGACTGATCGCCACACCGGCGTCATTCTCACCGCTTCCATGGCCGTGCGCGCGCGAGGCCTTCGGCCAGTAGCGCGACGGCTTCTTCCTCGTTTTCGAAAACCAGCCGCACGGGAACGGCGAGCGGCGCCTGCACGCCCTCCGGCAGCGGCGGCAGACGCACTGCGTCCTTTTGCGTCGTGACCAGCCGCGCATTCCTTTCACGCGCGAGATTCACGAGTTCGCCGATGTCGGTTGCGGAATAGGGATAATGATCGGGAAAGGCGCGGCGCTTGACGATACGGGCGCCGATCTCCTCCAGCGTGCGAAAGAACTTGTCCGGCAGGCCGATGCCGGCGAAGGCCACGACGTCGTGCCCGGCGAGCGCATGCGCCCGCGCATCCGCTTCGAGCCGCGCCCGCAGAATTTTGACGCCATGTTTCGCCGCTTGCGCCGCGACCGCTTCGCCGCCTTGGCCCGGACCAACGATGATCACGGCTTGCACATGCGGCAGTTGCGCCGCCAGCGGCGCGCGCAGCGGCCCGGCGGGCAGGCAGAGGCCGTTGCCTAGGCCTGTCGCGCCATCGACGACGGCGACCGCGAGGTCGGGTTCGATCTGCCGGCTCTGCAGGCCGTCATCGAGGATCAACGCGCTGGGGCCGGTCTCGCCGACCGCGAGCGCGGCCGCCGCCGCGCGATCGGCGCCGACAAATGTCGGCGCGACATGCGCCAGCAGCAGCGCCTCGTCGCCCACCTCGCCCGCGCCTTGGCCATCGACCCGCAACGGTCCGCCGCGCGCGGCGCCGCCATAGCCCCGCGACACGAAGGCGACACGCTCGCCGCGCGCCAGGAGCAGTCGCGCGATTTCCAGCGCGACCGGCGTCTTGCCGGCGCCGCCCGCGACGAAATTGCCGACGACGATCGCCGGCGCGCCCGGTCGCGCGCCCTGTCGGCGCATGCGGCGCGCGACGATGGCGCCGTAGAGCGCGCCGAACGGCTGCAACGGGCGCGCGAGCGCGGTCGGGCGTGGCGCGAGCCAGAAGGCGGGCGCCCTCATCGCGCTGCGCCATGTGAAGCGAGAAACGGCGCGACCGCGGCCAGGACCGCGGCGGTGGTCCCACTCAAGCGCTCGACCGCGCCGCCGGCGGCGCGCGCCATCGCGCGCGTGTGCGCGGGATCGTCGAACAGTGCGGCAAGACGCGCGGCGAGCTCCATCGCGTCGCGCACGTGCGTCGCGCCGCCGGCGGCGTCGAGCGTCGCATAGGCGTCGACGAAATTTTCGACCGATGGCCCGTGCAGAATGGCCGCGCCGAGTTTTGCCGGCTCGATAGGGTTCTGCCCGCCGCCCACGACCAGCGACTTGCCGACGAAGACGATGTTCGCGAGCCGATACCACAGGCCCATTTCGCCGAAGGTGTCGGCGATGAAGATCTGCGTGTCCGGCGTGATCGCATCGCCGGCGCTACGTAGCGCGGACTGAGAATCCGTCTGCTTCGCCAGCGTCGTTATCTCGCGCCCGCGTCGCGCATTGCGTGGCGCGATGATCGTAAGGAGGCCGGGAAATCGCGTATGTAAAATCTTGTGTGCGGCGAGGCAGATTTCTTCCTCGCCCTCATGCGTGGAGGCCGCGACCCACATCGGCCGCGCGCCGATTTGCGCGGTCAGTTGCGCGAGCTGTTCCGGCGCGGCGGGCGGCGGCGCGACATCGTATTTCAGACTGCCGGCGACTTTCACGCGCGGCGCGCCGAGCGTGGCGAAACGCTCCGCATCCGCCTCGCGCTGAGCGAAGACCGTATCGAACGCGCCCAGAACCGCCGACGCCATGCCGGATGCGCGCCGCCAGCGCGCGTGAGACTTTTCCGACATGCGCGCATTGACCACAAACAGCCGCGCGCCGCGCCGGCGCGTCTCGAGGATCAGGTTCGGCCAGAGTTCGCTTTCGGCGAAGATCGCGACATCCGGCCGCCAGTGATCGAGAAAGCGGCGCGCGAAGGACGGACAGTCGAGCGGAACGAACTGATGGATGGCGCCCGGCGGCAGGCGGTCGCCGACGACGCGCGCCGAACTGAGCGTGCCGGTTGTCACCAGAGCATGCGCGCCTTCGCGCGTCAGCGTATCGATCAGCGGCAGAAGCGCGAGCCCTTCGCCGATGCTTGCGCCATGCAGCCACACGAGCGGGCCGGCGGGGCGCGGAATTCTGGCGCGCCCCATGCGCTCGGCAAGGCGGGCCGGGTCTTCCTTGTCGCGGGCTGCGCGGCGCGCGAGCAGGCGCGGGGCGAACGGCGCGAAAAGGCCGCTCGCGGCGCGATAGAGGAGGAGCGCCGGCGTCATCGGTCTTTCTGCTTCGACCGCCGCGTCATGCAAGCGCTCCCCTTCGGCGCGTCACTCGTGCGCGGGATCGAGCAGGCGATGCAGATGCACGATGAAATAGCGCATGTGCGCGTTGTCGACCGTCGCCTGCGCCTTCGCCTTCCAGGCCGCGTGGGCCGAGGCGTAGTTCGGGAAGAGGCCGACGAGTTCGACCTTGTCGAGGTCCTTGAACTCGGCGCCGTCGAGGCTCACCAGTTCGCCGCCGAGAACCAGGTGCGGCAATTGCTTTGCGGGCGTGTCTTTCGAGGTCATGTCTGCGCCTTGTCGAGAGAGGGCGGGCGTTTCCGTTTATTGCGCGCGCGCGAAGGCGGCGAGAAGATCGGCATGGGCGGCGGCGACGGCTGCGGCCAGCGGGCCGTGCTTGAGGTCGCGGCGATTGTAGCGCGGCTGCGCGCCGTCGAGGCCGGCGAGCAAGCCGCCGGCTTCGTGCAGGATGAGGTCTGCGGCCGCAATGTCCCAGTCGTGCGAATTTGCGGAGGAAAGCGCGCCTTCCAGCGCGCCCTCGGCGACCATCGCGAAACGCAGCGCGAGCGAGGGAATGCGCGGGACGACGTTCATCTCGAGCGCACGCGCGACCTTGCCCGTGGACGGCTGCGGTCCGGCGAGCCGTCCGCCGGCGAGGCGCGTCGCCGTCGCGAGGCGAAGCCGCTCGCCGTTGCGCCAGGCGCCGCCGCCGGCGAAGGCGACGTAGCGCTCGCCGGCGGCCGGCGCTGCGATGGCGCCGGCGATCGGCCGTCCCGCGCGCACGAGCGCGACCGAAACGCTCCAGCGCGCATCGCCGTCCGCGAAGGCGCGCGTGCCGTCGATCGGATCGACGACGATCACGGTTTCGCGCGAAAGGCGCTCGTCCGAATCGGCCGTCTCCTCGGACAACCATGCCGCGTCGGGAAAGTGCGCCCGCAGGCGCTCCGCGAGAAAGGCGTCGACCGCGAGATCGGCCTCGGTGACCGGCGACCCCCCATGCTTGTAATCGGTCCGCGCCGAGGTCTTTTCCCCGGGCCGGAACCAGCGCAGCGCGAGTTCGCCGGCTTCCGCCGCGACCAGGTCGAGCATCCGGGCGGCGTCGGCGAGAGACTGTTCGGCCGTGGGAAGGGACATGAGCGCGTCCTATGGCCAGCGCCCCTGCGACGCAAGCCGCAGCCGGCGTGAATTTTCGGCAATGGCGCGTGGCGGGCGCGCCGCCATTGCTTGCGCCAATCGATCGAATTTGACGGATCGGCTTCAGGCGATGGCGACCAAGCCTCTGCGTTTACGGGGATTTCACCGTCCCGATTAGGGTTTTGGGCCCCGCCCGCGCGTCAGGATGCAGGCCAAGACGAGCTTAGTTCGAGGTTTCCGATGTCCGCGCGCTCCGCCCTCCAGCAAACGCCATCCCGAATCGAATGGCGGGGCCTCGCCATCGGTGTGGAGGAGCGCGAGGGCCGGTTCTTGTATTGCGTCCGCATGGTCCACGACGATCCGATCCAGGCGGCCACGCTGGTTCAGACCGAGGACGAACGCGAGGCCGTCGCGGCCTGGCGCTACTGGAGCGCGAGCTTGCGTCTGCCGCGTCTGGTCGAGCGCGCGCCGGACGAGTTTCATGCAATGGAATGGCATTGCGGCGCGCTCGTGGTGCGCGCCCGGACAGCGCGCCGCCGTGGTTCGCCGCTGTTTGCCCGCCGGCCGCGCCGCTGCGCGATCCGTGAGATGGGGGCAAAGGGAGAGATGCCGCTGCATGCCGGCGAACGCGAGATCATCGCGCGCAACTAGCTCGAACAAAAAGCCCGCCACGAGGGCGGGCTTCTCTATCGCGTCGTGGGAAAGGCGTCAGCGGCCGTAGGCGCGTCTGGCCGCCTGCGACTGGCGCGCATAATCGCGGTTCTGCTGATTGCGCTGCGAATAATAGCTTTCGGCGTTCGCGGCGACATAGGTCACGGGCGCGGCCACGGTCGCGAACGTCAGGAAGCCAAGCGCGAGAAGCAGGTATTTCATGAAATCACCCCCATTTGGAATGCGGCGCGCTCCACGGAGCCGACCGCGAATCGCATGATATTCGCGAAGGGCTTACCGCGACAGCGCGCTTCGTCAGCCTGCGAAAGCCGCCGCCAGATAGCCGGCGAACAGCAACAGTCCCGCATCGCGATTCGCGCGAAACAATTTGAGCGCGCGATCCTTGTCGTCGGGATCGATCCGCAAGACCTGCCAAGCGCAATGCGCGGCGAAGGCCACGACGCCGGCATAGGCCAGCGGCGAGACGCCGGCCAGATGCACGGCCAGCGCCGATAGCATGGTCGCGACCGCATACATCAGGCCGACCGCGCCCCGCACATGCTCGCCGAACAGCCGCGCCGTCGAACGCACGCCGGCGATGGCGTCGTCACGGATGTCCTGCAGCGCGTAGATCGTGTCGTAGCCGATGGTCCAGAAGATCGCAGCCGCATAGACGAGCAGGGCGGGCAGGGCGAGCGAACCGAATATGGCGGCCCAGCCCATCAGCCCGCCCCAGGCGAAGGCCAGCCCCAGCACCGCCTGCGGCCAGGAGGTGATGCGCTTCATGAAGGGATAGGCGGCGACGATCAGGAGCGAAGCGAAGCCGAGCCCGATCGAAAAACCATTGAAGCACAGCAGGACCGCGAGGCCGACGAGGCATTGTAGCGCCAGAAAAATCTTCGCCTGGCGCGGCGTCACCCGGCCGGAGGGCAGGGGGCGGCCGCGCGTGCGCTCCACCCGCGCGTCGATCTCGCGGTCGACGAGATCATTGTAGGTCGAGCCCGCGCCGCGCATGGCGATGGCGCCGATCAGGAACAGCAGCAGATGCCAGATACGCGGCCCGCCGCCAGCGACGGCGCTCGCCAGCGCGTTCGATTCCCAACAGGGCAGCAGAAGGAGCCACCAGCCGATCGGGCGATCGATTCGCGCCAGCTGGACATAGGGAACAGCCCATGCCGGCGCGAAACGGAGCGCCGGATGGCGGGCGACGGAATCGGGAAGGAGATGCGGACCGCTCGTGGCCGGGCTCACAACGGTCCGTGCGGCAATTGCTGCACCTGCGGGCCGCCCATGCCGCCCTGCGCCGCCTGTTGCTCCGCCTGCTTCTTCATCTTGGCGATCTTGGCGGCGATGCCGCAGGCCTGGCCGGCGGTCTTGGCGAATTGCGCGCGCTGCTGCTTGGCGCCGTCCACGAAATTATCGGGAATCTGGCACCATTCCTTGTTTTTCTCGAAATAGGCGACCGTCTCGGACATGATGCTTGCGAGCGAACGAAACTTCGGGCAGGCGGCGATCGGGTCGAGCTGCTTCTTGCCGCCCTTCTGCAGGTGCTTGAGCTGAGCGATCACGCCGTCGCGGCGCTTCATGTAGCCCTGGATATCGGTCTGGCAGTCGGCCAGCGCCGGCGCCGCGGACAGAACCAGAAAGGCGCTGGCGGTAAGCGAGAGAACGCGCAGGGAAGGCGGTACAGCGAACATGATCCAACCTTTTCGAGAGGCTGCTTTTTAGCAAAACCCGCCCGTGATCGGCAAGGCGAGGAGCCCTTGCGGAACCATGACAAATGGGCGGCAATACGGCGCGGTCGCGGCATGAGGCCCCCAATACGATCGTCGCATGCACGAAAATGCGGAAGAAAATCAAACAAAAACAGATATATAAATCATTCGCAGCCATCCTTGACAGGATATGGGCCCACCAATATGTTGCGCGCGATTTCAAAGGGGCGTGATCGTCTTGATCCGCGTCGATTCCCCGGAAATTCGGCAGTTCGGCCGGATTGGACCGTCGCTTGCGGCGGCGGGCTCTCGGGTCACGCCGGGGCCAGAAGGCTTCGGAAGAGGCGCGCATGGCGGGCGACGACGACGCGGAACTGAAGGCGCGGCTTGCGGCTCTGTCGCAGAAGCTCGCCGAGACCGGTCAGGCTCCCGAGAAATCGGCGGCCGAGGCGCCGCTGGACGGTTCGACCGGCCGGGCGATGAGCCAGGGCATGAAGGCCATGGGCGAATTCGTCGGGGCGATCGGCGTGAGCGCGGTGATCGGCTGGAAGCTGGACGACTGGCTCGGCACGGCGCCAGCGCTCCTGTTGGTTTTCCTCGCGCTGGGAACGGTCGCGGGGTTTTGGAACATCTATCGCATGTCCGCCGGGCCTTCGGCGCGGGGCGGCTTCGGTAGAAACGGCAAGAAGTGAACGGGCCGGCCGCGCGCCGGCGACGACGAGAAGGGTGAGACCGTGGCGGCTGAATCGCAAGGGATCGATCCGATCCATCAGTTCAACATCAATCGCCTGTTCGACCTGCATATCGGCGGCGTCGACGCGTCCTTCACCAACGCCTCGCTGTTCATGCTGGTCGTTTTCCTCGCCATCACCGCGCTGATGGTTCTGTCGACGAGCGGCCGCCACGTCGTTCCGACCCGCCTGCAGGCGGCCGCCGAAATGGCGTATGAATTCGTCGCCTCCACCGTGCACGACACGGCGGGAACGGCGGGCATGCGTTTCTTCCCCTTCGTCTTCTCGCTCTTCATGTTCGTGCTGTTCTCGAACCTGATCGGCCTCATCCCCGGCGCCTTCACGGTCACCAGCCAGATCGTCGTCACCTTCGCCTTCGCGGCGCTCGTCATCGGCACCGTCATCATCTACGGCTTCTACAAGCACGGCGCGCATTTCCTGCACCTGTTCGTGCCCTCGGGCGTGACGCCGGCGCTGCTGCCCTTCATCGTGCTGATCGAGGTCATCTCCTTCGTCGCGCGTCCGATCACCCTGTCGGTTCGACTTTTCGCCAACATGCTGGCGGGCCACATCACGCTGAAAGTGTTCGGCGGCTTCGTCGCCATGCTGCTCGGCGCCGGCGTCTATTCCGTCATCTCGCCCCTGCCGCTGCTCGGCATCGTCGCGCTCAGCGCGCTCGAATTGCTGGTCGCGTTCCTGCAGGCTTA
>JAGRKN010000374.1:229-2182 GCA_020442275.1 Rhodoblastus sp. | reverse complement strand
AATTCCCCGCCGTCGCCGATCCGCATGCCTATGCGCTGGAGATTTCCGGCGATTCCATGGTCCCGGCCTATCGCGACGGCGATATCGTGATCGTCTCGCCAGGCGCGCCTGTACGGCGGGGCGACCGCGTCGTCGCCAAGACCCTGGCAGGCGAGGTGCTGGCGAAAGAATTGAAGCGCCAGACCGCCAAGACGGTCGAATTGCGCTCGCTCAATCCCGCCCATCCCGACCGCACGATACCGCTCAACGAATTGCGCTGGATCGCTCGGATCGTGTGGTCGAGCCAGTGAGCCTCAGGCTTCGACGTAGTTGGACACTTCGATCAGGTTCTGGTCGGGATCGCGGAAATAGACCGACAGGATCGGCCCAGTCGCGCCAGTGCGCGCGATCGGCCCTTCCTCGATCGCGACGCCATTCGCCTGGAGATGCGCGACGACTTTTTCGAGCGGCGTGGTCGCGATCAGGCAAAGGTCCGCCGAGCCCGGCGTCGGGCGTGCGGCCTTTGGCTCGAATTCGTGGCCGGCCTGATGCAGGTTGAATTTCTGGGCGCCGAATTTCAGCGCCGTGCGGCCCGCGCCGAAGGTCTCCACGCCCATGCCGAGGATTTGCGTGTAGAAATCGCAGGTGCGCCGAATGTCGGCGACTGTGAGCACGAGGTGGTCGAGGCGGTCGATTGCGATCATGGAAAACCTCTGGCCTTGAACGGCCGGCGCTGCGGGTGTATATGAAGCCCCAGTTTACAGTCTCATGGACCACATTGGATGGTCATTGTGAGAGTGGGCCCCGCCGGGACCCGCTCTTTTTTGTTACCTGACGCAGGAACGCTTGACGGA
Organism: Rhodoblastus sp.; assembly: GCA_020442275.1. Classification (GTDB taxonomy): domain Bacteria; phylum Pseudomonadota; class Alphaproteobacteria; order Rhizobiales; family Beijerinckiaceae; genus JAJXWB01. The sequence continues at coordinate 1,349 of JAGRKN010000374.1, read as the reverse complement.
AATCGCACCCGAGATCGAAGCCCCGCTGGACGAGCCGCGCCTCGTTTCCGAGACCGGCCTTGCCGCGCGTATCGCGCATATCGCCGGCCCGACGCTGATGGGCCTCGGCTTCCGTCTCGTGCGCGTGAAGATTTCGGGCCAGGACGGCATGACGTTGCAGATCATGGCCGAAAAGCTCGACGGCTCGATGAATATCGAGGATTGCGAGCTGGCGAGCGAAACGCTGTCGCCAGTGCTCGACGTCGAGGACGCCATCGCGCAAGCCTATCGGCTCGAAATGTCGTCGCCCGGCATCGACCGACCGCTGGTGCGCGTATCCGATTTCAAACGCGCCATCGGCCACGAGGCGTGGATCGAATTGGCGACGCCGCAGCCGGACGGCCGGAAGCGGTTTCGTGGGATCATTCTCGCCGTCGAAGGCGCCGGCCGCGACGCGATGCTCGCCTTCGAGCGCAACGATGCGCGTTCGGACGAAGAAAAGCTCGTGCGCCTGCCGCTCGGCGCGCTCGAGGAGGCTCGGCTCGTTCTCACGGACGAACTGATCCGCGAATCGCTCAAGGCCGGCAAGATCGCCGCCGAGCAACCGCCGGAAGGCGAGGAGGCGGCGCCCGAGCCGCCGATCCGTCGCGGTCCCGGCCGTTTCGCCGCCAAGAACCAGATGAAGCAAAGGCCGCTGGTTCCCGCCGGCGTGCAGTCGCAATTCAAGAAATCGCCCCGTCCCCCGGGACGAGGTCCGAATTCCAAATAGGAGAAACCGCCATGGCCGTGAGCGCCAACAGGCTCGAACTTCTGCAGATCGCCGACGCCGTCGCGCGTGAAAAATCGATCGACAAGGGCATTGTCATCGCGTCCATGGAAGACGCGCTGCAGAAGGCCGCGCGCCTGCGTTACGGCCAGGAGACGGAAGTCCGCGCCGAGATCAACCAGAAGACCGGCGAAGTGCGTTTTTCGCGCCTGCTGAACGTCGTCCAGCTGGTCGACAACGACGCCACGCAGATTTCGCTCGTCGATGCGCGCAAGCGCAATCCGGCGGCCGAAGTCGGCGACTGGATCGCCGAGACGCTGCCGCCCTTCGACTTCGGCCGCATCGCCGCACAGTCGGCCAAGCAGGTGATCGTGC
>JAGRKN010000374.1:0-168 GCA_020442275.1 Rhodoblastus sp. | reverse complement strand
GCATCGGCGACATCGTCAACGGCGTGGTCAAGCGCGTCGAATACGGCAACGTCATCGTCGATCTCGGCCGGGGCGAGGGCATCATCCGCCGCGACGAGATGATCCCGCGCGAAATGTTCCGCCCGGGCGACCGCGTGCGCGCCTATGTCTACGACGTGCGCCGCGAGC
>JAGRKN010000373.1 GCA_020442275.1 Rhodoblastus sp. | reverse complement strand
CTGCGGAACAGTTCGGGCGGAAGGAATGGATAGCGGCCGCGATCGAAGCTGCCTCTGAAGGCTGCATCGACAACGTGCGCTTTGAAAGACTTGCGCGACGCCTGCGCGTCACCAAAGGCATTTTCTACTGGCACTTCAAGGACAGGAACGCCCTGCTGCAGGCGCTGCTGGAAGCCTGGCAGGCCATGCAGACCACCACGGTCATCGACAAGGTGGAGGCTATCGGCGGCCAGCCTCGGGAAATCCTGGCCAATGTCATCGCCCATATCGGCGACATGAATGTCGGACTGGAAGTCGCCCTGCGCCAATGGGCGGCGACGGACGACGAAGTCTACAAAATCATCGTCAGGATCGACGAAACTCGAATCTCACATCTGCAATCGATCATCGCGCGCGCGGGAATTCCGGTAGAGCGGGCGCGCGAACGCGCGATGTTGCTCTACTATGCGTTCATCGGCGAGGCCGCGTTCGGTCGCCCGATCGCCCCGGAAGACCGCGCCACCCGAATGCAGGGCATTCAGGAGATGATCTTCAGCTGGCCATGAGATCGGCGAGCGGAGGTGACGCGATCTATTCGCCCGGCGGCAAATCCGAGACGCCGGGCCGCTGCGCCCGGCCGTGACCGTGCTGGAGCAGCGCGAAGGCGAAGCCCGCCAGCGCAAGCAGCGTGACCCACCAGACCGGCGCGACGCCGAGGCCGAAGGCGCTCATGACATAGGCCGACGTCAGGCCCGCCAGCAGGAAAGGCGCGAGGGTCGCCCCCGAGAGGCCGGCGCGCCTTACGATCTGCGCCCACAGGAGCGCTGCCGCGACGACGCCGACGAAACCGAGTTCGAACCAGATTTCGAACAGCAGCGAATGCGGCGTCGCAGGCGGCAGGTAGCCCATGGCGACGCCGAGCCGCGCCGCGTCGAACCCGTGCCCGACGAGCGCGTAGAAGCCGTCGCGCACGAGATAGGAGCCCCAGACCAGCGCTGGCAGGAGCGGATGGGTCGGCGTGATCGCGATCGCTGCATAGGCGATCAGCGCGACGATGGGCGCCACGAGGAAGAGCGCTGCGCCGGCGATGGCTAGCCAGCGCGCGGCCGCCTGCTTGTCGACCATGGCGGCGGCGAAGACGAGCGCGCCGAGCGCGGTCGCGGCCAGGGCCAGCGGCACGCCGGCGAAGAGTTCGGCGACGATGACCATGACCGCGAGCCCGATCGCCCAGCGCGGCTTGGCCCGCACGACGAGCGCGCCGAGCGCGGGCCAGATCAGCAACGCCAACCCGAAGGCCGCGCGCGCCATCAAGGATTTCTCCGGGTCGCCCGAATGCACGGACGGCGATTTCGAGACGACCGCGAGAACGACGATGGCGAGCGCGCCGGCCGCCGCGCCGATCGGCAGCAGATAGAGGTTCGATGTGCGCGTGCGCTCCGGCAGCAGCGCGGCCGCGACCGCCGCCAGCACGAAGGTGCTCGCGGATTTGACGAAGCGCTCCGAGGGTCCCGTACCGAAGGGCGTCCAGATCAGCGACAGCGCCGCCCAGCAGAAGAAGAAGACGGCGATCATGCCGGTCGGCGAGAAGATGGCGGCGCGCAACTGGCGCGGCCCGCGCGAGCCGGGCTCCAGAAGCCAGGCGACCAGCGTCAGCACGACGCCGACCGGCGCCAGAACGTAGATGGCGCTGCGCGTGCCGACCGACGCGATGGGCGTGACGATGAGAAGAAGCGCGATCGCGAGCCGCGTGATGATATGGGCCGCGCCGGCGACCGGGTCTTCATAATGGCGAGACGGCTTCACCGGCATGACGCGAACCTGGCTCCCTATCCCATTCGTGGGAGAACCGCCCGAACTTACAACGTGCGACCGCGCGCGCCTGTAGAGGCTGGGCCACACTCCAGCGTCATCTCGCGCCATGGATAAGATTCAGTCATCGCCGCGCGGGCGCTGGCGGCCGGCCTTGCGCTCGCCGGTCTTGCGCTTGGCGTCGAGCCGCGCGCGCCTTTGCGCTTTCGGCACCTTTGTCGCCTTGCGCGGCGGCGCCGGCGGTTCAGCCGCGGCCGCTATCAGTTCGGCAAGCCGCGCCATAGCGTCCCGCCGGTTGGCGTCCTGCGTGCGGAACCGCTGGGCCTGAATGACGACCACGCCTTCCTTGTTCAGCCGCCGGCCGGCGATTTGGGACGCCCGCCACCGCACGTCGCCCGGTAACGTCGTGCAATTCCAGAGGTCGAAGCGCAGCTCCACCGCGCTCGCCAGCTTGTTGACATTCTGCCCGCCCGGCCCGGCGGCGCGGACAAACCGCTCCTCGAGATCCCGCTCGTCGAGCCAGAGGCCGGGACGAATTTCGATCATCGCAGCCTCATCGCGCGGTGCCCACGAATTGAGCTGGCATACATATGGTGATGAATCTTTGTGCTGCCGAAGCCGCTGTCATAGGCGCCGCAGCGTGAAAGGCGACCGAAAAAACGCTTGGGCGCCGAAAAATGGGCCGAAAGAGTCAGTTCCTCGGCAGATCGCCCTTGGATTCCAACGCATTGCTCATGTGGCACGCCGGTTGCAAACCCGTTGCGCGTCCAGACGGACGGAAACCCGGACCGCTCGAACGGTCCCGCACCAAAACGGGGAAAGCGTATGTCCTTTACACGGCGATTTGTAATGCGCGCCGCCGGTATGGCCGTCAGCGGGGCGATCGCCCTGTCGGCCTTCGGCGCGAAGGCTGCGGACGATACGATCAAGGTCGGCATCCTGCATTCGCTCTCGGGCACGATGGCCATCAGCGAGACCACTCTGAAGGACGTCATGCTGATGCTCATCGAGGAGCAGAACAAGAAGGGCGGTCTGCTCGGCAAGAAGCTCGAGGCGGTCGTGGTCGATCCGGCCTCCAACTGGCCGCTGTTCGCCGAGAAGGCGCGCGAACTCATCGCCAAGGACAAGGTGGCGGCGGTGTTCGGCTGCTGGACCTCGGTGTCGCGCAAGTCGGTTCTGCCGGTCTTCAAGGAACTCAACAACATCCTCTTCTACCCCGTGCAATACGAGGGCGAGGAGAGCGAGCGCAACGTCTTCTACACCGGCGCGGCGCCGAACCAGCAGGCGATCCCCGCCGTCGACTATCTGGCCAAGGAAGAAAAGGTCCAGCGCTGGGTGCTGGCGGGCACCGACTACGTCTATCCGCGCACGACCAACAAGATCCTCGAAGCCTATTTGAAAGCCAAGGGCGTCAAGGCCGAGGACAT
>JAGRKN010000372.1 GCA_020442275.1 Rhodoblastus sp. | reverse complement strand
CACGACATCAAGGGCCAGGGCATCTACGCCTATGTCACGCTGATGACCGGGATCGAGCCGACCGAGGATCTGCGCAAGCAGCTCGTCGCGCACGTGCGCAAGGAGATCGGCCCGATCGCGACGCCCGACGTCATCCAGTTCGCGCCGGGACTCCCGAAGACGCGCTCCGGCAAGATCATGCGTCGCATCCTGCGCAAGATCGCCGAGAACGAATTCGGCGCGCTCGGCGACACCTCGACGCTGGCCGACCCGACCGTGGTGGACGATCTGATCGCCAATCGCGGGTGAGTTGACGCGCTCAAGACAAAGGGCCGCGCATCGCAGGATGCGCGGCCCTTTTGATTTGTCTCGCCGCTGATTCAGTGCGTCATGGCCGGGTTTGTCCCGGCCATCCACGCCGGGCCGCGCCAATGCGCATTGGCGCAGGCGCTTCGTCTGTGCGGCGGATTTCGCGGCTCACGATGGCGTGGATGCCCGGAACAAGTCCGGGCATGACGGGGGTACGAGCGTGTAAAGCGCGTTACGCCCAGGGACGCGCGTCAGCGTCCTTCTTCTCGAAGGACGAAATCTTGTCGGCCTTGACCATGGTCAGGCCGATATCGTCGAGGCCTTCGATCAGGCAGTGCTTGCGGAAGGCGTCGATGTCGAACTTGACCACGCCGCCGTCGGGGCCGCGGATTTCCTGCGTCTCGAGGTCGACGGTCAGGGTCGCGTTCGCGCCGCGGCTGGCGTCGTCCATCAGCTTGGCGAGGTCTTCCTTCGACACCTTGATCGGCAGGATGCCGTTCTTGAAGCAATTGTTGTAGAAAATGTCCGCGAAGCTGGTCGAGATCACGCAGCGCACGCCGTAATCCAGCAGCGCCCAAGGCGCGTGCTCGCGCGAGGAGCCGCAGCCGAAATTGTCTTCCGCGACGAGGATCTGCGCCTTGCGATAGGCGGGCTTGTTGAGCACAAAATCCGGGTTTTCCGAACCGTCCTCGTTGTAGCGCATTTCCGAGAACAGACCTTTGCCGAGGCCGGTGCGGGCGATCGTCTTCAGGTACTGCTTCGGGATGATCATGTCCGTGTCGATGTTGACGATCGGCAGGGGCGCGGCGACGCCCGTCAATTTCGTGAACTTTTCCATCGCAAAGGCCTTCGGCTGCGGGTTCGGCAGGGTGTTAGCAAAAGGGGGGCAAGTGCGCAAACCAGACGCGAACGGGTCATCATTGACCCCATGCGCGGTCGCCTGCGACCATAAGAAAAAAGGGAGGCCGCTTTGGGCAGCGTCGATACGAATTTCGATCCTGAAAAACATCTCTGCGCGAAACAGCGCTGGTTCGAGGATTTTCAGGTCGGCGAGCGCTACCTGCTGCCGAGCCGGACCGTGAATTCAGCCAATTTCGCGGCCTTCCAGCTCGTCTCCGGCGACAATCATCCGATCCATTACGATATCGAATATTGCCGCAAGCGTGGGCTAGGCGGCCTGCTCGCGCATGGGTTGCAGGTCATGTGCTTCACCGCGGCGGGCGCCGGGCAGTTTCCGCACGAGGTCTCGGATTCGCTCGTCGCCTTCCTCGAACAATCCTGCCGGTTCCTGGCGGGCGTGATCGAGGGGGACACGCTCTATCCCGCGCTCGAAATCACGGAACTGAAAGGCCAGCGCTCGACCGGCGTCATCACCATGCGCGCGACCGTGCACAACCAGAAGCGCGAACTCGTGCTCGACGGCTGGCACAAATATCTGGTGAAGAAGCGCGGCTGAGCGATCACGGCGCGGCTGACGACAACCACCAGTCGGGGCCCGCGAGCCAGCAGGTTTCGTCCGGCGCGTCGAAGCGTAACGAACGCACGTCGCGCCAGCTCTCGTCGTGAAAGCGGTCGGCGAGGCTGCGTTCGGCCGCGCGGTCGCGATCCGTCTCGCAGGCGATGAAGGCGACGGGGAAGAGAAAGCGCGCCGGCCATCGCAGATCGTCTGCGCCGCGCTGCACGAAAAGCATGGCGCCGAGCGCATGCGGCGCCTCCAGCGGAAACAGCAGGCGTCCGCCGGGCTTCAGCGCCTCGCGCCAGCAGGCGCAGGGTTCGATCGCGCCGGCATTGACATAGATGGCGTCGGCTTGCGGCAGGCCGGGCGCGATGCCGGAGCGCGCCGCGATCGTCACGTTGCGCCGGTCGCGCAGATTGTCCTGCGCGCGCGCCGCGATCCCGGCGTCGATCTCGTAGCCGAAGACACGGCCGGTTTCGCCGACGAGCCGCGCCAGCATAGCCGTGTAGTAGCCGACGCCCGCGCCGACATGCAGGATCGTCTCGCCGTCCCTCAGATCGAGCTCGGCCATGCAACGCGCATGCAGCGCCGGCTCGCCGATATTGATGCCGCGCGGCGCGTCGATGGCGACGAGGCAATCCTCGTAGAGATCGGCGAGGTCGCTTGTCTCGACATATTCACCGTGGCGCGCGACGAACCACGGCGGCGGTCCGACGAATTTCTCACGCGCCGTCTGTGCGAACGCGTCTTCGATCCGAGGGTCTCGCACGCCCGCCTGCGCGACGATCTTGCGCGCGAATGCGCGGCGCAGGTCGGGGGTGGAGGCCGACGACATCAATCCGCTTCTCGTTCGATCCGCTCCATGTCGTCGTCGCTCAGGCCGAAATGGTGGCCGATCTCGTGGATCAGGACGTGGCGCACGATCGCGCCGAGAGTGTCTTCGTTTTCCGCCCAGTAATCGAGGATCGGACGACGGTAGAGCCAGATCATGTTCGGCTGCTGGCCGGTCTGCGCCAGCGCGACGCCCTGCGCGAGGCCGCGTCCGCGAAACAGGCCGAGCAGATCGTAGTCGCTTTCGCAATTCATCTGGTCGAGCGTCTCGTCGTCCGGCCAGTCATCGACGCGGATGACGACGCCTTCGCACAGTTTGCGGAAGCTTTCGGGCAGGCCGTCGAAGGCCGTCTGCGCCATGTCCTCGAATTCGGCGAGGGTGGGCGAGCGATGGACGATCCATTCCGGCGCTGTCTTGGTCATGGGCCAGCATTGCATGGCGACGCGTTGCGCAAAAGACGCGTGTGGAACCGACGCGAGGCGGGAGAGTTCTCTTCAGGCGCGAGCCCGAGCGCGAAGGAGAAGCGACATGAAGAAGATATTGTTCGCCGCAATTATTGCGGCCGGAGCCGTGTTCGCGAGTTCGGCGAGCGCAGCGCCGCTTTCGGCGGCGGTCTCGTTCGGTGTGGAAGGCGGGCATGGGGCGGGCCAGATCGAAACGGTCCGTCATGGCGGTCGCGGTTGGCATCGCGGTTGGGGCAAACGCCATTATGGATGGCGGCGCGGCCACCACTACGGCTGGCGCCACGGACGCCGCCACCACCGCCGCTGGCGCTGAGCCGTCAGCGATCAGGGACAGGCCGGCGGCGACGCCGGCCTTTTCGATTCAGATCTTGCGAACGTCCACGAAATGGCCGGCGATCGCGGCGGCAGCCGCCATGGCCGGCGAAACCAGATGCGTACGCCCGCGAAAACCCTGACGGCCCTCGAAATTGCGGTTCGAGGTCGAGGCGCAACGCTCGCCGGGGGCGAGCTTGTCGGGGTTCATCGCCAGGCACATGGAGCAGCCGGGCTCGCGCCATTCGAAGCCCGCCTCGATGAAAATCTTGTCGAGTCCTTCGGCTTCCGCCTGTTCCTTCACGAGCCCCGAACCCGGCACGACCATCGCGTTGACGTGGCTCGCGACTTTCTTGCCCTTCGCCACAGCGGCGGCGGCGCGCAAGTCCTCGATGCGGCCATTGGTGCAGGAGCCGATGAAGGCGCGGTCGATCTTCACGTCGGTGATCTTCTCGCCGCCCTTGAGCCCCATGTAGTCGAGCGCGCGCGCAATCGCCGTCTTCTTCGCCTCGTTCGGCGCGTCGGCGGGCGTGGGCACTGTTCCTTCGATGGTGATCACGTCCTCGGGGCTCGTGCCCCAGGTGACGATCGGCGGGAGCGAGGCGGCGTCGAGTTTCACGACCGTGTCGAACTTCGCGCCGTCGTCGGTCTTGAGCTTCGACCAGTAGGCGACAGCCTGATCCCAGGCCGCGCCCTTCGGCGCCTTGGGGCGATCCTTCAGATAGGCGAAGGTTTTTTCGTCCGGCGCGATCAGGCCTGCGCGGGCGCCGCCCTCGATCGACATGTTGCACAGCGTCATGCGGCCTTCCATCGAGAGGTCGCGGATGGCTTCGCCAGCATATTCGATGACATGGCCGGTGCCGCCGGCGGTGCCGATCTTGCCGATGATGGCGAGCGCGATGTCCTTCGCCGTGACGCCGGCCGGCAGCTTGCCGT
>JAGRKN010000371.1 GCA_020442275.1 Rhodoblastus sp. | reverse complement strand
GTCGTCCTCAAGCCCGACGCCAAGGTCGACCAGGTGGAGCTGCTGACCTGGTGCCGCGAACGACTGGCCGGCTACAAGCTGCCGAAAAGCGTCGAAATCGTCGCCGAATTGCCGCGCAATCCCACGGGGAAGATTTTGAAGCGGGAGTTGCGGAAGCCGTATTGGGAGGGGCGGGAGCGGCAGGTGGTGTAGGGGAGCGAAAAAGCGAAGGGCCGCTCGCGCGGCCCTTTGGCATGTCCATTTCCGGCGGATGGAATGGTCGGAGTGGCGGGATTCGAACCCACGACCCCTTGTCCCCCAGACAAGTGCGCTAACCGGGCTGCGCTACACTCCGACTGCGCCGCTTATAGAGAAGCGTTTCGCGGCGCGCAACGCGCCTGAAGCGTTTTCAAGCGAAGTGGCTTCCGGTTCGCGTGAAGAAAACGCGTTGCCTCCGGAGCGTTTTCTCAGAGAGATCGCGCCGCCCGCAGAATCCGTGCGCAATCCGCGAGTTCGCCGGCGATTTCGGCGAGCCTGGCAGACGCCTGCGGACTTGCGGGCGCCGCTTCCGGAGCGGGTTCGGCGGCCTCCTCTTCAGCCAAGACCTCGACCGAGGCTTCGATGCCGGTTTCGTCCTCCTCGTCGTTCTCGAGCGCCAGAACCTGCTGCGACGGCGAAAGCGCCACGCCGCCGCGCACGGCCGCGACCACGGCGCGCGCGCCATTCTCCTTGAACAGCCGCTGCACGCCCTTGATCGTATAGCCCTCGCCGTAGAGCAGGTGCTTGATCGCGCGCACGAGCTCGACGTCGTCGGGCCGGTAGTAGCGCCGCCCGCCCGTGCGCTTCATCGGCTTGATCTGCGAGAAACGAGTCTCCCAGAAGCGCAACACGTGTTGCGGCAGGCCGAGATCGTCGGCCACCTCGCTGATGGTGCGGAAGGCGTCGGGGCTCTTTTCCATGCGCGCTCTCTCGCCGAAGGCGATTCGACGCGCCTATTCTAGACCGTCCCGGGACAGGATTCAGTCGTCGGCGAGGCCGTCGACCTGCAGGCCGTTGATGCGGGCCTTGAGCACGTGCGACGCCTTGAAGACGACCACGCGACGCGGCGAAATCGAGGCTTCCACGCCCGTCTTGGGATTGCGGCCGATGCGCTCGCCTTTCGCGCGCACGACGAACGATCCGAAAGACGACAGCTTGACCGTCTCTCCGCTTGCGATCACGTCGGAAATCTCGCCGAGTACGGTCTCGACCATCGCCGCGCTCTCGGCGCGCGACAAGCCGACCGCGCGATAGACGGCGTCGGCCAGATCGGCGCGCGTGAGCGTACGTGCCAATTCCAGGTTGGATTCGTCCGGCGATGGATTTGCTAGTGCGTTGGCGCCCATGTCTGCACTCGAAAAAAATAGAGTTGGAAATCGCGCTGCGGTGGCCGGCCGCGACGCTTGCCAAAAATTTTCCCTGCCGTCCCGAAACCCCACAACCCAGGATGACGGCAGGCCCATACGTTAAGCGCTCAGCGCGTTGAAGATCAAGATGATTACGGGCATTGCAAATTGAGAAAAGCGCATCGACCCATTACCAACGGATCACGGCAGCGCCCCAGGTGAAGCCGCCGCCGACCGCTTCGATCATCACGAGATGGCCCGGCTTGATCCGGCCGTCGCGCACCGCGACGTCGAGCGCCAGCGGGATCGAAGCGGCCGACGTATTGCCGTGCAGCGCGACCGTCTTGACGACCTTCTCCGGCGCGATCCCGAGCTTCTCGGCCGAGGCGTCGATGATGCGGGCATTGGCCTGGTGCGGCACGAACCAGTCGAGCGTTGCCGCATCGACGCCGGACTCGGCGAAGGAATCGAGCATGACATCGGCGACCTGCCCGACCGCATGGCGGAACACATCCTTGCCGATCATGCGCAGATGGCCGACCGTGCCGGTGCTGGAGGGACCGCCGTCCACGAACAGCTTCTGGCGATGGCGACCATCCGAGCGCAAATGCGTCGACAGCACGCCCCGCCCGTCGGCCACGGCCGGCTGCGCCTCGAGCACGATCGCGCCCGCCCCGTCGCCGAACAGCACGCAAGTCGTGCGGTCCTCCCAGTCGAGCAGGCGCGAAAACGTCTCCGCGCCGATCACCAGCGCCCGCTTGTGCGAGCCGGAGCGCAGGAACTTGTCGGCGGTCGAAACCGCGAAGACGAAGCCCGAGCACACGGCCTGAAGATCGAAGGCGACGCCATGCGTGATCCCGAGCGCGGCCTGGATTTGAGTGGCGGTGGAGGGAAAGGTGTAATCCGGCGTCGAGGTCGCGCAGATGATCAGGTCGATGCTGGCGGCCTCCACGCCCGCATTGGCGAGAGCGCGTTTCGCGGCCTCCGTCCCGAGCATCGACGTCGTCTCGCCCTCGGCGGCGATGTGGCGCTCCTGGATGCCTGTGCGCTGCACGATCCATTCGGAGGTCGTGTCGACCATTTTTTCGAGATCGGCGTTGGTCAGCGTCTTCGCCGGCAGATAGGCGCCGACCCCGAGCACTGCCGAGCGCAATCCTGTCTTGTCGTTGTTGTTCGCGCCTTCGGCCATGGGGGTGAACTATCCTCGGGTTGCGTCGTCGGCGGGCGGCGGCAATGCGCTCGCCTCGGCCTCGCTCGAAAGGGTGATGGTCTCGCGAATCTTGTCGAGCAGCTTGTGCCGGGCCATGTCGTAGCCCACCTCGATTGCGCCGGCGAAGCCGACCGAATCCATGCTGCCGTGGCTCTTGATGATCACGCCGTCGAGGCCGAGAAACAATCCGCCGTTGACGCGTCGCGGATCGATCTTCTGCTTCAGCGCCTGGAAGGCGCCGCGCGCCAGCAGCGCGCCGATCTTCGACAGCAGCGAGGAGCGGAAGGCGTCGCGCATGTATTGCGCGATCTGCTTGGCCGTGCCCTCGGCCGTCTTGAGCGCGATATTGCCGGTAAAGCCCTCGGTCACGACCACGTCGACCGTGCCCTTGCCGAGGTCGTCGCCCTCGACGAAGCCGCGATAATCGATGGTCGGGATATTGGCTTCGCGCAGGCGGCGCGAGGCGGCCTTCACCTCTTCCAGGCCCTTGATCTCTTCCGTGCCGACATTGAGCAGGCCGACCGTCGGCCGGTCGATGTCGAAGAATATGCGCGCCATGGCCGAACCCATGATCGCCAGATCGAACAGATGTTCGGCGTCCGCGCCAATGGTCGCGCCGACGTCCAGCACAATGGATTCGCCGCGCAGCGTCGGCCAGATCGCGGCGAGCGCCGGCCGCTCGATCCCCGGCAGCATGTGCAGGCAGATTTTCGACAGGGCCATCAGCGCCCCGGTATTGCCGGCGGAGACCGCTGCGTCCGCCTCGCCCTTCTTGACCGCCTCGATGGCGAGCCACATGGACGAACCGCGCCGGCCCGCGCGCACCGCCTGGCTCGGCTTGTCGTCGCTCTTCACGACGACGTCGGTGTGCCTAATCTCGGAAACCGCGGCGAGCTTGGGGTGCTGCTCGAGCAGCGGACGGATCTGCTTCTCGTCGCCGAAGAACAGGTATGACGTGTCGGGCCGCCGATCGCGGGCGATGGCGGCGCCGGGCACGACCACGGAGGGACCGAAGTCGCCGCCCATGGCGTCGAGCGCGATCCGCACGCCATTCGTCATCTGCGCTGAGGCTCCATCAATCGCCCGCCCCGGGTTGCGGGCGGCGGACCATAGCCTCTCGGGCGGCTATGGCAACCGGTTTTTGGTCATATGCCACAGGAGGAGCGGGCCTTGCGACCTTGCTCAATTGCCCTCGCCCGGTTCGCCCTTGCGTTCCGCCAGCCGCGCGAAAGGCGAGATCGTCGCGCCCTGCGCCTTCGGCTCCTCGAAGGCGACGCCGGGCTTGCGCGGATAGGGGTCGACGCCGAGCGTCAGAAATTCGCTCGCCAGGGCGCCGAGATCGACTTTGCCATCCACGATCTCGTCGGGCGCGTTCAGATCGTCCATGCCCTCCTCGTCTTCCTCGACAGGCGGACGGGCGTCGCGCCGGCGACGGCTCATCCGCTCGCCCTCCTCACGCGCCGGCCTCGGCGCGCGCACCGGCTCAAACTCGACATCGACCGGCTCGACGATCTCGCTCTCGAAATCCTCGAGGCTGACGACGCAGGTCTGCGTGACGCGCGCCCGAACCTCGCCCGTCACATGCAGGCCCTCGCGGCCGCGCCGCGACGCATGCAGCCGCGCGACGGCCGACGACAGCGCCACGAGCCCGTTGAGGCGCGCGAGCTCCTCGCGCACGCCGGCATCGGCCTCGATCACGATGTCCTCGCCTTGCGGCGGAATCTCGCCGACAATGAGCGGCGACGACCAGACGGGCGACTCTGCCTGATGTTCAGGCCTGCTCATGGCTTCTCCTCCGGCGCGGGAAAGGGGACCGGGCCCTTGTCGAAGGCGGCGAAGGGCGCCTCCGCCAGCGCCGCATCCGCCTTCAGCATGTAGCGCGCGAGCGGCGCGGCGACTTGGCCCTCCGCCTGACCGTAGACGTTCCGTGCGAGCGCCGTGGCAAGCGCCGCTTCGCCGTCGCCGAGCGCGGCCTCGTAGGCGGTGCGCCGCCCATTGTAATCGGCGGCGAGCTTGGCGATGCGTTTGGGGACGGCCAGATCGCCGACGCCCATCTCGCGCAAAGCGCGGTCCAGCGCCCTAAACAATTCGTCGGACAGGTCCTGCGCCAGTTGCGGCGCGGGGTCGGGCCGAGCCGCAAGCCGCCGCACGACGAGAAAGGCATGCAGGACGAGCGCGTCGAAGCGCCCCTCGAGCGTATCTGGCACATTGTACGGCGGCAGAAAAAGCGCCGGCCGCCGCGCCGCCGCCATGATCTCGCCGTACAGACGCTCGGCCGCCGGGCTGCGGGACTTGCGGGAAAAGAGCTTGAAGATCATGGCTCCAGACTTTGCGACCTGCCGCAGCGTGAGCGCGGCGACCTTGCATTTGGCCGTTCCGGGGGTTAGGCATCGCCGGTCGCCGATGCAAGTCCGAAATTCGATTTTGCTGCGGCGGGCGTGCCGATAGCGTTGTGGCGCGGTCGTCCCGATCGCGAGATGAAAAGGCGGAGCGTGGGAATGGCCTTGGGGGATAAGCGGCATTTGCTTTCGCCGGCGCGTGTGGCGCTTCTCGTCGCGCTCGCGCTTCCGCTCGGCGCCTGTTCGACCGGCGGCATTCCCGGCCTCAGCTACGACGGCGTGGTCCAGCGCGGCTATCAGGCCGACCCCACGACCATGAACCAGCTCAAGAACGGCCTCTCCAAGGAGAAGACGCTCGCCCTGCTCGGCACGCCCTCGACCACGTCGACGGTCGGCGGCGACGCCTGGTACTATGTGAGCCAGACCGTNNAGGCCGCGTTCATGCAGCCGACCGTCACCGACCAGCGCGTGCTCGCCGTCTATTTCGGCAAGGGCGGCATCCAGCGCGTCGCCAATTACGGCCTGCAGGACGGCAAGCTGTTCGACTATGTCTCGCGCACGACGCCGACGGCGGGCGGCGACGAGAGCTTCGTCCAGAACATGATCAAGGGCCTGCTGAAGTTCTCTTGAGGATTTCGGCGATGGCGCCCCGCGTCGTCGCGGTCGCGCGCCGGCGCGGCCATCATTTCTCCAAGACGCCGACGCTCTCCATCCGTCTCGTCCAAAACCTCGGCGTCGACGGCGACGGCCATTTCGGCGCGACGGTCCAGCATCGTTCGCGCGCGCTGAAATATCCCGATATGCCGAACCTGCGGCAGGTCCACCTCCTCAACGCCGAATTGCTCGAAGAACTGTCGGCTCGCTTCGGACCGCTCGGTCCGGGCGACCTCGGCGAGAATGTGCTCATCCGCGATCTCGACCTCATCGCCCTGCCCGCCGGCGCGCGCCTGCGGCTGGGCGCGACGGCGCTCGTCGAACTGACGGGCCTGCGCAACCCCTGCATCCAGATCGACCGGTTTCGCGATGGGCTCATGGCCGCCTGCCTCGACCGCTCCGCGGATGGAAAGCTGATCCGCAAGACCGGCGTGATGGCGGTGATTCTGGAAGGCGGCGATGTCGCGGCGGGCGATGTGATTGGGGTGGAAATGCCGGAAGGCGCGTTTCGCGCGCTGGAGCCGGTCTGACGAACCTGCCGCCAATTGTTGCCGTCATCGCGAGGAGCGAAGCGACGCGGCGATCCAGAGTCGTGCACCGGCTCTGGATTGCTTCGCTTCGCTCGCAATGACGCGGAAAGGTTACCTACAGCGCAAGGCCGTCACGACGCCGCAGCATCCAGATCCGACGCCGTCTCCCGCCCGACGATCTTCGCCAGCGGGCATTGGAACTTCCACGCGAAGCCTTCGGGCAGATATTGCGGATCGACCCTGGCCGAGAACATCGAGGCGACGAGCTTGCGCGTGACCACGCTTCCAAAACCCGATTTCTGCGGCTTCTGCGCCGGCGGGCCGCCGGTCTCGCGCCATTGCAGTGTAAACGTCTCGGCGCCCTTCTCGCCCGCCGTTGTCCAGTCGATCGTCACGCGGCCGGCGTCCGCCGACAGCGCGCCGTATTTCACGGCGTTGGTGGCGAGTTCGTAGATCGCCATGGCGAGCATCTGCGAGGCGTCGGCGCTGACGAGAACCTCCGGACCCGAGAGCGCGACGCGGCGTGATTGCGGCGTCGTGAACAGCCCGGTCTGCGAGCGGATCAGGCTCTCCAGCGTCGCGCCCTGCCACTCGTTGTCGACGATGACGTCATGCGCCGCCGCAAGCGCTCCGACGCGTTCGAGAAAGCGCGCTTCGAAATCCTCGCTGCCGGCCGTCTGGCGCGCGATCCCCTGCACGACAGCCAGAAGGTTCTTGGCGCGGTGATTGACCTCCCGCATCAGAACGAGATTGCGCTGCTCGGCGAGCTTGCGCTCCGTCACGTCGACGAGCACGGCGGCGAGGCGATAGGGCATGCCCCGCTCGTCCGGGATCGTGTTCAGCGTGATCTGCGCCCATGCGCGATCCCGATCGCCCGCCGCCAGTCGCGTCTCGATCTCGAAAGCCGCGATTTCGCCGCTCGCCAATCGGCCGAGCGCTGCCTCCAGAGGCGCGCGTCCAGCCGGATGCAGGACTTCCGGCAGGGTGATCGCCAGCAGCTCCGTCGCACGCGCGCCGAGCATCCGGCACAGCGCCTCGTTGACCCGCGTGAAGCGGAAGGACCCGACATCGACCTGCGCCTTGCCGAGCGAGCTGGTGTTGAACATGGCGCGGAACGTCGCCTCGCTCTCACGTAACCGCTCCTCGATCAGCTGCTGCTCGGTGATGTCCGTATTGGTGCCAAACCAGCGGACGATATCGCCGCCTTCGTCTCGGATCGGCAATGCGCGCGACAGGAACCAGCGGAATTCGCCGCCCGCCGAGCGCAGCGGAAACGTGTCTTCCCAGGGCTCGCCCGATTCGAATGAATTGCGGATCCGCTCGACGACACGCTCGACATGGTCGGGATGATGGACCTTGGTCCAGCCCCAGCCCTGCATCTCATCGAGAGTCGTGCCGGTGTAGTCGAACCAGCGCTTGTTGTACCAGAAGATCGAACCGCTCGAATCCGCCATCCACGCGAGCTGCGAAATATTGTCCGCAAGCGTCGCGAACAGGTCTTCTCCCGGGCCCGGCGCGACGCCAGACAGATCGATCGGTCCGCTCATGCTCCACCCTGCCCCACAGCCGACATAGCGCATTCACGCGCCATGAAAAGACTGAGACTTCGGGATGGGCGTGTCAGATCTTCTTCACGAACTCGGTCTTGAGCACGAGACCCTTGATCTGAGCCGAGCGGCATTCGATCTCGCGCGGGTCGTCGGTGAGGCGGATGTTCTTGAAGGTCGTGCCGCGCTTGAGCGTGGCCGAAGCGCCCTTCACCTTCAGGTCCTTGATGATGGTGACGCTGTCGCCGTCGGCGAGGACCGTACCGTTCGAGTCGCGGGTTTCCATCGATATTTCTCCAGAATGCGAGGTCCACACGGGACCGACCAATGAAAAGGGCGGGGTTTCCCCCGCCCTTTCGCGTTTCGATATCGAAACCGCTCAGTGCGCCAGGATCGCCAGCAGCAGCAGGGCCACGATGTTGGTGATCTTGATCGCCGGGTTCACGGCGGGGCCCGCCGTGTCCTTGTAGGGGTCGCCGACGGT
>JAGRKN010000370.1 GCA_020442275.1 Rhodoblastus sp. | reverse complement strand
TCGTCGGCGAGACCGGCGCCGGCGTGCGCCGTGTGATCCCGATCATCGGCGGCACGGTGAAGGGCCGCATCAACGGCCGCGTGCTGGCGAGCGGCGCCGATTTCCAGATCATCCGCCGCGACGGCGTCGCGGAACTCGAAGCGCTCTACGTGATCGAGACCGAGCACGGCCTCGTCTACGTCAAGAACTACGGTCTGCGTGACGGGCCGAAGGACGTGCTCGACCGCCTCGCGCGCGGCGAACTGGTCGATCCGAAACTCGTCTATTTCCGCGCCTCGCCGCGTTTCGAGACGGCCGCGCCCGAACTGCAATGGATGACGAAGCGCATCTTCGTCTGCTCCGGCGCGCGCCTGCCGACGCAGGTCGTCCTGCGCTTCTTCGAACTTCTGTGAGTATCCGCAAATGACGAAAAAGGTCGCCGAATTCACCGCGTCCGAATGCGCGGCTATCGAAAAGGCCATTGGCGAGCGCCGCTCGATCCGCGCCTTTCTCGACACGCCCGTGCCGCGCGAACTGATCGAGCGCCTGCTCGACATAGCCGCGCGCGCCCCGAGCGGGACCAACATGCAGCCGTGGCGCGCGCATGTCGTCGTCGGCGCCGAGAAGGAGAAGGTGACGCAGGCCGTGCTCGGCGACTTCGCCGAAACCGGCGTGCAGCGGCACGATTCCGAATACAAATATTACCCGGATGAGTTCTTCGAACCCTATCTGTCGCGCCGCCGCAAGGTCGGCTGGGACATGTACGGCATTCTCGGCATCAAGAAGGGCGACGGCGCCGCCATGGCCGCGCAGCACGGCCGCAACTACATGTTCTTCGATGCGCCGGTCGGCATCGTCTTCACGATCGACCGCCGCCTCGAGATCGGCTCCTGGCTCGACTACGGCTATTTCCTCGAGGCCCTGTCGGTCGCAGCGCGCGCGCATGGGCTCGAGACATGTTCGCAGGCGGCCTTCGCCTATTTCCACAAGCCGGTGCGCGAAGCCTTGCAACTGGCGCCCGAGGAAATGGTCGTCTGCGGTCTCTCGCTCGGCTACGCCGACTGGAGCGCGCCGATCAACGCGCTGGAGACCGAGCGCACGCCCGCGAAGGATTTCGCGACATTTCGCGGGTTCTAAAGGACCGCGAGCCTTCAGGCTCGCCTTGACGTCTCCAAGTTTGCGAGCCCGAAGGCTCGCGGTCCACCCAGGCTCTCAAGTCCTTCGTTGCTGGTTTGGGATGTCGTCGCGCGTCACAACAACCTGAGCTGCGCATCCGCCGGGCTGGCGTTCAACCCCGCTGCCCGTCGTTCGATTTCCAGGATGCGCAACTTCGTCGTCACTCCGCCGCCGGCCGAAAAGCCGCCGGTCTTGCCATTGGCCGCGACCACGCGATGGCAGGGCACGATGATCGCGAAGGGGTTGCGCCCGAGCGCCTGACCGACGCCGCGCGCGGCGCCCGGCTCGCCGATGGCGCGCGCGATTTGGCCATAGGTGCGCGTCGCGCCGCAGGGAATGAAGCGCGTCGTGACATAGACCTGCGCCTCGAAGGCGCCGACGCGATCCATGTCGAGTGCGATGTCGCTGAGGTCGACCGCGCGGCCAGCGAGCAGCTTGCCGATGCGCATGACGATTTCGGAAATCCCGTCGGGCGGCCGCCGTTCGAACGGCGCGCCGGACTTGCGCATCAGTCGCGCGCGCGTGGCTTCCGGCGTCTCTTCCGGCAGTTGCAACGCCTTCACGCCGCGCGGCGTCCAGGCGAGACCGCACAGGCCGAGCGGCGTGTCGAAGAAGGTTGCGCCATAGCCGTCCATCCGCCCAGTCTAGCAGGGCTGGCGGATGCGCGCGATTGCGCGCTTGCATAGGCGGCGCGCAGGCTCTAGCGGTGCATGAACAGGACTGGAGGAATGCTGATGCTCGTCGCCAGACGCGAAAAGAAAATCGAATGGGGCGACTGCGATCCCGCCAAGATCGTTTACAACCCGCGCTTCTTCGACTGGTTCGACAATTGTACGGGCGGTCTGCTGGAGGCAGCTGGTTTTCACAAGCGCTGGCTGTTCGAAAACCTCGACTTCGCCGGCATTCCGCTGGTCGAATCCCGCGCCAAATTCATGAAACCCGCGCGCTTCGGCGATACGGTCGTGATCGAGACGCAGGCGATCGACATCCGCCGTTCGTCCTTCGATATCCGCCATCAATTGTTCAACGAAGGCGAACTGGCTATCGAGGCTTTCGAGACGCGCGTATGGACGTCCCGCCACCCCGACGACCCCAACAAGATGAAGTCCGCGCCGATCCCGGATGAAATCGTCCGCGCGCTGAAGGGCGAGCCGAAGCCCGCTTGACGGGCGTCTTACCCGATCCGCCGCACCCAGCCGTGCGGATCGGGCGCATCGCCGCGCTGGATGCCGACGAGCTGCGACTTCAAGGCCGCCGTCACCGCGCCGACAGAGCCGTCGCCCATCACGATGTCGCCCGCCGCGCTCTTCACCTTGCCGATGGCCGCCACGACAGCCGCCGTGCCGCAGGCGAAGGCTTCCTTCAGCTTGCCGCTGGCGGCGTCCGCGCGCCACTGGTCCATGGAATAGCGTTCCTCGCGGACGGCGCGGTCCTGCGCGCGCGCCAGCGTCAGGATCGCGTCACGGGTGATGCCGGGCAGGATCGTGCCGGTCAGCGGCGGCGTGACGAGCGAACCGTCGTTCATCACGAAGAACACGTTCATGCCGCCGAGCTCTTCCACCCATTTGTGCTGGGCGGCGTCGAGGAAGACCACCTGGTCGCAGCCGTGCTCGATCGCCTCGGCCTGCGCCAGTAGCGAGGCCGCGTAATTGCCGCCGCACTTGGCCGCTCCCGTGCCGCCTTCGGCCGCGCGCGTGTAGCGGTCGGTCAGCCAAACCGTCACCGGTTTCTCGCCGCCCTTGAAATAAGAGCCGACGGAGGAAGCGATCAGCACGAACAGATATTCGTGGCTCGGCCGCACGCCCAGAAAGGCCTCGGTCGCGAACTGGAAGGGGCGCAGATAGAGGCTGCCGTCGCCGGTAGGCACCCAGGCGCGGTCGACCTTCACCAGCTCTTCCACCGCCTGCATGAATACGGCTTCCGGAATGGTCGGCATGGCCATGCGCTCGGCGGACGCGTTGAAGCGCCGCGCGTTCTGCTCGGCGCGGAACAGGGCGATCGAGCCGTCCGAGAGGTTGTAGGCTTTCAGGCCTTCAAAAATCTCCTGCCCGTAGTGCAGGACGGCGGCCGCCGGATCGAGCGCGATCGGCTCGCGCGCGCGGATCTGCGCGTCGTGCCAGCCGCGATCGAGCGTCCAGCGGATCGTGACCATATGGTCGGTGAAAACCTTGCCGAAACCCGGATCCTTCAGCGCCTCGGCCCGCGCTTCCGCGCTGGCGGGGCGGGTCGTCGGATTATGCGAAAAGACGATCTTCTGATGGGCGTTCATCCGGGCGATCCATTCTCGTCTGAATTCTTGGCGTCGTCGGACGCGGGCCGTATTCGATAATCCCTCGCGAGATTATGTCAAGCAGGCTGACCTATTCTGCCTTGCCGCGCAGAAAATTGATCACGCCCGAGAAATCGTCGCCGGCGTGGCCCGCGGCGTTGAACAGCGCGTAGATCTGCGCCGCCGCAGCGCCGAGCGGCGTCGCCGCGCCGGCGGAAGCAGCAGCTTCCTGCGACAGTTTCAGGTCCTTCAGCATCAGCGCGGCGGCAAAGCCGGGCTTGTAGCCATTGTTGGCGGGCGACGTCGGCACCGGGCCGGGCGCGGGGCAATAGGTGGTCAGCGACCAGCTCTGGCCCGACGAGGTCGAGGCGACGTCGAACAGCGCCTGATGGGTCAGCCCGAGCTTTTCGCCGAGGACGAAGGCTTCCGCGGTGGCGATCATCGTCGCGCCCAAGATCATGTTGTTGCAGATCTTGGCCGCCTGGCCGGCGCCGGGGCCGCCGCAATGCACGATCTTCTTGCCCATCTGCTCCAGCAGCGGCTTGGCGGCCGCAAAGGCGGCATCCGCGCCGCCGCACATGAAGGTGAGCGTCGCGCCCTTGGCGCCGCCGGTGCCGCCGGACACAGGCGCGTCGACGCTGGCAAGCCCGGCCTTTTCCGCGAGCGCATGGGCCGCCCGCGCGCTGTCGACGTCGATGGTGGAGGAATCGATCAGGAGCGCGCCCTTTTTCGCCAGAGGCGCGATTTCCGACCACACGGCAATCACATGCTTGCCGGCCGGCAGCATGGTGACGACGACATCGGCGTCCTTGACCGCGTCGGCGGCGGATGAGGCCACCGAAATGCCCGACTTGGCGGCCTCGTCGCGCAGGAAGGGCACGAGATCGAACCCGCGCACCGCATGGCCGGCCTTCGCCAGATTGACGGCCATCGGCCCGCCCATATTGCCAAGTCCGATGAAGGCGACGGTGCTCATGTTTCGCTCCCTTGCGTATGTGCTTTGCCATCCGGTTAGCACAGAGCCACGCGCCAATCACGCAATTGTCAGGCGCGCGATGTCGCGGGGCCGGTCTATGGTGCCGGCGTGACCGACGCCGCCCTGCCAAAGACGCAGCCGATCTGGCGACGCTATGCGCCTCTGGCGGCCATCGCGCTGGCGCTGGCCGCCTTCTTCGGCCTGCGTCTCGACCGCTACGCCTCCTTCGAACTGCTGGTCGACAGCCGCGCGCCGCTCATCGACTACATCGGTCGGCATTTCGCCGCCGCTTTCGGCGCCTTCATCCTGACTTACGCCGCCCTCGTCGCCATATCCGCGCCGGGTGCGACGCTCATGACCGTGGCTGGCGGCGCCCTGTTTGGCGTCGCCTGGGGGCTGGCCGGGTCGGTCGTGGCCGCGACGGCGGGCGCCTGCGGGCTTTTTCTCGCCGCGCGCTCGGCGCTCGGCGAGACGCTCGCCGCGCGAGCCGGTCCAAAAGTCCTGCGCCTGCGCGACAAGTTCAAGGAACACGCCGTCGGCTATCTGCTCTTCCTGCGCATGTCGCCGCTTTTCCCGTTCTGGTTCGTCAATCTCGCGGCCGCGCTCGCGGCCGTGCCGCTGCGAACCTTCTTTTGGACGACGGCGCTCGGCGTGCTGCCGGCGGGTCTCGTCTTCACGGCGGCCGGCGCCAGCCTGGACGAGATCGTCGCCGGGGCGCTGGCGCGTCGCGACGCCTGCCGCGGGGCCGGTCACGCCCTCTGCAAACTCGAACTCCCCTTGTCGGCCATCGTAACCCCGAAGATATTCGGGGTTCTGATCGGCCTGTCGCTGTTCGCGCTCGCGCCGATCGTCGCGCGGCGCGTCTGGGCCGCGCGCAAACGGCTGGCGACGAAATGAACGGACGCGCGGATTGAACGAGACGCTCAGGCCCGACATCTGCGTGATCGGCGCTGGCGCTGGCGGCCTGTCGGTCGCCGCCGGCGCCGCGCGGCTCGGCGTGTCGGTCGTGCTGTTCGAAAAGGGCGAGATGGGCGGGGATTGCCTCAACGCCGGCTGTGTGCCCTCCAAGACCCTGATCGCCTCGGCGCACACCGCGCAGGCCATGCGCGACGCCGAACGCTTCGGCGTCCATGCGATCGAGCCGCGCGTCGCATGGCCGATCGTACGCAAGCGGATCGCGGAAACGATCGCATCGATCGCGCCCGTCGATTCGCAGGCGCGTTACGAGGCCATGGGCGTGCGGGTGATCCGCGCGTCCGCGCGCTTCGTCGATGCGCGGACGGTCGAAGGCGGCGGCATTGCCGTCCGCGCCCGTCGCTTCGTGCTGGCGACGGGATCGGCCCCCTTCGTCCCGCCGATCCCGGGTCTCGAATTCGTCCGCTATCTCACCAACGAGACGATCTTCGATATCGAGACAGCGCCGCGACGCATGATCGTCGTGGGCGGCGGTCCGCAGGGTCTCGAACTTGCCCAGGCTTTCCGCCGCCTGGGTTCGGAGGCGATCGTGATCGAGGCGGACAGGGCGCTCGCGCGTGAGGATCCCG
Organism: Rhodoblastus sp.; assembly: GCA_020442275.1. GTDB lineage: Bacteria > Pseudomonadota > Alphaproteobacteria > Rhizobiales > Beijerinckiaceae > JAJXWB01. The sequence goes on along the minus strand of JAGRKN010000370.1, from coordinate 2,394 downwards.
AGCTCGCCGCCGTCACGCTAGATAGGTTGCGCCGCGAGGGCGTGGACTTGCGCGAGGGCAGGGCGATCGCCCGCGTCGAGCCGCGCCCCGAAGGCGTCCGGGTCGTTCTCGGCGGTCAGGAAGTCGAGGAGACCATCGACGGAACGCATCTCCTGATCGCAACCGGCCGCAAGCCGAACGTCGACAATCTCGGGCTCGAGGCGGCCGGCGTCACGTTCGACCGCACGGGCGTGAAGACCGGCCGGAACCTGCGCACCCGCAATCGCCGCATCTACGCCATTGGCGACGCGACGGGGCGAACGCAGCTGACGTCGGCGGCGAACTACCATGCGGGGCTCGTGCTGCGACAGATCCTGTTCCGCCTGCCGGCGCGCGTGCGCGACGAGATCGCCCCGCGCGTGACCTACACCGACCCCGAAATCGCATGGGCCGGCCACTCGGAAGAGGAGGCCCGCAACCGGTACAGGAACATCCGCATCCTGCGCTGGAGCCTGTCCGAAAACGACCGCGCCCGCGCCGAGGGCGCGCCGGAAGGCCATATCAAAGTCGTCACGGCAAGCGATGGACGCGTACTGGGTTGCGGGATCGTCGGCCGCGCGGCCGGCGAACTGATCGCGCCCTGGTCGCTCGCATTGTCGAAGGGGTTGATGGCGCAGGACATGGCCAGCGCCATATTCGCCTATCCGACACTGTCGGAAGTTTCGCGGCGTGCGGCCCTCGCGGTCTATGCCGACAAATTGGACAAGCCCTGGCTGAAGAGCGCGCTGCGCTTCCTGCGCAGGTTCGGGTGAGCGATGGACGACGCGACGAACGGCCGGATTCCGGGACGGGAGAAGGCGATCCATCTGCCGCGCTTCGGCCTCGCAAGCCGTGTGCTGCTGCTGATCGTGGCCTTCGTGCTGCTGGCGGAAGTCGCGATCTACATTCCTTCCATCGCCAATTTCCGCAACAACTGGCTGCGCACGCGCCTGTCCGCGGCCTACACGGCCGCTCTCGTTCTCGACGCCGCGCCGGAGGGCATGGTTCCCCAAAGCCTGAAGGTCGCCATTCTCGACAGCGTCGGCGCGCGCATGATCGTACTGAAGCGATCCGACAGCCGGCGCATGCTCGCGGTCTCCGACATGCCGCCCGAGGTCGACGAAGTCTCCGACCTGCGCAACCAATCCGCCTGGAGCGCGATCACGGCCTCCTTTAGAACCCTGCTGGCGCGGCCTGGCCGCATTCTCGACGTGCGAAGCGCCGCGCCGATGGGCGCCGACTATGTCGAGGTCGCGATCGACGAGGCGCCGCTGAAAGCGGCCATGCGCGCCTATTCGCTCAACATCCTGCTTCTGTCGCTGGCCATTTCCCTGATTGTCGCGCTGCTCGCCGTCGCCGCCCTGTCGATCATGGTGCTCGCCCCCGTGCGCCGCCTGACCGGCAATGTCGTCGCGTTTGCGGCGGCGCCGGAGGACGGTACGAAGATCATCGCGCCCTCCGGGGCCCGTCACGAGATTGGCGCCGCGGAGGAGGCCCTGGCCGACATGGAGCGCGCGCTGGCGCGTGAACTCTCCGAAAAGAAGCGTCTTGCGGCGCTCGGCCTCGCCGTGGCCAAGATCAACCACGACCTGCGCAACATGCTGACCTCGGCGCAGCTGATTTCCGACCGCATGGCTTCCGCCTCCGATCCGCTGGTCGTCCGGCTCGCGCCGAAACTTGTTTCCACCCTCGATCGTGCGATCAGATTCTGCCAATCGACCCTGACCTACGGCCGTTCGGTCGACGAGGCGCCGCGCCCGGCGCCGACGCCCCTGCGGCTGATGGCGGCGGAGGCGGCGGAGACAGCGATGCTGTCCGCGCGCTCCGCGATCGAGTTCCACAACGACGCGCCGCAGGATTTCATCATCCAGGTCGATCGCGAGCAGTTCTTTCGCGCGCTCCTCAACCTGTTCCGCAATGCCGTCGAGGCGCTCGACAGCGCCGGCTCGACAGTGGGCGCGCCCGCCCTGCGGCTCTCGGCGACGCGCAGCGATGCAGGCGTTTCGATCCTCTTAGTCGACAACGGCCCCGGCCTGCCGCCAGCTGCGCGCGAAAACCTGTTCTCGGCCTTCCGCGGCGCGGCGCGGCCGGGCGGCACCGGGCTCGGGCTGGCGATTGCGGCCGATCTCGTGCGCGCGCACGGCGGCGAGATCCGCCTGAAAGATTCGACGGAAGCCAATTGGCCTGGCGCCGCCTTCGAAATCATGCTTCCCGTGAGCCCGGCGGGCGGTCCGACCGGCGCGTCTGCCGAAGGAAAGTCCTGATGCCGCAAACGCGACTTGCGTTTGCCGGCGCGACCGGTTAGACGGTCGCTGCCTCGGCGCTTCAACGCCGACGGCGGACCGGCCAACCCGGTCCCGCGCGCCCGTAGCTCAG